>CAMZKV010000050.1 GCA_947311445.1 uncultured Chlorobiota bacterium | reverse complement strand
TGTTCCTATTGAAGTAAAATACAAAAAACTGAAAAACACAAAAATTACTCGTTCGTTTCGCAGTTTTATCAACAAATATGAGCCGAAAATTGCTTATGTCGTAAATTTAAGTTTAAACGAAAATGTAAAAATCGGAAAAACAACAGTTCGTTTTATACCATACACGAAATTATTTTTTATTAATTTGTAATATGAAAATATCCGTAATAACTGCAACATACAATAACGAAGCAACCGTAAAAGATACGATAAGTTCGGTTGCTTCGCAAACTTACGATAACATTGAACATATTATAATTGACGGTAAATCAAGCGACAACACGCTGTCGATAATTAAGAAAAATACCGGTAAAATTTCAAAAATAATTTCCGAATCCGATAACGGAATTTACGATGCACTGAATAAGGGCATACAAAACGCTTCGGGTGAAATTATCGGATTTCTGCATGCCGACGACTTGTATGCCGATAATACCGTAATTGAAAAAGTTGCCGACTTATTTGCCGAAACAAATACAGACAGTATATACGGAGATTTACTCTACGTGTCAAAAGAAAATGTCGATAAAATTATAAGATATTGGAAAGCCGGAGAATATACCTTTTCAAAATTAAAAAAAGGATGGATGCCGCCGCACCCTACTTTTTTTGTTAAAAAAGAAATTTATGACCGATACGGCTTGTTTGATACAAGTTTTACAATATCAGCAGATTACGACATTATCCTTCGCTTTCTCGGGAAAGAAAAAATTTCAATTGCATACTTGCCCGAAGTGATGATAAAAATGCGTATAGGAGGCGAGAGCAATAAAAATATCAAAAATATTTTGAGAAAAATGAAAGAAGATGTCAGAGCTTTAAGAAAAAATAAGCTTGGAGGAATACATACGGTTTTTATGAAAAACATTATTAAAATCCCTCAACTTTTTAAGAAATAAAAAAAGAGGTTTACAAAAGTAAGCCTCTTTTTTCCTTTAATACGAAAGATATTACTATTAGATTTTTACCAATATTATGATATTATTATTAAGCACTTCAACAACTCCACCATTTACATCAAATATTTTTTCAGTATCATCTTCTTGAACTACCTTAATTTGTCCTTTTTTCATTGTAGAAATAACAGCAGCATGATTTTTTAATACACCAAAATTTCCTTTACTTCCCGGAATATTAACATATTTTATATCATTACTGAATAAAGTTTTTTCAGGTGTTACTATTTCTAAAAACATAGTTTTTTATCTTTATTTTTGGGTTTCTTTAAGAATTTTTTCTCCTTTTGCAATTGCATCTTCAATTGTTCCAACAAGATTAAATGCAGCTTCGGGATATTTATCAACCTCTCCGTTCATAATCATATTAAAGCCTTTTATTGTATCTTCAATTGGAACTAAGACCCCTTGCAAACCTGTAAATTGTTCAGCAACAAAGAAAGGCTGAGATAAGAATCTTTGAACACGTCTTGCTCTATGAACTGTTAATTTATCTTCCTCAGATAGTTCATCCATTCCAAGAATTGCAATAATGTCTTGAAGTTCTTTATATCTTTGAAGTATGTTAATCACTTTTTGAGCTGTTTCATAATGTTCATCTCCTACAATATCCGGAGTTAAAATTCTTGAAGAAGAATCAAGAGGATCAACTGCAGGATAAATTCCAAGTTCTGCAAGTTTTCTACTCAATACTGTAGTTGCATCAAGGTGCGAAAAGGTGGTTGCCGGAGCAGGGTCTGTCAAGTCATCGGCAGGCACATATACTGCTTGTACTGAGGTAATTGACCCGTTTTTAGTTGATGTAATTCTTTCTTGCATGCCTCCCATTTCTGTTGCAAGTGTTGGTTGATATCCAACCGCAGAAGGCATTCTTCCCAAAAGAGCAGAAACTTCTGAGCCTGCTTGTGTAAAACGGAAAATATTATCAATAAAAAATAAAATATCATTTCCTTTTCCTTCGCCATCACCATCTCTAAATTTTTCAGCAACAGAAAGTCCTGATAGTGCGACTCTTGCGCGTGCACCAGGAGGTTCGTTCATTTGACCAAAAACCATTGATACTTGCGATTTTTTCATTTCTTCCATATCAACCTTAGAAAGATCCCATCCGCCTTTCTCCATCGATTCAACAAACTCATCTCCATATTTTACAATTCCAGATTCTATCATTTCGCGTAGAAGATCATTTCCTTCACGAGTTCTCTCTCCTACACCAGCAAAAACTGACATTCCCTCATATCCTTTTGCAATATTATTTATTAATTCTTGAATTAAAACTGTTTTTCCAACACCGGCACCTCCAAATAGTCCAATTTTACCTCCTTTTGCATAAGGCTCAATAAGGTCTATAACTTTGATTCCTGTAAAAAGAACTTCTGATGCTGTTGATAAGTCTTTAAATAATGGTGGTTCATTGTGTATAGGATATCCATTTTCTTTTGGTAATGAAGGAAGTCCATCAATTGTGTCCCCAACAACATTCAAAAGTCTGCCTCTTACATCTTCTCCAACAGGCATTTTAATGGGACTTCCTGTTGCTTTAACTTTCATTCCTCTTTCTAAACCATCGGTAGAATCCATTGCGATGGTTCTAACAGTGTTTTCTCCAATATGCTGCTCTGCTTCAACAATTAAAAGACTTCCGTCTTCTCTTGTAATTTCAAGAGCATCATAAATATTAGGAAGTTTTGAACCTGATTTCTCAAAGCTTACGTCAACAACCGGACCTATAACTTGAACAATTTCACCAAAATTATCAGCCATTTTTTTATTTTTTATTTTTATTTTTTTAAAATTTTCATGCAAAGATAATAATCGTAGCGTAGAGAAAAAAATTATTTATTTTTTTGCTCGTTAAAAACTTTTAAAGCATCAAATTTCTTTGCTTTTTTTCCTACTCTCAATATTTTTAATTCTATAATTTTACCTCCTTGTTCAATAACGTTTACAACATCCATCCCTTCGATTACATGACCAAAAACACTATGTTTATTGTTTAACCAAGGTGTTTCTTTATGAGTAATGAAAAACTGACTACCATTTGTTCCTGGTCCTGCATTTGCCATAGATAAAGTTCCGGGCTTATCATGTTTTAAATCCGGGTGAAATTCGTCTTTAAATTTATAGCCGGGTCCACCTCGTCCTGTTCCGGTTGGGTCTCCAGATTGTATCATAAAGTTTTTAATTACTCTGTGAAAAAGAACATCGTTGTAGTATGGCTCTCCAAGTTTTTTGGCATCATTTTTAATTTTCCCTTCTGCAAGTCCAACAAAATTTGCGACAGTTAGAGGTGCTTTTTCAAATTCTAAAAACAATGTTATGTCTCCTTTATTTGTTTTTATTCTTGCATATAAACCATCTTCTTTTGGTATGTTTTTTTTAATTATACTGCAAGAAGAAATTATTAGTATTAAAACAAATGTTGACAGGATAAGTTTTTTCATAAATATAATTTTTAAAAAAAGCCTGCAATAAATAATATTACAGGCTTTAAAAATATAATTTTTTTTAGAATTAAGCAATTCCAAATCTTTTAAAATCTGTTACTGTTAATTCTGCATCAACTCCTTTTAAGAAGTCTCTAATTGTCATTTTATTATTTTTTACCCATTGTTGGTTAAGTAAAGTATTCTCTTTAAAGAACTTATTAAGTCTTCCTACGGCAATTTTTTCGGCTAAATCGGCAGGTTTACCCTCTTGAATTGCAAGTTCTTTACCTATTTCAATTTCCTTATCAACAACCTCTTTTGAAACTCCTTCTTTATCAACAGCAATAGGGCTCATTGCAGCAATTTGCATAACAACGTCTTTTCCTGTTGCTTCATCTACTGACTTGTTGAAAGCAGCTATTGAACACAATTTGTTTCCCATATGAATATAAGAAGCTGTTGATTCGCCTTCTACTTTGTCGTAATATGCAAGTTCAAGTTTTTCGCCTATAACACCTGTTTGGTTGATAATTTCTTCGGCTATTGTTGACCCTTTAAAATCTAAATTTAAAAGGTCTTCTTTATTAGCAGGGTTGTTTTCAATTGCAATATCAAGAATTTGGTTTGCAAATTTGACAAAATCTTCATTTTTTGCAACAAAATCTGTTTCGCAATTTAAAGAAATAATTACTGCTCTTTTTCCGTCAGTAGTTTTTTTAGCAACTACAGCACCTTCGGACGCATCTCTGTCGGCACGTTTACCGGCAACTTTTTGACCTTTTTTTCTTAAAAAATCAACTGCTTCCTCAAAATTACCGTCGGTTTCTTTTAGTGCGTTTTTGCAGTCCATCATTCCTGCTCCTGTCATTTTTCTAAGTTTTGCAACATCTGATGCAGTTATTTTTGCCATTTTATTGTATTTTTTCAGTAATTAAATTTATTTTTTTCTTGCTCTAGTTTTTTTCTGTTCAGGTTTGTCTGTATTTTCTTTTTTTACGTCTTTTCTTTCCGCATTTCTTAATTCTAAACCTTCTTTTACAGCTTGTGTAACAGCTTCCATAATAACAGAAATAGATTTTGAAGCATCATCATTTGAAGGGATTGGAAAGTCAATAGAAGGGTCAGAGTTTGTATCTACCATAGCAAAAATTGGGATACCAAGTTTTTTTGCTTCGGCAACAGCAATGTTTTCTTTTGAAACATCAACCACAAATATTGCAGAAGGAACTCTTCTCATATCAACAATACTTCCAAGGTTTCTTTCGAGTTTTATTCTTTCGCGTCTTATTTGAAGTCTTTCTCTTTTAGAAATTTTATCAAAAGTTCCATCTTTTTCCATAGCATCAATTGCTTTCATTTTTTTGATAGCTTTTCTGACGGTTCTGAAATTTGTAAGCATACCTCCTGACCAACGCTCTGTAATATAGGGCATTCCCGTTTCTTTAACTTTTTGTTCAACAATATCTTTTGCTTGTTTTTTTGTTGCAACAAATAAAATTTGTCTGCCTGATTTTGCAATTTGTTTAATTGCAGCATTTGCTTCATCAAGCTTAATCATTGTTTTGTGTAAATCAATGATATGAATTCCGTTTTGCTCTTCAAAAATATAAGGAGCCATTTTAGGATTCCATTTTCTTTTCAGGTGACCAAAGTGTACACCTGCATCAAGTAATTGTTTAAAATCTACTTTTGCCATTTTTTAAAATTAAGTTTACATTCTTTAATAAAAACAATTACCAAGTAGCGACAAACTGCCGGTCTTGGTAATTTAGATACTAAACCTAAGTGATATATATTAAGTTCAAATCTGGTATTAACGTTTACTAAATTGGAATTTCTTACGAGCTCCGGGTTGTCCAGGTTTCTTCCTTTCAACAACTCTTGAGTCTCTTGTCATAAATCCTGCTTTTTTCAAAACTGTTTTGTCTTCTGCATTAATTTTAACAAGTGCTCTTGAAATTGCCAATCTTAATGCTTCGGCTTGTCCTTTTATTCCTCCGCCTGATAAATTTACTGAGATGTCGTATTTTCCTTCTGCTTCCAGCATTGTAAGTGGACGCATAATTTGATATTTATACTCCTCAACCGTAAAATAATCTTCGAATTTTCTTTTGTTTATAGTAATATTTCCTTTACCGTCTTTAAGATATATTCTGGCAATTGCTGCTTTTCTTCTTCCTAGTGCATTAATTGTATCCATGTTTATTTAATTGAATTTATGTTTATTTTTTTAGGTTTTTGGGCTTCTTGGTTATGTTCAGAACCTTCATATACGTATAAGTTCTTATACAAAACACTTCCCAATTTATTTTTTGGTAACATACCTTTTACAGCTTTTTCAACTAAAGCAATAGGTTTTTTTGCCAAAAGGTCTTTTGGGTTAATTATTCTTTGTCCTCCGGGATATCCTGTATGACTAAAATATTTCTTATCATCCCATTTTTTTCCTGTTAATTGAACTTTTTCAGCATTAATTACAATAACATTATCTCCACAATCTACATGAGGTGTGAAATTTGTTTTGTATTTTCCTCTGATTAATTTGGCAACAATCGAGGATAGTCTTCCGAGAGTTTCTCCTTCTGCATCTACTAATAACCATTCTTTTTTAACGGTTTCTTTATTTGCTGAAATTGTTTTGTAGCTTAAAGTATTCACTTGTTATTATTTTTTAATTTGTACAAACTTCTTTTCTGTGAAATTTTGGTCTGCAAAAATAGAACTATTTTATTAATTGACAATATTTATTAACAAGTTTTTGTTAATAAATATTTTTTATGGTTATAAACCCCTGACAATGTGGTATTTAAAAATTTAATGAAGTTTAAAATCTATTACTTTTTATACTGTCTTCTAATTCTTTTTTAAAATTTTGAGTTATCTTTTTTATAGATAAAATATCATTAATAAATTCTACAGATTTTCCTGCTATCCAAAGGTTTTTATAATTACCAGGTACTACAGATTTTTCTAGTTTTTTCATTCCTTTAACTTGAATGAGCATCTTAAAATATTTTTTTGTTTTCTTGTTCTTAGACAATAGTCTTTCAAACCAATTTTGCTTATATCCAATTTTCTTAGCGTATGAAGTATTAATAATTGTGCTTGGTGTGCCGGAAATTCTTTCTGTCATAACAATATCTTCTGATTTTGCTTTTACAACTGCATCTTTATATTCTTGTGATACAGGAGCTTCATGGCTTGCAATAAATCTTGTTCCTACTGATGCTCCGTCTGCTCCAAGAATAAGAATTGAATGTAATCCGTTTCCTGTACTTATACCTCCTGCTGCAATAATTGGAAAATCTTTAAACTTTTGTTTTAATGACGGTATTAGAATTTGAAGAGGGTCTGGTCCTGCATGTCCTCCGGCTCCTTGTCCTACGGCAATAATGCCATCGGCTCCAAGATTAAATACTTTTTGGGCATGTTTTAAATTTGTTACATCACAAAAAACTTTTGCTCCATATTTATGTGCTTTTTCAATTACTTCTTTGGGGTTTCCGAGTGATGTTATAAAAAAAGGGACTTTGTTTTTTATACATATATTAAGGTGTTTTTTATATAGCGGGTTAGATTTTTGGGTTATTATATTTACACCATATGTTCCTAAATTTTCAATTTCATTTTTAAAGCTGTTTAATTCTTTTAGTATAGAGTCTAGTTCTCCTTCTTTTCTGTAATTTAATGTAGGGAAAGTGCCAATTATTTTACTTTTCATTGCTGCTTTTACCATATTGGAGTCTGATACAAGAAACATTGGAGCCATAATGATAGGCATTTCTATATTAAAAAGTTTTGTGAGTTTTGTTGATATCATTTCTTATTGGAATGTTTTGTATTACATTTTAGAATATGCCGTATAGTTCTGCATCAATTTTATTAATTACTTCACTTAGGTCTTTTGGGTTGTCTCTGTAGTCTTTATCGTTTACATTAAGTATCATTAATTTTCCTAATTTATATTCTGAAATCCATGCTTCATAACGTTCATTTAGGCGAGTGAGATAATCAATTCTTATTGTATTTTCATAATCTCGCCCTCTGCTTTGAATTTGTTGAACAAGTTTAGGAACATCGGCTCGTAAATATATTAATAAATCTGGTGGTTGAACTAATGAACTCATTAGTTTAAAAAGTTTCTGGTAGTTATCAAAATCTCTTGTAGGCATAAGTCCCATCCCATGTAGGTTTGGTGCAAAAATAAAAGCATCTTCATAAATTGTTCTATCTTGAATAATAGTTTTTCCGGATTTTCTAATATCTAAAACTTGATTAAACCTACTGTTCAAAAAATATATTTGCAAATTAAAAGACCATCTTTGCATATCTTCATAGAAATCATTCAAATATGGGTTTTCATCAGCATCTTCGAAATGAGCTTCCCATTTATAATGTTTTGCTAACAAATCAGTTAAAGTTGTTTTTCCTGAACCTATGTTTCCAGATATTGCAATGTGTCTGCTATTTTCTTTGCTGTTATACATATTATTAATTTTCAAATTTTAGAATAGTTCATAAAAGTAATAATTAAATATTTTTTTCATAATTTTTCTTTTTGATTGTTAAAAAAACAGCAAAAAAAATCGGTAAAAAATTAAATTTACCGACTAGTTGTTTCGTTTTGTGCGTTTTTAAAAGATTTTCTTTACATTTTTTCAATTTTTTCCTTATCTGGATTAAAAAAGTATCCGGTTATTTTATATTCTTCTCCTCGTTTTATAAATTCAATTTTCTCATAAACCATTCCTTTTTCGGATTCAACATTAAATTTTAATGACACATTTGTAATTCCATTTTTAGTGGAAGTGTTAAACCCATATTTTGAGAAAGAATTTATTTTTCCCCAAGAATTGTTTCTTTGTTTGAGTATTTTTATTAACTCTTCTTCTCCATATTGTTCTAACATTTGCTGGTCAAACAAAGCTGTTGCACTTGAATAATCATTTGTTTTCATTGCTTCATAAAATTTTTCGGCAAAGGTTTGTGCTCCGCTAACTGATTGGCAGGATGGAAATACAGTAACAACAATAATAATTGTGCTTATTCCTAATAAAATTTTCTTCATAATATAAATGTTTTTTGTTTAAAAAAATGGCAATTTATTTAAGAAGAACAAAAAAGTCCTATTTTTTTGATGAATAGCACAAATAATTATGTGAAATTTTTATTTTACAAATATGGTTTCCTGTTTTTTTTTATAATTATTTATTCAGTATTCTAGAAAAAGTATATTAAATAAATATTTTTATATGATAAAATATATAATTATTCAACGATTTAATGGTTTTTAATACGCATTAAGTTTGTGGTGGAATCATAAATATAAGAAAAATGAACACTAACAGAATTTTACATAATTTGTTAAGTTTTAACACTATTTTTTTATTTTTTTCCTCCTCCAAACTTAACAGCATTAATTCCATAATCGTCTCTTAGAACTTTGAACTCAGTTCTACGATTTAACTGGTGGCAAATTTCTTTTTGTTCGTCTGATTCCAAATTGTTTATAAATTCTTCTGTAAGAACATCTCCGGGTTTAAGAAATTTGTTTTTTGATAGGATTTTACGTCCAATTTTTGTTTTAGAAGATATTTTTTTAGGTACTTTTTCTCCATTTCCTACGGGAGTTAATCTATCTGCTTTAATACCTTTTGAAATTAAATAATCTGTTACAGATTTTGCTCTTCCTTCAGAAAGTTTTTGGTTGTATTCGTTTCCACCTCTAAAGTCTGTATTTGCAGCAAGTTCAATTGTTAAATTAGAGTTTAAGTTTAGTGTTTTTACAAGTTTATCTAGTGAAACCATTGATTCCGGTCTTAATGTTGTTTTTGCTAAATCATATTCAATATTTGGAAGTTCAATTTGTTTTCCTCCACCAAATGATTCAAGCTCTAAAACAATGTCAAATGTTTTGCTTTTTGTAAGACCTTTTGTAGATCGATCTGCCATAGCACTAATAAATTTACTTTTAGATGCAATTACAGTATAGTCTGTTTTGGGATGAAGATTAAACCGAAATGTTCCGTCGGATGCAGAAAGGATTTCAACTTCGTGTCCGCTTGGGCTTGTAAGTTTAACATCGGCTCCTGGAAGTGGAGCATTTGCATCAGAATTTTTTACAATTCCTCGCATAGTAAAAATCATGTCGGGCATTGAAAATGAATATATATTTAATTTTTTATCTCTTTTTGAAGAAAGGTATCCTGTTTTTTTATCTTCATAAAAAGTAATCCCAAGGTCGTCTTTTGAGGAGTTTATTGGAAATTTCATATTTTCTACTTCCCAAACTTTTCCGTTTTTCTTTGCTTCAAAAATATCTAAGCCTCCCATTCCTGGATGTCCGTCTGAGGAAAAATAAAGGTTTCCGTTTTCTCTAATATATGGAAATTTTTCATCTCCTTTTGTGTTAATTTTTGACCCTGCATTTTTGGGTTTTCCCCAAGATGATGTTGCACTTTCTCTTGTAGAATAATAAATATCTTTTCCGCCAAACCCTTTTGTATTTGGAATGCTGTCGCTAACAAAATAGATTGTCAGTTCATCTTTTGATATTGCCGGATGCCCCATTGACACGCTACTATCTCCTATTAGTTTAACAAGTTCTGGATCTGACCAACCGCTTGCATTATTTCTTGATTTATATATTTTACATCCCATATTTGCATTTTCGGTTTTTTTGCAAACTGTGAAGTACATATTTTTTCCGCCATTAATTATAACAGCTGTTCCTTCGCTACCAGCAGTGTTTACATTTCCTTCAACAGGAACCGGTATGCTCCATTTTCCTTTTCTGTCTTTGCTTGCAACAAAAATATCTGAATAGCTTTGTCCTGTTATATTACTAAGGTCTTTTCCTTTTGCACTTTCGCGTGTTGATGAAAAATATAGTTCTGATTTGCTTTTTCCGTAGGAAGGGCAAAAGTCTGAGTATTTTGTATTTATTCCGTCAACAATTTCAACAATATATCTACTTGGGTTATTTTTCCATTCTTCAACAAATTCACAAGATTTAATTCCATTTTTTCCTCTTGAATCATTTGGTACTAAATTTTGGTATTTTATATATTGTTCTTTTGCTTCTTCATATTTTTCCAGCATTTTTAGTGCATCTGCCAGATGTAACCAAGCAATTGGATGTTCTGTTTTGTTTCGGGTTGCTTTTTTGTACCATTTTGCAGCTTTGCGTTCGTTCATCATAATTCTACTACACTCTCCTAATTTAAATGAAACTTCGGCTTTTTCGGGTTTTGAGGATAATTTTTCATATGTTTTTTCATAAATTTCGTATGCTGTATGGTATTCTCCAATTTTAAATGCTTCGTCTGCCTTTTTGAGATTTCTTTTTTGAGAAAATCCGGAAGAAAAAATTGCTAATATTAATATTATTGAAATGCTTATAAATTTGTTCATCTTTTTGTTGTTTTACAGTAATTAAAAGATATTAGTTTTTATAGTTTATTGAAAAATAATCAATAAACAGAAAGCCAAAGTTACAAAAAAAATGAATAGTTTTAAAATACGTTTGAAAAAGGATCATTTTTTTTGATACTACGAAATGAATATTGCTCCTCCAATGCTATCTTTTAGAGCACCTGTTACAGACTTTAATGTATTTATTTCATTGTTTATTCTAAGAAAACCAAGAAAAGCGAATATTATTGCTTCTTTAAAGTCAATTGTTTTATTGTCGGGTGTAACAATTTTGTTCTTTGTTTCGGCTTGTATTTCTGAAACTAAAAATTTATTATGGGCTCCGCCGCCAGACAACAAAATGTTTGCATTTTTTTTTAAACTTATTTCATTTGAAATTTTAACAGCAATATGTTTATACAATGTTCTTATTTTATCATTAACAGAAATGTTAAAATTTTGAATTAAAGGAAAAAACCACTTTTCAACATATTCTCTTCCTAGTGATTTTGGTGGTTTTTTCTTATAAAACGGGATGTTGTTTAGTTGTTTTAATAATTCATGGTTTATTTTGCCGTTTTTACCTGTATTTCCAAATTCATCGTATTCTTTTCCAATTTCTTTCATTAAATTATTAACTATAAAATTAACGGGGCAAATATCAAAAGCTATTGTTTTTCCTTTTTCATTGTATGAAACATTTGCAAACCCTCCTAGGTTTATACAGAAATCATATTCTGAAAATAAATGTTTATCTCCAATCGGCACAAGTGGAGCCCCTTGCCCTTTCAGAGCTGTGTCTATATTTCTAAAATCTGAAATTACAGAAATGTTTGTTTCTGCAGCAATAAAAGCTCCGTCTCCTATTTGAAATGTAATATTTTGCTTTGGTTTGTGGAATATTGTGTGCCCGTGTGATGCGATATAATCAGGAGTTATTTTTCCTGAAATAAATTGTTTTGTTTTTTTTCCGATGTATTTTCCATATTTTTTATGTAGTTCTATAAAATCAAATGCTTTCAGATTTTGTGCATTAGAAAGTTCATTTTTTATTCTATCATTGTATGGAAAAAAACCTGTTTCAATAATTTCATAAGAATACTTTTGTTTTTGTTTTTTAAATTTGCATAAAGCAAAGTCTAATCCATCAAGCGAGGTGCCGGACATTATTCCAAGAATTATTTTTGGGTTTATCATTTTAAACTATTTTTTTCATCTTTTAATATAACGTTCTCAACTGCTGAATATTGATATTCTTTTACTGCTTTTAAGTTTTTTTCCAATTCTTTAAATTCTAAATTTTTGATATAGTTTGAAAAATCGGTTCCCGTTTCTTCGTATGCATTAATTACTTTTACAATACTAAGGTTTTCGAGGCTCATAGCAGGTTGATAAACATTGTTGTTTTTATTTTTTATTTTTGAAATAATTCCAGCATCAACTAAATTTTGAAGCACAAACTCGACTGTGTATATAGGAATTGTGGTTTTTTGTGAGAGTTTTTCTGCTGTGGGTGCTTTTTTTGCATTAGAAAAATATTCTCCAATTTTTTTAACAAGCAACAAAGCAATTTTTTTTTGATATGAAATACTTAATTTCTGAAGTTGTTTGCTTGCACTTTTAAGTCTGAAATTTTGAACAGCAAAGGAAATTTCTGCACCTAAGAGAACTACAAACCAACTTATTTGTAACCAAATTAAAAATAGAGGTAGAGCGGCAAAACTGCCATATATTGCATTTATTCTTGTTGCTCCAGACTGAAAAGATATATATATTCCTTGAAAAAGTTGGAAAATTGTTCCTGCAATTATTCCTGCAATTAATGCAGACTTAAATTTTACTTTTGTGTTTGGCATTACTAAATAAAGTAATGTGAAAACTATCCAAATTATAATAAAAGGGATGATTTGGGCAAATTTCATAAATAAGGGGCTAACAACATTTACGAGTTTAATATCTTGCAAATCAGTAAGATTTGAAGAGATAAAAACAGTAGCACTTCCTGCAAAAATTACAAGAATTGGAGCCAATACCATTATGGTTAGATAATCTGTAAATTTTCTAATAATGCTTCTTGATTTTTTAATATCCCAAACAGTGTTAAAAGAGTTTTCAATATTTGAAAGTAATTTTATAACAGACCATAGCAACAAAACAAATCCAAGACCTGCAATTAAACCACCTTTTGCTGTTCCAAGCATTGAGTGTGTAAATTCCAATATGTAGCTTAGGGCTTCTTTTTGACCAGCCATAGCTTTGGCAAGTTCGGCTTCTAAAACTTCTTCTAGACCAAAACCTTTTGCAATACCAAATCCCATTGCCAAAACAGGAACAATAGATAATAAGGTGAAATATGTTAATGCTGAGGCTCTTACGTTCAATTTATCTTCCCTAAAGCCTTGTATTCCAAGAGAAATAAACCGAAGGAAATTAACAAGAATTTTCATTGGTTTGGAGACTTTATCAACATTTATGGTCCAAAGTTCATTGTTAATAAAATCTGTTGCTTGTTTTATTTTAGATTTCATAGTCTAAATAGTGAAAGTTTGTTTGTTTCTGTATCAGGTTTGAATAATTTATAGGAGTATTTTTTTTAATGTCTTTTTTTTAAATAATAATATATTCATCAAAATTAATACTTTTTATGTGTAGTTTTATTATTTTTTGTTAAAATTAATTAAAACAAGTTTTTTTAGATATGGGAATTTTCCTTATTCCAGCTTATACTATTTCAGAAGATACAATTTAACACTAATTTTTTTTAAAGCATCTTCAACAGATTTCTCGGGCTTAATAAAACTATCTGACCCCCAAAACCTTTCGTCGTATTTATATTTGGTATCTATTAAAATTTGGTTTTTTTTGAATGTTTCTTTTTTTTCAAAAGGTTTAACATTTAAAGTATCTATATCAAAAATAATAGTTTCAATAAAAACATTAAATTTTTTTGAAAGAAGTTTTCTTTTCTTTTTAATTTTAAAATCAATATCTGCTCTTACATGATTTAAAAAATATTTTTCTTTTATTGCTCTATAATTTACAAGATATTTTACAGAAATAGGATTTATTCTTAGATTTCTGCTTTTTTTTACAACAAAATCCGGTTTGTTTAAAGAGTATTTCATGTTTAATTCAAATTCTGTTGCAATAATTGCCATAGATTCTATTTCGATATAAATTTTGCCTTTAAAAAGTGTTTTTTCAATGCTTTTTTTTTGAAAGAACTCAATAACATAAGCATTTTTGTTGCCAAATGTTACGATATCAATAAGTCTGTAATTATAGTCTTTCATACCAATAAAATCAATAAAACTGATAGGATGTTTAATAATATCTATATTCAAACCGGAATATAGTCCGTTTTTTAATTTAAGAAAAACAGTATCAGACATTTGAGTATTGATAATTTTTCGTTGTTTTTCTATCTTTATTTTGTCAGATTTAAGAGTGTTTCTATATGGAGTTTTGTGTATTTTAATTATTGCTTCCGAAAATGTTAAAATTTTATCCTTTTTTTTTGTCCCTTCTCTGTAAAAAGCTGTTTGAATACTTGGTTTTTGAATGTAGTTTTTTTGTATATTTTCAATTGCTTTTTTAATTAATATAACAGGGTCATTTGTTCTAATTACTATTTCTTGTATCGAAATAAAATTTTCAATTAGTTGATATTCTTTATCATTAGAGTTCATTTTAGAAACAGAAATATATATAGTTTTGTATCCTAAGTTTGAAATAAAAAATATGGAATCTTGGAAAATAGAGTCAATTTTTAGAGAAAAAAAACCGTTTTTGTTTGTAACCCCTCCTTTTGTTGAGTTTATAATTCCAACAGAAGCAAAGGGTATTGGAAATCCGGTTCGTTTGTTTATTACTTTGCCAGAAATTTCAATATGTTTTTTTTCAAACTCTTTGTTTAGATTTTGGTAGTTTGAGTTTTCATTTTCTTTACAAATTACAATGTGGTCTTGAATAATTTTGAAGGAAAAATTATGTTTTGGAAAAATTTCTGAAAGAACAATTTTTAAGGGCTTGTTTTCAGAGTAAATATTTATTTTATTGTTTGCTTTTACAGCATTTGGGTTATATGTAAAGAAAAATCCGGTTTGCTTACTTATCTGTTTAAGAACGTCTTTTGTTTTTGTGTTTTTTAAATTTATACTTATTGGTTTTTCTAAAACAGAACTTTGAGAATAAGAAAAACCTATCCCCAAAAAAAATACTAGTGCCGTTAATATATTGTGTTTAAGCAAGTTGCTATCTATTTTTTTGTAATCAATATTTTACTTCCGTTTTTTATAAAACTTAAATTTTCAGGAGAACAAATTAAATCAAGCAATATATCAATATCCTTATTGCTTGGAAATGATGTTATTAGGATGTTTTCCAAATCCTCATTTTCTAATGTTATGTTAACATTATATGCTTTATTAATATCAGAAATCACTTTACTTAATTTGGTGTTTTCAAAAATAAAACTTTTGTTTTTCCACGACAAATAATTTTTATCTTGCACAATGTTTTTTGAAATTATATTATTTTTAATTATTCCTTCTTCTCCCGCAATTAATTTCACATTTTCAGCAATGTTCTTTTTTGAAAGTCTAACTTTTCCGGTTTTTACACATACTTTTATATTGTTTAAATAAGCCTCAACATTAAAAGATGTTCCAAGAACCATAACTTCTGCTTTTTCTGTCTTTATTATAAATGGCTGCTTTGGATTTTTATTTATTTTAAAAAATGCTTCTCCCGAAAACTCAACAATTCTTGTTTTTTTAGAAAACTTTTTGGGGAATCTGATTTTTGAATTATAATTGAGAGTTATTAAAGATCCATCAGGTAATTTAATTTCTTGTATTTCGTTTTTTGTATTAATTTCTGAGTACTTTGTTGTTGAAAAATTATTATAAAAAAGATATGTAGTTATGGAAATACCTATTATTAAAATTACAGACGCCGCTATTTTTCTAAAAGTAAGCAAATTAATATTCTTTGGATTTTTATGTGGTTCTTTTTCAAAGATTCGCTTTTGAAAACTATTCCACGCATTGTCAGCATCGAAATTTTGCCTGTTTTCTATATTCATTTTAAGTGCTTTTTTTTGTTTTGTGTAATCAGAAATTTCTTTTGAAACTTTTTTTCTGTAATTGTCGTTAAGAGTTCCTTTAATAAATTCTGAAATTATGTGTTTTTCTTTATTTATCATTTTTAATTTTTAATATAATCAGGAAAATACAACCTGAAAGTTTTTAATGCTTTGGAAATATTTGCCTCAACAGTTTTTATTGAAACTTTTAATTCTTCTGCAATTTCTTTGTACTTTAATCCTTCAAACCTGCTAAGTTTAAATATCTTTATACAATTTTCGGGCAAAGTACTTAAAGCGTCATTAAAAACTTCAATTGTTTCTTCATAAACTAAACTATCATAAGGACTTGTTGTTTCATATTTACTTCTTTTATTGATATGCTGTTTATATTTGCGTACAATTTTTTCATGGTTTAGTTGTTGTAAACATTTATTTCTAACAGAAATGTATAAATAAGATTTTATCGAAATTTTAACATTAATAAAAGTTCGTTTTTCCCATATCTTTGCAAAAACTTCTTGAACAACTTCTTCTGCCCCTTGTTCACTTTTTGTGTACTTTAATGCAAACATACAAAGCTCATTGTAATACTCTTTAAAAAGTATTTCAAAATTATGGATATTAATGTTATTTAATTTTTTAATCTTCAATATTTAAGTGTTTCAATAGTAAAATTAATAGTTTTTGTTAAACCCAACATTTTAAAAATGTTGTATTTTATAAAATTGATTTAATTGTTATTTATCTTTAATTTTACTCCGTATTTTTTAATCGTCTTTTCAATTGATTCTTCCGGTTTAATGGTATTATATTTTCCCCAAAAATCTTGATCTGTATATGGTCTTACCTTATCTTCAAAAATAATGTTTGATTTTAGTCTGTTTTTTAAAGGTATTTTAATAACATTTTTATTTGTTCTGTCTGTTGTTGCAATCTCGGATACAACTGTATATTTTGAGTTTAAAAGTCTTTTTTTCCAGCTAACTTTAAAAGTTATTTCTCCTCGTGCATGTGAAAAATAAAACTTTCCGTTATCCTCAGAGTATTTAACAATATATTTTGTTGATTCCGGGGTAATTGTCATTAATAAAGGTTTCTTTTTTACAAATAATCTGCTTGCACTTTCTTTATTTCTTAGATTTAAACTAAATTCTGTTGCTGTTATTGCAAGTGTATTAACATCTACGTACACTTTTCCATCAAAAAGAGGGTAGTCAAAATCTTTAATTTGATTAAACTCAATAACATAATTTTGTTTATCATTTATATTTGCTATTTCATTTATTTGAAAAGAAAATAATTTTAAACTCTCAGTGTCAAATAAAACTCTCGGATTTTTGGCTATATCAAGCAATAGAATAGCTTTTGGGCCTCCTCTTAATTTCACAATAATAGTATCTTGAGATTTTATTTTGGAACTTTTTCTTCCTTTATAAAGTTTTACCATATCATTTGAAACTTTATTGTATGGTGCTTTATAAACTTCTACAACAGCCTCAGACACAGAAACATATTTTTTTCTTTTTTTTATTGTTTCTCTATAGAAAGCAATCATTTTATTGGGTTCTGAACTATAGTTGTCGGGTATTTTTCTTAAAGCCTCTTCAATTAACTCTCTTGGATTGTTTGGTTTTACAACAACTTCTTTTAAAGAAACGGAGTTTGACCTTAATCTTATTAAAACTTCTTTATTTTTAAAGCTTTCGAAACTAACAGTTTTATTTTTATAAGCTATATATTTAAAGCTTATTTGCGTAACATTTAGGCTTTTATCTATGTTTAGAACAAACTCTCCTTCGGAGTTTGTAACTGTTGCTATATTTGTGCCTACAGCTGCAACTGTAACAAAAACTATTGGTTTTTTTGTTCTATCATCTACTACTTTTCCTTTAATAGTGTAATATGTTGAATATTCGGCAACTGTAATACTTTTTGAATAAACAGTATTTACAATAAACAAAAACATAATTACTGAAAACGAAAGGGTTTTTAAATTATTTATCTTTTTCATGTGTCTATTTTTATTGATTTTAATTGTTTTACTAATAAGATAAAAACAATTGAATATACCCTATATAAAAAAACAAAAAACTCAACTATTTTTAATAATTGAGTTTTTATTTTACACACAAGAATATGTAACTAAATTTTCTCAGGTTTTTTTGAAGTGTCATATTTTTCTTTTTGTTTATTGTAGAAGCCCGATACTTTATCTCCTAAATCGTTAAAAAACACTTTCGTTTTGTCTGCAAACTCAGTAAATTTCTCATCTAATTCATCTACAATATTTTCGGTATTATATTTCTTTTTGAAGTTTTCAGATTCAGCATCAAATTTTTCTTCTGAAACAGTTTTAAGTTTTTCAAGATCAGCATCAAAATCAACTTTTCTTTTTTTCATTTTCTTAATTTGTTCATCTATCTCTTGCTTTTTTCTTTCGGCATGCAATTCTGCTTTTGCTATTTTATTTTCTAAATCTTTTGAAATAATTTCAGCATCTTTTAAAAAAAATTGTTTGTTATCCATGATATAAAAGTTTAATGTTATTTTTGTAAAAGTAATGAAATTAATGTAAGAAACTTCATATAATTAAAAAAAATAATACTTTTGTCTCAATTACAATTAAATAAAATATGTCTTTTTTTTTTAAAATATTAACTATTGTATTTTTTCTTTTTACATTTTCTTGTAAGACGAAAGAAAAAATTCCGCCCAATAAACCAAACGAAGAAATTATAAACTTTGATTTTTCATTTTTCGAAACAAATTCACAAGATAATTCTAACTACGATTTTGCTGCAAGTGAAATTTTAGAATGGAAAAGCCTTCTTACAGATTCTTTAAGTTTTCATAAAAAAATACTTGAAGAAACACAAGCATATAAATTTGAATTTCAAAAAGACAATATTTGGCTTATTGACTTCAACTTTTATTTTAATGATAAAAATTATGATGCAAAACTAATGGGAATTGTAAGCCAAGATTCTGTAATGTATAAAGGTTTTTTGTCTTATATTAAAGAACTTGATACCATATCGGATATGTTATTTATAACCGGAAAAGTTTACGATAACAAAACAGAAGAATGGAAATTTAACAAACCGGAAAGAATTGATGATATTATAAAACCTGTCCATTTCCTTACAATCAATGCAGCAAAAGACACATTAAACATTCCTTTTGTTAAATTTACAAACAATCAGTCTGGCGAGAATAATTTAAATTATATTCTAAAAAAAGAAGTAATAAATTCAACTTATAAACTGTTGGTAGATGTTTTCAATAAAGGTTCTGACAATAACACAATTATTAAATGGCATCAAACAAACAAAATAGGAAGAGTAAAAGATCCTATTCATTTCGGAAATGAAAACTGGCATTGCTGGGATGAAAATTTAATAGATGTTAATTGTGAAGATAAATAAGTTCTAGCAAAAACACTTTCCCACAAAGTTAATATTCAAAATGCAAATCGTCAGTTTTTAAATTTAAATATTTACTTACGGCAAATCTTCCTGAAATCCCTGTTATTAATATTCCAAATATAAACACAAAAATTATTATTTGAATTAAGCCTTCCAAACTTATAATGTTTTCAAAATTTTCTTGCAAAACTAAAACTGCCAAAACTAAAATAAGAGAAGATAAAGCTGCACTTAAAATACCCGAAAAAATATTTTTTATAATAAACGGCTTCCTAATATAACTTTTTGTAGCTCCAACTAATTGTGCAGTTCTTATATGCAATCTCTTTGAAAAAACGGAGAGTCTTACTGTATTATTTATTAAACTTACAGCAATCATCAATAAAAAAGCTGCTATGATAATACCCACAATACTCATGTTTCTAACATTTTTATTAATAAAAGAAATTAATGAGGGTTGATAATAAACATCTTTTATAAACTCAAAGCGTTTAAGCCTTTTTTTAATTAATGAAATGCTGTCTTTAGAAGTATATTCCGGCTTTAATTTGACATCAATTGAATTTGGTAAAGAGTTATAACCCAGCACTTTTGTAAAATCTTTCCCTAATTCCTCTTTCATAATAAGAGCTGCTTGTTTTCTCGAAACAAATTCAGCAGAAACAGAATATTCTGCAATTTGCAAAGCATTTTCCAATCTGCTTATTTCTGCAGGTTTTGTTTTATTTTCAATAAAAACCGTAAAGCCTATATTTTTCTTGGCATAATCTGAAAGTTTTTTTGCATTAAAAAGTAACAACGAAACTATTCCAATCATCAAAAGCACCATTGTTATACTAACAATAGAGAGAAAATGTGCTCCTCTTACACGCCAAACTGAATTTTTATTTTTTTTTGTTGCCATAATCTTAAACAAACAAATTTCTGTAAAAATATTAAATATTTTTTACTTCTTGTCTCCTACGAATATAATTTGTTAAAGTTTTAGTACTTTTGCAAAAAAAAGCACAAAATATGATAGGAAGAAATTCATTTTTAGCAAATATGCCACCGGCAGTAAAAGTTTTGTTAATAATTAATGTAGGGGCTTTTATTATCGGAGAATTACTCTTAAGAACAAACAACATTGATTTAGGTAGAATTTTTGGTTTATATTTTTTTAAATCTGAACTTTTTAAACCATACCAAACAGTAACACATATGTTTATGCACGGCGGATTTATGCACCTTGCTTTTAATATGTATGCTTTATGGATGTTTGGGCAAGTTATTGAAAGAGTTTGGGGAGCAAAGAAATTTTTAATTTATTATTTTATAACAGGCTTTGGAGCAGTTGTTTTACATTCCTTTGTTCAATATCTGCAATATGTTTCCTTATCAGAAGGATTACATGCAGATGCAATTCAAATGATTATAAACGAGGGAGCAGAAGTAATAGCTTCAGGACAAAACTATACTGATGCTCAACTAGGAGGTTTAAATTTATTTTTAAATTACAGTTACACAGTTGGAGCATCAGGTGCTGTTTTTGGTCTTCTCCTTGCATTTGGAATGCTATACCCTAATGTTGAGTTGCAGTTAATGTTTGTTCCAATTCCAATAAAAGCAAAATATTTTGTTATGGGCTACGGTGCAATAGAATTATTTATGGGAATTAACAATGCATCCGGAGATAATATTGCACATTTTGCACATCTTGGCGGAATGCTTTTTGGTTTTATTTTAATAAAAATGTGGGGCAAAAAAAACACTATGAGAAACGGCAATTTTTATACAGAATATTAATTTAAAATACACGTTAATTATAACATGAATAAAACAAAAAACGAGATATTAAATTTATTTAAAAAGGGCTCAATGCTCACAAAGTTAATTTATATAAATGTTGCAACATTTATTATATTAACAATCTTATTTCTTTTTTTACCTGAAAACTTTGAATCTTTTTCTAGAATACCGGGTTCATTTAAAGAATTAATTTATAAGCCTTGGACATTAATTTCGTATATGTTTACACACTACGATTTTATGCACCTTTTAATGAATATGTTGTGGCTGTTTTGGTTTGGAAAAATGTTTTTAAGATACTTTATTGAAAAACAAATGCTTGCAGTATATTTGCTTGGTGGTTTTTCGGGAGCTTTTCTACATTTGGGTATTAATTATTTAATGAAAACCGAAGGTGTTGGAATTGTTGGGTCTTCGGCTGCTGTTATGTCAATTGTTTTTGCTGTTGTCGCTTTTAAGCCCAATTATATAATCAATTTGTTGTTTTTAGGCCCTGTTAAAATAAAATACATTGCAATTGTTGCATTTGTTGTAGATATACTTGGAGTTGCCGGAAACATAAAAGGTGGTCTTATTGGTTCCGATGGCGTTGCACATATTGCTCATTTGGGAGGTTCTTTTTTCGGGCTTTGGTTCGGATATTCCATGAAAGAAGGTAAAGATATTACACGCTCATTTAATAATTTTTTAAACACCTTTTTTTCTTGGTTTACAACGAGTAAATATGAAAAAAAACGTGCTAAGATGAGGGCAACAAGAGGAGAAAAATTCAACAAGCCTAAATCAGACTGGGAATATAATAAAGACAAGAACGACAACCAGGCAGAAGTAGACAGAATTTTAGATAAAATTAAAGACAAAGGATACGATAGTTTAACAAAAAAGGAGAGGGATTTTTTATTTAAACAAAAAAAATAATGGAAAGTAATTTTTTTGAAAAAGTGTTTGAACTAACAAAAAAAATTCCCGCTGGAAAAGTTACTTCTTATGGAGCAATTGCAAAAGCTATTGGCTCTCCAAAATCGGCAAGAATGGTTGGATGGGCTCTAAACAAATCAATAATACACAATGTTCCTGCACACAGAGTTGTAAACAGAAAAGGTTTCCTCACAGGAAAAAATCATTTTGCAAATATGAATACAATGCAAGAGCTTTTAGAAAATGAAGGAATTATTATTCAAGAAAATAAAATTATTAATTTTGAAGAGTGTTTTTGGCAACCAAAATTTAAAACCCAGTAATAATGAAAAACTTATACATTATCTTTTTATTAATTATGTCTTTTAATTCCTATTCTCAGGAATTTACAGGAGGTATTTTGCTAGGTATTGGAGGTAGTCAAATTGATGGAGACGAACAACACCCCTATAACAAAGCTGGGCTTATTGCAGGCGCGTTCATTATAAAACCATTTTCTGACAAAAGTGGTTTAAAAATTGAAACTTATTATACAGGGAAAGGTGCTGTTCTAACACAGGACTATTCTGACGGCTCTTCTATTCAAGTGTTTAACACATCATTACATTATGTAGAAATGTCTTTTTTATATAATTATCAAATTCATCCAAGGTTTGATTTTTCAGTAGGACTTGCTCCTTCATATTTGTTTGCACATAAACTTACACGTTTAGGATATACAATTAATAAAAATCTTTATTCCATAAACACATATGATTTTCAGGCTATGGGGCAAGTAGGTTTTTACTTAACCGATAAAATAACTTCAAGTTTAAGAATGTCGTATTCTATTATTGATATTCGAAAAGAAAAAGAGTCAACCTGGTATAATAATAATATTGCATTTGTTTTAAGCTATAATTTTAAAAAATGAAAAAGATAGTTATTGCAATAACCGGAGCTTCCGGAATGACATATGCAAATCAACTTCTTGAAATTTTAAAAACGGAAGGTCTTCAAAAACAAATATCAGAACTTGCAATTATAGTTTCTGAAAATGTTGAAAGAATTTGGAAAAGCGAAATTTTTAATAATAACATTTCTGACTTTGGTTTTAAAATTTATAAAAATAATAATTTTTATGTTCCTTTTGCTTCCGGTTCATCGGCTTATGATGTTATGATAATTATTCCGTGCTCTATGGGAACAATGGGGAGAATTTCAAATGGTATTTCTGACAGTTTAATTAGCAGAACAGCAGATGTTATGCTAAAAGAACGTAAAAAACTTATTTTGGTAAGCAGAGAGATGCCTTTGAGTTTAATACACATAAACAATATGAAAACAATAACTGAGGCGGGAGGAATTATTTGTCCTGCATCGCCAAACTTTTATAATAATCCACAAAATATAATTGAAATTATAAATACTGTTGTTGAAAGAGTTTTGGATTTAGCAAACTTAAAACATTCGGCTAAACGGTGGATGTAGAAAGTTAAAATAAGTACTTTGGAGATTAAATAATTAAACGTATTTTTGCAATATTGAAATTTACAATACAAACACTGCAAATTCGCAGGTAATACATTTAAAATAAACCAATTACACAATTTTAGGCACATGAATAAAGATAAACTAAACAGGTTTGTACCATACATAATTGCAATTTTATTATTTATTTTCTTATCGGTTTCATATTTTCCTGACATTTTACAAGGTAAGAAATTGAACCAACATGATAGAAAAACATATGTAGGGACTTCAAAAGAAATTAAAGATTTTAGAGAAAAAACAGACGATAATGTTTTATGGACAAATTCATTATTTGGAGGTATGCCGGCTTATCTTGTGTCCAACAATATTTCAAATAATATAATGAAATATATACAAAAATATACAAATTATTCATCCGTTACCAGACCGGCAAATTTTATATTTTTTGCATTATTAGGTTTTTTCATTGCACTACTTCTTTTTGGAGTTGACCCTTGGCTAAGCATTGTTGGAGCTTTTGCTTTTGCATTCTCAACATATTTTCTAATTATTATTGAAGCCGGACATTTGGCAAAAGTTGGAGCAATGGCATATATGCCACCTATTATTGCTGGGGTTCATTATGCTTACATAAAAGATAAATTAAAAGGGTCTTTAGTTGTTTTAATTTTTTTAGGACTTCAATTATACATTAATCACCTGCAAATAACATATTACACACTTTTAATAATTTTAATTTACCTTATTTTTCAAGCTGTTAAATCAATAAAAGAAAAAAAAATTAATCAGTTTTTTATTAGTTCTCTTTTTCTTTTTGTTGCAGGGTTAATTGCAGTTTCAATTAACTTTACAAATATATCTACAGTTTATAGCTATGGAAAAGATTCAATAAGAGGTGAGTCTGAACTTTCAATTGACAAAAAAAATCAAACATCAGGCTTAGACAAAGACTATGCAACAGATTGGAGTTACGGAAAACTAGAAACACTAAATTTATTAATTCCTAATCTAGCAGGAGGAGGGTCTCATGGAGAATTATCGGAAAATTCTGAAATGGCAAAAGAGCTTGAAAAATTAGGAGCAAGAGATGTAGATAAAATTGTAAAATCGATGCCTACATACTGGGGACCACAACCTTTTACATCCGGACCAGTCTATATTGGGGCAATTATGATATTTTTATTTGTTCTTGGACTTTTTTTAGTTAAAGGAATGATTAAGTGGTGGCTTCTTGCGATAACAATTTTATCAATTTTACTTGCTTGGGGCAAATATTTTATGCCTTTAACAGATTTCTTTTTAGACTATTTCCCAATGTATAATAAATTCAGAACAGTATCAATGATACTAGTTATGGCAGAGTTTTCTATACCTTTCCTTGGGATTCTTGCTATTAAACAAATTATTGATAAAAAAATTGATAAAAAAGTAATGTTAAAAGGACTAAAATGGTCTTTGGGAATAGTAGCAGGGATTATAATTGTGTTACTTATCAACCCCGGAATACTTTCATTTACAGGAGAAAATGATGCGGCTATTTTTAAGCAAAGTTTTGGTTTAGGAGACGATGCACAATCATCAAACATTTTAAGAAGTTTATTGTCGGCAATTCAAGAAGACAGAAAAACACTATTTCAAAATGATGCTTTTAGATCATTAGGTTTTATTTTTGGCTCAGCATTTCTTATTTGGCTATTAATTATTGAAAAACTTAAAAATTCATATGTTTTTATTGGTTTAGGTTTTTTAATACTAATAGATTTATGGGCAGTTGATAAAAGATTTTTAAATTCTGACGATTTTGTTGCAAAACGTATTCAAAAAGAGCCATTTAAACCTTCCGTTTCTGATAACTTTATTTTAAAAGACAAAGATCCAAACTATAGAGTTCTAAACCTAACGGTTAGTACTTTTAATGATGCTTCAACTTCTTATTTTCACAAATCAATTGGAGGATATCATGGAGCAAAAATGAGGAGATATCAAGACCTAATAACACATGTTCTTAGTAAAGAGATAGGTATGTTAATAAACGGGTTAAATTCAAGCACAAACGAACTTCAAAGTAGAGCTGTTATGATGAGTCTATCTGCTCTAAATATGCTTAACACAAGATATGTGATTATTAATCCTCAATCAATGCCTTTAAAAAACAGTTATGCACTTGGAAATGCTTGGTTTGTTAATGAAATAAAAGAAGTTGCAAATGCAGACGAAGAAATAAAAGCAATTCAAAGGTTTAATTCTGAAAGAACTGCTGTAATTGACAAGCGTTTTAAAGAACAGTTCTTTGATTTTAAGAAAGATAGTTCTGCAACTATTAAATTAACATTTTATTCTCCTGATAAATTAAGCTACGAAGCAAACACTAAAAAAGTTCAACTTGCAGTTTTCTCTGAGATTTATTATAAAAAAGGTTGGCAAGCATTTATAGACGGAAAAGAAGTCCCATATATGAGAGCAAACTATGTTTTAAGAGCTATGAAAATCCCTGAGGGGAAACATAAAATTGAATTTGTTTTTAAGCCATCTGTTTGGAATATTAGTACAAATATTGCTCTAATAGGTTCTATAATTTTTGTTTTGGCAATATTATACATAGTATATCTTGAAATTAAAAAGTATAGAAAAATTTAATGAGAAAAATACTCATTATAACATACTATTGGCCACCTTCCGGCGGTTCAGGAGTTCAAAGATGGCTTAAATTTGTAAAATATTTAAGATATTTTGGCTGGGAACCTATAATATATACGCCAAAAAATCCTGAAAATCCTGTTATTGACAAATCTTTGCTTAAAGATATTCCTGAGAATTTAACTGTTTTAAAAAATAAAATTTTTGAACCCTACTCTTTTTACAAAACATTTACAGGAAAAGGAAAAAAAAGCAAAATTAAAGTAGGCTTTTCCTCTGAAAAAAAAACTCCTTCAATAAAAGAAAATATTGCAGTGTGGATAAGAAGCAATTTTTTTATTCCTGATGCAAAAAAATTTTGGATAATAAAGTCTGTAAAATTTTTAAATAAATATTTAAAAACAAATACTGTTGATATTATTGTTTCAACCGGACCTCCTCATAGCTTGCATATTATTGCTCAAAAAATAAAAACAAAAACCAATCTTCCATGGCTTGCAGATTTTAGAGACCCCTGGACAAATATTGATTTTTATAAAGAACTAAAGTTAAGTAAATTTGCCGATAATAAACACCATAAATTAGAATTTTCTGTTTTAAAAAATGCAAATGCAGTAACAGTAATTAGTCCGGGAATGGAAAAAGATTTCACTGAAATTTATAAAAGAAAGTATCACATTATTCCCAATGGCTTTGACACAGACGATTTGAAAATAACAGAAAACATTGAGCTTGATTCCAAATTTACCATTTCTCATATTGGTTCAATGTCGAAAACTAGAAATCCGAATGTTCTGTGGGAAGCAATTTCTGAATTAACACATGAAAATCCAAACCTTAAAAAAGATTTAGAAATTAAAATTATAGGATCAGAAGATTACTCGGTAAAAAATTCTGTATCTAAATATAATTTGAAAAACACTGTTAAATACATTAAACATTTGCCGCATAATGAAATTATTACAATGCAGAAAAAGACTCAAGTTTTGTTATTAATTATAAATAATACGCCAAATGCAAAACTTGTAATGACAGGAAAAATTTTTGAATATTTAGCTTCAAAAAGACCCATTTTATGTATTGGTCCAGAAAATGGAGATGCTGCAAAAGTTATTTATGAAACAAACAGCGGTTTAGTTTCAGGATTTGAAAATAAAGAGCTTTTAAAAATAAATATTTTAAAATATTACAAACTATTTTTAGAGAATAAACTGAATGTAAAAAGTGTGAATATTGAAAAATATTCAAGAAAGAACTTAACAGAAGACTTGGTTTGTGTTGTTGAGGGTTTATTTCCAAATAAATGACACAATTTTGCCAAAACTTAAATTTAGGTCCCTTGAGATTTTTAAAAAATATACTATTGCACCATATAGACATGAGAATAGTGTTGTATATATTATATTGTCTATAATTCCCTCTGAACTTTTTATAAAAAAAGAAATAATAAATAAAACTACAACAAATAAAACAAACAATGTATATTTCTTGCTGAATGGGTGCATATTTAATCTTACAAAAACAAAAATTAATCGAGCTACATTTATCAAAATTAATGATAGTGCTGTTGCCATAGCAACACCTTCTATTTGAAAAATAGGAATAAATATAACATTTGTTATAATAACAAGTCCTACTAACAATACTTGAAAAACAATATCTATTTTATAATATTTTGAAAGAGTAATTATAGTTCCATTAACCCCTGCTGCAACATTAAATAAATTACCAATAGAGATATATAATAATATTTTTTCATTTTGCCCAAATGTGTTTCCAAAATACATTTTAATTAAATCAACATTTAACCATAATATAAAAAATATAAATGTTGAAATAATTAAAGGTGTTATTGAGGATTTTTTATATATTGTCTTTATAGTAGAGATATCATTGTTTGTAAAGCATTTAGATATTATAGGTGCTGCAATTCCTGTTATTGAACGAAGCGGAACAGATAGTGTTGTTGCCAAAAAAAACCAGACACTATATATTGCAATATCAGGTAAGCTAAGGTATTTGTTAATCATTAAATTATCAATATTTAACGTTATCATAGCTGCCCCTGTACTTAACAGAATAAAAAAAGCATATTTATAAACATGTTTAATTTGGTCAGAAAACAAAAATTTAAAATCAATAATTATTTTTTGTTTATAGGAAAATATATGCTTGACTATTATTATTACAAAAATAAGAACATATGAAAAAGAATATAATACAAGAAAACTATTATAGTCCAATTTATTATAGCTGAATGCTAGTATAATTATTAAAACAAAAAGTCTGTATATAACTTCTTTGAGAAAAGAAGGAAGAACGGAGTTTAGATTTACTCTTGAAAATGCTGCAAAAACTTCAAACAAAATATTTCCAAGAATAATTGGAATAATTAAAACATAATTTTCAATCAATAAAGTATTAGTTTTCTCTGAGATAAATAAATCTTTGAAAAAAACTATAAAAAACACAGAAAAAACATTTATTATAATCAACCAGAAATAAATAAAAAAAATAAAGTTGCCAATATTCTCTTTTTGAAATTTTGAATAAAACTTAATAATTGTATTTGGAATACTGAATTGCATCCAAGGAATCATAACCATTGCTATTGAAATTAGTAGCCTTGCCAATCCCCATTCTTCTGGGTTATGTTCAAAAACTTTTGGAACTAACAGTACTGTATAAATTCCGCCTATTATAAATCCTAAATATGTTGATAAAGAATTTTGAACACTTTGTTTTGCAATAATTCCCATTCTTAATCAAATTATGTTAGCAACTTCTTCTATAAAATCTTTATGATTAATTTTAATTGGTATATTAATAATATAACAATCAATATTATTAAATACTAAATTGAAAGTTTTTTCCCAGTTTAAAAAAACCTCATTGAGTTTTAAAATAGGGTCTTTGTTTATAGCAGAACAATTATATTGATGCCAATATATATGACTATTAAAATTCCTATACTCATTTTTGATTACCAATAGGGTTAATTCACAAGCTTTTTCAGTACTAATTTTTTGAATTCTTATTTTTTCAACATCTTTTTTTATTAAAATATAGTACTTTTTAATTTTAGTTTTTTCTGTTTGAAATGAACCAAATGCTTCAAAAGGAGATATGTCTCTTCTAACACCACTTGGACCATTTAAAAAAAACTTAATTTTCCATGCTGCCTTATCAAAAAAATTTCTGTTTTTAAAAATTAGAGACTTTAATTTTTTGTTGTTTTTTAAATTATAAGCATAAATTTTTGGAAAAGCAAGATTCGGATGAATAAAACCGTTTTTATCAACAATTGAGATGTCATCAGCAATAAACGAGTAGCCTTTATTCATACATAGCTCAATTTCTAGTGAAGTTTTACCAACCCCTCCTGTTCCTCCAATAAGAATGGCACCATCATCTTTTATAAAAGCTGAGCTATGAATTAATGAATTTTCTTTAATAAAGTAATTAAATGGAACTAAAATTAATTCATAAATAATTTGATAAACTCTTTCGTCAATTGAATTATATTGAATGTTATACAGTTTTTTTAAATAACGAACAGTTCTTTTTTGTTTGTTTAATGATAAATCAACAGTCAAAATTTTATCATATCGGAAAGAAACTGAAAATTTTGGGTATTTGCATATAAAACCTTTTTCAGTTTCAAAATGATTTTTTGGATTAACTGAAATAATTTTGTTATTTGGGGGAGTTTGTCCAACATTTATAATAATATGAGGAGTTTCATTTTTAGCATCTTCATAAAAACTAAATGTTCTATTTATTGCGTTTTTTATTATACTATCTCCATCATCAATTAGGCAAATCTGTACAATCTTATCAAATATCTTGTAATTTTTTTTCATTATTGTAAATTTAACAATTTATATAAAGACTGTTCTCTTTTTTCATGAGAAAAATTATTAATAATATGCTGTCTTGCTTTTTTACCTAAATCATCACTTGAAGCCAGTGCTTTTTTCACTAATTCTACCGCTTTATCTACATTTTGTTCTTCTAACACAAACCCAGCTTCTCCAATTCCTTTAGGTATGCCATTTGCACTTGACCCAACAGGAACACACTCACATAACATTGCTTCACAAAGAACATTTGGCAAGCCTTCACTTAAAGAAAATTGGCAATAAACTTTTGATTTGGCTAAATAATTAACTAATTGGTTATTTTCAACAAATGCATAGACTTTTAAATTCTTTATATTTTTACTTTTTATATAATTCTGTATTTTTAAGGAAACTCCTATTATAAGAAATTCTTTATCTTGCATTTTCTTTGCAAGTTCAATGAACAAATTAAGCCCTTTTAGTTTATATGTTACCATATTTTTAGTGCTTGCTATTGTAATAACAGTTTGGTTCTTATGAATTTCTTCTTTTTTTATCCATTTTGAGCTATCATAGCCGGTTGGAACTTCAACAATAGTTGCTTTTAGATTTTTAACAAAATGTTTAACCCCCGTTTTAATTCCTTTTTTGTTAGCATAATAATTTGTTCCCTCTATTAGACTTTTGTCAACTGGTAAAATAAGTGTTGACATTTTGTAACTAAGCTTTACCAATATGGGAAGAATACCTTTTTTATTAAAAACACCATAATTTATTTCCGGAATACTAACTGCATCATAGCCACCTACGATAATTACAGCCTGTTTATTAAAAATTTTCGCAAATAGCATTGGGAAAAAAGAATGGTAATCAGCAAACCAACAATAAATAATATCTGATTTTCTTATGTTTTTAATTAAAAACACAAATAATCGTGCTATTTCACGTACAATTTTATTTAATTGTTTTTGTGGGTTATATATAAATTCTTTAACATATGCCTTTTTTTTTAATGTTATATAATCTTTTTCAACAAAAGGTGAAAAATTGGGAGCAATAAAAATTATTTTTTTCATTATTTACAAGAATATTCATGAAACGACAACTATTTTATTATAAATCTTTTATAAAAAAAACTTAATACTACCTTCTTTTTGAATAAAAAATTACATGTTTCTGGCAAATTGATTCTTACCTTGCTATGTGTCGAGATTGTCCTGACACAAAAGTAACAAAAAGTCAAGACTGACAATAGTTATTGTAATTTTTTACTAAACAAATTTAAAGTTTAGCATCTATTTTTACAAATCATATACCATTATAAGAAATTATTTTTTAGTATAATAAAATTAAAATAAAACCATTTTTCATTTTAGCGTTCAATATTTAATTTAAAACCTTAATTTTACTTTCTTTTTTTAGACGCATATTTTGGTAATCAAAATCTGATATTAAATTAATTCCCGGTGTTTTTCCTTTTTCTATACTCCCAAATTTATTATCAATTTTTAATGCTTTTGCTCCATTGAGACAAGCTGATTTTATTAGGTCTTTGAAGGAAATTTCCGGAAAATGTTTTGTGATTGTTTTTAACTCACTTAAGATTGACAGTTCAGTGTTTGAGGCATAGCTGTCTGTTCCAATGCAAGTTTTTATATCATTATTAAAAAAAATTGGCACATTAGGAAGTGTGTTTTCAATATATAAATTTGATAGTGGGCAAAAAACCCAATAAATATTTTGGGAAAACTTTTCGGCAAATTTAACATTCTCTTTGCTTGTGAAGGTGTTGTGTATCAACAATATATTATTGTTCTGGTTTTGGTGTGCCAAAGAATTTTCTATTGCATTTTTTCCTTTGTAAGAAAAGTCGGAAAGTTCAAAACCTTTGTTTTGTAGAACTTCGGCAAGTGCACCTGTTTTTGATTTAATTGCTTCATCTTCACTTGTTGTTTCTTGGTTATGAACAGATATTATTTTTAAATTTTCTTTATCAAAATTTTCAATTTTTGAATATAGCTTATCAGGAACTGAGTATGACGCATGAGGAACAATGGTTCCTTTTAAGCCCAAAGTATTTAATTTTTTCAGATTTATTTTTGCACTTTCAAAAGCCTCATCAGATTTTTGATTGTTTATTGTGAAAGTTTCTACGAAAGTGTGGTAATAAATTTTACTGTTTTTTTTTATATTAAAACTATCATCAGTATTTGAAATGTCTCCAACAGCAACTATTCCATTTTTTTGCATTTCAAAATCTGCTTTTTGAATTTTTTCTTGTAGATCGTCAGGAAAATTTCTTTTGCTTATAATTTCATCAATAAAACCGGGTAAAGCTTGTACTGTTTGGTTATCAATTAATCCTTTCATATGGGATAATTCTAAATGGCAATGTGCATTTATAAATCCCGGAACAATTACACCTGAATAAAACTCAAGAGATTCTTCTTCTTGCAAGTTCCCTTTTGTATCAATTACATTAAGTATTTTTCCTGTCTCTTCAAGTTCAATAATAGCTTTTTTTAGAACTTTTTTTCCTGTAAAAATATAATTTGCAGATATTTTTCGAACTTTCATCTTAATTATGGTTTGTCAATGATTTTATTTTGCATAGTGTGTTCATACTTATTTTCACTATTTCTGTTGCATCTTGATAGTCTGTCGAAAGCCATTATTGTTCCTGCTACTACTCCATACTTTTCAATAGCATTTTTAGAATATATAGAACAAGAAAGCGAATATGGACAACTTCCATAATCTTGAGTCGATATATATTTTTTATAAAACCCAATAATTCCGGTGTAGGGTGTGTTTATGTGTTTGTGAATCTCCTTATTTTTCAATAAGTTTACAAACTTAGTTTGGTAATTGTTTTCTGTTTGGGAGAAGCAAGGTTTAAAAACCAAAAAAAAGAAGAATGAAACTAAAAAAATTAGTTGTCGTTTAAATTGCATGACAGAGGCAATTAATTTATTTATTAAGTAGATTGTGCTTTAAAAGAGCAAATTCTATATTTAACTGTAAGCTGTTTTTATATACCGGTTTTGTCATGAACCCATATGTATTTCTTAAAACGGCTCTTTTTACGGTACTAACATCACTATCGCCGGATATGTATATAATTGGAATGTTATATCTTTCTAGTATAATTTTAGCAAGCTCAATCCCGTCAAGATTACCTTCTAGATGAATATCCATTAAAACTAAATCGGGTTTATTAGTTTCACAAACAGCCAAGGCTTCTTCGCTTGATGGAACAGTACCACAATGAACATATTCTAATTCTTCAAGAAACATTTCAAAAACAGTACACAACATACCGTCATCTTCAACTATTAAAACTTTTGTGTTACTCATAATACTTGTTTATTGGGGACTACAAATATAGTTATTTTTTTTTAATATTTTAGTTTATTAAATTAAAATCTCATATCTATTATCTCAATATCGTCAGGATATTTGGATTTATCAAAATTAAACATTTGTTCTGTTACTTTAATGTTCGGCTTGTTTTCTTTTATTGTAAGATAGTTATTTAATCCTGATTTACCATATGTATCAATAACAAAAATTTCATTTGTTGCTTTTTTTATTTTAATTCTAATTTTTGAATATAAACTTTCCGACAAGTTTTCAGGAAATAAATCAATTACACTATATTTTACATTTTCAATTTTTTCTTCGCCAATCAGTAAGTATTTATAGCCGTTTTTATATAAATTGAAAAGTTTTGCCGGATTATAAATTGATTCTTCATCGTTTACAACTTTAGTAATTGTTATTTCATTGCTTTCCTTTGAATATGTCCAAACATTATCTCCATCAGAAAAGATTTCAATTGTTGGTATAATAATTTTATACTTTTCCCCTTGTAAAAAGGCATAGCCTTTATGTGTTTGTTTGAAATTATTTTGTTTGTTCTCAATTATATAATCAAATTTTATTCTAAGACTGTTATAGGATTCAATTTGTTTAGATACTGCATCTAATATTTTTTTTGCCTGAGGGTCTTTAGTCAATTCAATTTGAGAATAAGAAGAGTATGTTATAGTTAATAGAATAGATATAAATAGAAAAATATATTTCATTTTCAAAAATTTAATATATTAAAACAAAAAATGTGCCGATTTGTTATTATGGTATTGATTATGGTAAAGAGTCTAATAATGTTTGTAGGGAGTATTCGTCCATAATATAAACATCTCTTGGTTTGCTTCCTTTTGCTGGACCAACAATTCCTGCTGCTTCAAGTTGATCAACTATTCTACCGGCTCTGTTGTATCCAATTGCAAGTTTTCTCTGTATCATTGAGGTAGAACCGGATTGATTTATTACTAAAATTCTTGCTGCTTCCTCAAAAAGTTCATCTCTATTGTGTAAATCCACAGCTCCCGGTTCGTCTTCGGAGTCTGTTTCTGGCTCAGGTAATAAGAAAGGCATTGGATAGGATTGTTGTTTTTCTATAAACTTTGTTATTTCGTCTAGCTCGGGAGTGTCAATAAATGCACATTGCAAACGCACCATATCACTCCCTTGAGTTATTAACATATCTCCTCGTCCTATTAGGCGATTAGCTCCCGGACTATCCAAAATTGTTCGAGAATCAACCATTGAAGCTACTCTAAAAGCTACCCTTGCTGGGAAATTTGCTTTTATAACTCCTGTAATTATATTTGTTGATGGTCTTTGTGTTGCAACAATTAGGTGTATCCCTATTGCTCTTGCAAGCTGTGCTAAACGGGCTATTGGAAGCTCAATTTCTTTTCCTGCTGTCATAATTAGGTCGGCAAATTCATCTATTACCAATACAATATAAGGCAAATATTGATGCCCGTTTTCAGGGTTTAGTTGACGAGAGATAAATTTTGCATTATATTCTTTTATATTCCTTGTTTTGGCTTTTTTTAGTAGTTGGTATCTATTGTCCATTTCAATATTTAATGAGCCTACGGTGTGTATAACTTCCTGATTGTCAGTTATTATTGGTTCTTTTGAATCTGGCAATGTGGCAAGAAAATGGTTTTCTAATCTTTCATATAGTGTAAGTTCAACCTTTTTGGGGTCAACTAGAACAAATTTAACTTGTGCTGGGTGTTTTTTATATAAAATTGATGCAATTATCGCATTTAGTCCAACGGATTTTCCTTGTCCGGTAGCTCCGGCAACAAGCATGTGAGGCATCTTAACTAAATCAACAACATAAGATTCATTTGAAATTGTTTTCCCTAGTGCAATTGGCAATTCCATTTTAGATTCTTGAAAAGCTGCTGATTTTATAACAGACCTAAAAGAAACAATATCAGGTTTTTCATTAGGAACTTCAATCCCAATTGTTCCTCTTCCGGGCATAGGAGCAATAATTCTTATTCCGTATGCGGCAAGGCTCAAAGCAATATCATCTTCTAAGTTTCTAATTTTAGAAATTCTTACTCCAGGGGCAGGAACTATTTCATAAAGAGTAAGAGTTGGTCCAATTGTAGCCTTAATTTTCTGAATTTCAATCTTATAATGCTTTAAGGTTTCAACAATTTTATTTTTATTTCTGATTAATTCATCTTTTGTTACTTCGGGGTTTCCTGCTTTATGATCTTCAAGAAGATCAATGCCGGGCAGTTCATAATTTGACAAATCTAATGTAGGATCGTAATTAGTAAACTCCTTCATTGGAATTTTTTCCGATAAAATATCTTGGTTTTGAGTAACATCTAAAACTAATTCTCCAACTTCAATTCTCCTAGTTTGATTTTCCGGAAAATGTTGAAATTCATCTTTTTCAACTTCTTCTTTATTTGATGTGGCTTTGTCTTCGTCAAATTCCGAAGTATAGTCTTCTCTTTTTTTATTTATTTCAAATGATAAATCATCTTCATTTTCAATTTTTTTTCCATCATCTAATAGTTTATAGTTTCTCTTTTTTGTTATTTGCTTTTCTTCATCTTCTTCATCTAAATCGAATATTATTGCACCATCTTTTTCTTGTGTTTTTTCATTATTTTGAGTCTTTTTATTTTTCGATTTTTCTTCTTTATCAAAATAGTCAGTTTTTTCCAGAATTATATTTTCTTTTATCTTACTAATTTTTTCAGATATTTTTTTCTTATTAAATATTGGTTCTAGTATTGATTTAATTTTATTACTAAAGCCATCAATAACAATTGCTAAAAAGGCTAATAAAGAAATTACAAGAACTGTTGTTTCTCCAAAAACTCCAAGAATAGATTTCAACCATTTGTGTGCTTCAAAGCCAAACTTTCCGTATAGAATATCGTTTGATGAGTTACTGAACAAAAGTGCCGAAAAGATTGAAACCCAAAAAACTAAGAAAAATACATTTTTAATGATTGGTAAGATTCTTTTTTTATATACTTTTAAAATTTTAAGCCCTAAAACAAAAAATAAAAGTGTGAAAGAAAAAGATGCCAAACCAAACCAGTTATACATGAATAGGTGAGATAGCAATGCTCCAATTTTCCCAACAATATTTTCTGAATTTATAGATGAATTAAATAAATAATCAAACCAATTTAAATCAATGATGTCTTGGTCGTCTTTCCATGTTGAGAGTGAAGAAATAAATGAAATTAATAAAAGAATAGCTAGAAGTATAAAAAACGTACCCCAATATGTTCTAAATTTTTTATCTTGAAACTTTTTATTTACTCTTTTTTTTAGAGATATTTTTTTATTAGTTTTATTTGCTTTTGTTCTTTTTTTCGTTGCCATTTTATATTGGAGTATATTTTTCTCTTAATATTTCAAAAAGCAAAGATATATATTTTTATTGAAAGTTTAGAGATTGTAAAGCATTGCTAGTTTTTATTTTTATTTTTTTTATGTATCTTTGGGTTTTTATTTTTAACAAAATCAAAATAAATTATGGGATTATTTTCATTTATGAAAAGTTCCGGAGAAAAAAGTACCGGAATGAGCGACGATGCGAAAGCAAAATTAATGACAGATTTAATAAACAAATATGACTTAGGTGTTGAAGGATTACGAATTGAGGTTAAAGAAGAAAAAGCTGCAGTTTGGGGAGTTGTTGAACAACTAAAAGTGAAAGAAAAAATTGTTTTAACAGTAGGAAACGTTAAAGGAATTGCGGAAGTTGAAGATTTTATGTCTGTTAAAGAAACTGCCGAACCAGAAGTTGAGTCAAGATTTTACACTGTTAAAAGTGGAGATTCTTTAAGTAAAATTTCAAAAGAAATGTATGGTGATGCAATGAAATACAATGCAATTTTTGAAGCAAATAAGCCAATGCTTAAAGATGTAAATTTAATTTACCCTGGGCAAGTTTTAAGAATTCCTGAGTTATAGCCTGTAATGAAAATTTAAAAAAGAGCTTGAAGGTTTCAGGCTCTTTTTTTTACAATAAAGCAAGTTTTTCCGTATATCTTGTAAGTTCTATTTTAAAATTATCCATTTTTTTTAGAGTTTCTAATAATGGGTTTAGTTTTTCTGAATATTCCTCTGGTTTTAAATCTGAAATTTGTTTTTTAATTTGTTTAGCTTTTCTTAAAACAATTTGAAGCTTAAAGTTTTCAATAGCATCCGGCACCGATTCATTAAGTTTTTGCTCGGGCATTTCAGTTGAACCTCCCCTTTTTTTCCATAATTTACTAAGTTCTTTTTTAGGACTTAGTAATTCTGAAACAACAGAGCTTATTTTTTCATTAGAATGGGTTAGAAAATATTTACTTACAAATTCGTTATTACTTTTTAAAAACTGTTCATATGTTTCAAATATGTCTTTATACAATAAATTTTTAAACTCTAAGTTCTCGTTTTTAATTTCACTTATAATATACTCTGCAACAGAAACTTCAATGTTTGCATCTTCATCTTTAGATATTATTTCTTTTCCGAAATTAAGCAAATAATAAATTATTTCCTTTTCATTTTGTTTTGAAAAAATTCCTGTAGTTTCTACCGGGAGCAAACAATTCTCTTTTTTTGTGTTTTTTTGTTGGTTAAATTTTCTCTGTTTTAAATCTCCATACTTTTTTCCTAATATTTTTCTAATTTCTTCATATAAAATTTCTTCGGATGTTTGAAGTTGGCTTGAAGTTGTTTTAATATATTCTGC
>CAMZKV010000049.1 GCA_947311445.1 uncultured Chlorobiota bacterium | reverse complement strand
AGCATCCTAAAAATAAGGATGCTTTAAAAACAATACATTAAATTTTTGAGTTAATTTTTTATTTTACAAGTGTTTATACCTAAAATAGTATATAGTCCGCAGAAATTAATTAAAGCAGTTGCAACTGAAACTCCGGCAGCTACAAGAAAAATAATTCCTAATGTTCCACTTACAACATTTGTAAAGTATAGTGCTACTAAAACAATTGCAATAATAATTCTAATAATCTTATCTGTTTTTCCTACATTTTTTTTCATTATAATTTGTTTTTTAATGTTAATAATACTGCAAAATTAAAATATATGTAGAAGTGTGTAGGTAACTTTTATCACTAGTTTTAAAAAAATTATTTTTTAAATCATAATAATTTTATAAGAATACGTTTTGTTTTCAAAAATTAGATTAATAAAGTAAAAACCTTTTTTTGAAGATTGTATTTTTAATTCAATTTTATTATTTAGTTTATTTGCAGTAAAACTTTTAATTTGCTTTCCGGTAATATCAGTAATGTTTATTGAAATTAATGATTTTATTAATTGGGAATTACTTAATGATATATTGAAAATTTCTTTTGAAGGATTTGGATATATTTTTATATCGTCAGTTTCAATTTGCTGAATATCTACTAATCCTTCACTTATAGTAATATCATCTATACCTACTCCTTTTCCTCTTTTTTCATTTGCTTCAAATGCAATATAATATGTTGATGATAAGTTTGGTAAGTTAATGTTTTTTTGAGTCCATTCGTTAACTGCATTAGAATAATAAGCAATTTCATTCCAAGTATCATTATAATCATTCTTATATAATACTTTTAATTCATCTTGAAAAGAAAATATTGGCGCTTGAATATGCCAAAAAGATATATGTAAATTTGAATATGCAGAAAAATCATAAACAGGCATAATTAATAAAGTTTTATCATCTGCAATTGTATTATTATCAACATAAGCACAATATTGTCCGGCATGAGAGAAATAAATAGGTAATTCTCCAAATGTCCAATGAACATTAGAACCATTAAGAATTTCCTCACTCCAACATAGAGGCATCATACCAAAATTCTCAAAATCTTGATTATATGGAACAGATTGAATTATAGAACAATTAGTATTGAAAATTATTTCATTTCCATAACCAGTACCGTTTTGATTTATAGCATATGCTTTGTAATAATATCTTGTTCCTGATGATAGAGATGACAAATTAATGCTAAAAGTTCCACCTGTAACTGTTGGCGATGTTTGGAAAACAGACACTCCGGGTTTTCCTAATAAAGGATTAGGTTCAGCACTAATAACAATACCGCTCTCAAGAATATTAAAACCATAATTATTTATAATCTCACCTTCTGCTGTTGCACTATTTTCTGTAATATTTGATGCAGCTGAAGAAGTAATATATGGGACAAAATTTCCAGAAAGTTCAAGAGGTATTTCCCATAGTCCTCTTCCGTATGTAGCAGCTCTTAGTCTACTATTTGATGGTGTATTATTATCATAATAAATATCAAGTTCCGATACTACTACCTTAGGCATATTTGTACCGTAAAGTATCCAATCATCATTTCCATTTTTAATATAAACACCAAAGTCAGTTCCTGCAAATAATTGAGTTTCATTGGTCTCAAATTTATTTTGGATTATTGTATTAACTGGGATTTCGGGTAAACCAGATGAAATATTTGTCCAAGATTCTCCACCGTCTGTTGATTGATATACTCCATCTGCTGTGTATTCTCCTAAAGCAACCCATAAAACAGAGTTGTCGTTGTGTTTTATTGCAATATCATTTATAACATTTGAGCCTGTAGGTAATCCTGATGTTATTGAGTTCCAAGATGCACCACTATTGATACTTTTACGAATTATAGTAGCAGATGCAATATAAATTATATTTGAATTAGAAGGTGCAACTGCGATGCTTTTTAGGTTACCATAATTTCCTATGTTTTCATAAGAATCTCCTTTATTATTGCTTTTCCATAGAGAATTTCGTCCTACGTATAATGTATTATTATTATTTGGGTCTAAAACATATTGCGTAACCCAAGGACCATTATCATTTTCGGGTGGTGTAATCCATACAGAAGATGCCCAAGCATTATTAGTTCTTTTAATATTCCCATACTGTGAGCTTCCATATTGAATTTGTTCATTTGTAAAGTCAATTAAACTTTTCATTCCATCTCCACCCATTACATCATACCAATTACCATCTCCTAATATAGCTTTTGTGCCATTATCTTGCAAGCCTGTTATTGTCATGTTAGGGTGAGACTGTGCAGTACTTAATCCGTACATTTGACTAATTGACAAGCCATTAGCAAGGTGTGTCCAGTTTGTACCATTGTTTGTTTTATATATTCCTCCATCATTACATTCAAATAAAATAGAAGTATTGGGAATGAATTTAAAAAAATGTTTGTCTGCATGAACATCTTGTACTCCTCCACCTCCATACCAATGATTAGCTAAAGTCCATGAATCACCTCCATCTATTGATTTCCAAGAGTTAACACCTCCTACATAAAGATTATTAGCATCTAAAGGATTTGCATCAAAAGCTAAATCATACCAGGCTTGCCCATTGTTTTCTCCTGTGCCTGTTGTTGACCAGTTTAATATTGCACCAGAAAAGACTAAATTAAAATTATCTCCACTGTCGTATGATCTCCAAATTCCTTTAAGCCCATTAGCTGAATTTGCACCTAAAACATATAACCTTTCAGGGGCATCAGAACTAACTGCAATTTCTACTCGGTTTCCACCATTTGTATTTAAAATCTCAGTCCAGTTATTTCCAGTATCAGAAGATTTATATACTTTTCCACTTCTAGTTGAAGCGTATATGATATTAGAGTTATTTGGTTTAAATTCGATGTCTATAAACTCAATATTTGAAGTTAAAGTCCAATTGTTACCTGCATCCAATGAGATATATAAGCCGTTTGATGTTGCAGCAAATATATTATTATTATCAGTTGGAGAAATAAGCATTGCATTTATAACTTCACTATCTTTTGCCTGAAAAACTAAACCGGTTGTTTGCCAACTTAACCCTGCGTCAGTAGATTTTAAGATACCTATACTATTATTATCAAAAGCATCTCTATCTCCTGTTCCTATATAAATTGTTTGAGAGCTTGAAAAATCAGAAGGAATTGCAATTGCACTAACTCCTTGTACTTCATTGTTTTCAGTTAAGGGTGTCCAATTATTTCCTCCGTCAGTAGTTTTCCAAAGACCTCCTGCGGGTGCTCCAATCCAAAAATAATTATTGTCATTAGGATGAAATGCTATTGTTGCAACTCTTCCAATACCGGCGTATCCTCCACCAGTTGAACTGGGTCCTAATGATGTCCATGCAAAACGAGATTTGTTTGCATTGAGTTGTTTTTTATATGTTTTTAACTCTTCAAAATATTTATCTTTTTGAAGTTTTCCTGTTTTTAAGTCTATTCTTGATTCCCAAAAATATTCCCATCTTTTAAAATTTTTATAACCTTCTGCTTTAACTTCTTTACCATTTTTATCAATATATTTACCAGAAATTACATTATAATTATCCCAATATTCATAAAATGCTTTTTGATAATCAAAAAATGTTAATTCTTTTTTTTCTTTTCTAGGCAAATTTTGTTTCCAGTTTTGAGAAAGAAGTATGCTATATAAAAATAAAGATATTGTTGTAATTACTAATTTCCTTTTCATTTTTTATTTTTTAAATTTGTATAAAAGTATTTAAATTATTCTTTTTTGTCTGTAACTTTTATCACAAAATATTAGATTTATCTGGAAATTATAAACTTAACAAATTCAACAGAATTTTTATTTATAAGTTTACATAAATATATTCCGGAAGAAAAATTTGAAACATCAATAGTACTTTTGTTTTTATATGAATTGATAATTCTAATCAATTTTCCTGTTTGATTGTATATTTCGATATTAGAATTTTCTTGTTCATTTTTAAAATCTAAAGTAATATATTCATTTGCAGGATTAGGAAATAGGTTAAAATTTCTTGATTTTAAGGTTCTAATATTAACACTACTTTCAGGTAATGTTATATTATCAATCCATGCACAGTCATCTCCGGTAGAAATGCTAACATCTTTTTCATAAGACCATTTTAGTATATGTTCACCTGCATTAATATTATAATTTTCTGAACTCCAAGATACTTCGCCATCCCATCTTCCTTTTTCCACGCCATCTATTGAGAATTTTAAAAAATCCCAATTATTGGAACTGCCGTCTTCGCAAGATACTTTTTTAAAGAATGAAACTTGCCCCGGTTCATTACAAGAAAAAGTTATTGAAATTACTGATTCTTGATTATTATTAATATTTCCTGATTTTGCTGAAAAACTTCCGTCTTGGTGTTCCGTGTTTGTTATAAACCAGTTTTCGTCTCCTGAGAAAATCCAATTATGACTAAATTGGTTTTGTTCAAAACTTATACGGTCGGTTATTGTAAATTCATTGTATCCGCTTGTAGGGTAATAAGTAGTATGAGGTGAATTTGCATTGTCTGTTGCAATTATTTTATATTTTATAATATCACCAATATTGATGGGTGTATTTGGAAAACTAGCACTATAGTTATTCCCTTCTGTTAAAGTAAAATTAAAATTTGATTGAGGATTATTATTAATAAGCCATTCAACATAACTATCTTGTAAATTAATGCCTGTATTATCTGTTATTTCTGCATTTATTTGTGCTACCGGAAAAAGATTTTTATAGTATTCTGCTATTGCAGAGTGATTTATAATGGGAAAAGTATTATCAGTTATTATTGAAAAACTAAAAAATGATGATGGTGCATTTTCCGGTAAAGTTCTAGTAGTAATAGTATTTTGGGCTGTAAAATAATAATCATAATTTGCATTTGTTCCATCTCCTGGAATGTCTGCTGAAAAAGTTCCGCTTTCTTTAGAAGAACTCATAATTACAGTTTGCCAAGCACCGTTATTTCTTCTCCAAAATAATTTCTGTTCATTTAAAATTAAATCTGAACGACTAATTATGTTAACAGTAATGTGGTATGGTCCATAAGAATTTTCTGTGTCCGATAATGGAGAATGATTAATAGAAGGAACAAAATATTCATAAGCATCTTTAACATTAATAATTCCCCAACCATATTCATTATTTGGAGAACTAGAATTATTTGCAGTCATTTTCATTGCTTCAATTATTTCCATATTGTTTGCTGTTGGAACCATTTGAATAAGTAGTGCAGCAGCTCCACCTGTTAAAGGGCAAGAAAAAGAAGTTCCATCTGCTGTGGTATAACCACTTCCTGAAGGAGCTTCTGCAACATAAACATTTGAGCCCATAGCCATAACATCCGGTTTTATTCTTCCGTCTCCTGTTGGTCCTACTGAACTGAAATATGTTCTGCTATTATCAGCATATACAGCTCCAACTGCAAGAACACTATCTCCATCAGCTGGTGCTCCAATAGTAGTTACTCCGCTTCCTGAATTTCCTGCTGAATTAACAACTAAAATTCCAAGACTTGCAGCAATATCTGCACCTATTGTAATTGTTGCAGTATTTCCGTCTAATTCAGAAGCATCATAACCTGTTCCGTCGTCAAAATAAATGTATCCAAGAGAAGTTGAAGTTACATCAGGCCCATAATTGTCTTCAGCCCATTGCATGGCAGCTACCCAATTGTCTTCTTCTATTGTTGTTTCTGAATCTGTGTTCTCTGTTTTTGCAAGAATAAAGTTTGCTCCATATGCAGGACCTATTAATTGGTTTTGTTGAAAACCTCCAATTGTACTTAATGTCATTGTTCCGTGATTTCCTGTTCCCATGTCTCCTTCGTCGTCAACATTTGCGTCATCATTCACAAAATCATATTGCCCTATTATGTTCATATTGTTAAAAGTAGGATGTTCAAGATTATTAAATCCGGCATCCATTACACAAATAATTACGCCTGAACCGTCATAGCCCATATCATGAATAATAGGAACGTTAATTTGTTCCAGTTGAGTTAATGAAGATCCGTAGTTTAAATTATATTTTGAGTTTTTAGGTGATTTTATAAAAGGATTGTACATTATATTCTTTGAGAAATCAATATTATTGTTTTTCCTGTTTATTGTTCCTTTCCTAACAATATCAATTTTTTTTACAAAGGATAAGTTTGCAATTTTTTTTATGTTTTCTTCGGAAACTTCTGCAGAAATTGCATTTAGCCATTTTAATTTATGTCTTAGTTTGTTTATGTATTTTTTGGTTTCATCAAAATAATATTTGTTTAAGGGTATATCATAGAATGTTGCTACTGAACTTTTGTTTTTCATTAGCTTTTTTCTTCTTTTTATTGCATTTGAAGGTAATAATTTTTCAACATCAACCATTTTTTTTGCTAAATTATTTCCTTTATCTTTATAAAATATAAAGACTGAATATTCAGATTTATTCTTTGTATCAAATAAGTTTTGGAGTTTATTTGAAATTTTAGAATTGTTTTGGGAATAAATACTAGCTGAAATAAGTATTAAAGTTGTTAAAATAATTATTTTTAATTTGTTCATTTTGTTTTATGTTTATTTAGTATTAAGATTATTTTTTTTTATTTAGTTGCATGTTTTAGAACATAATTTTCTGCTTCACTTAAATTTTCCGGTTTTCCAATGTCGAACCAGTAAGAATGTTCTGTTTTATATGCTGATATTTTATGCTTTTCAGCTAATCGTAAATATAAATCTATAATTGAAAATTTCCCTTTTTCGGTTATCTCATTAAATATTTGATTATTAACAATATGAATTCCTGAAAAAGCCCATGCTATTAACTTGCTGTTAGTTTTTTTTGCAATTTTAACTTCGTTTGTTTGAAAATTTTTCCATTGGCAAAGCTCATTGTTTTCATTAAATAATAACTTCCTTGAAGTATCTCTATTTTGGACGGCAAGAGTTACTAAGGCATTGTTTTTTTTATGTGCCGAAATTAATTTTTTAAGATTAATATCAGAAAAAATATCAGCATTATATAATATAAATTCTTTTGAATCTAAAAGAAATTCTTTAGCTTTCAGGAGACCACCTCCGGTTTCTAAGAGTTTTTCTCTTTCGTCAGAAATGTATATATTAGAGTTGAAATTGTTATTCTTTTTGAGGAAATTTTCAATTTGGTCTGCAAAATGATGCACATTTATAACAAAATTATTAAAACCTTGCAATTTTAAGTTTAGTATTAAATGTTCTAAAATTGGTTTACCATTTAATTTTACGAGTGCTTTTGGAGAGTTCTTAGTTAGATGTTTGAGTCTTGTTCCAAGACCTGCTGCAAATATCATAATTTTCATATTCTAAAAGAGTTAAAAGTTTGTTAAGGAATAAGGTAGTTGTTTGAGTTGTAAATAATTGGTTCTTAAATAATTACTCTGTTTATTCCTGTTTTGTATTCTTTATTTAAAATGACATCTTTAATTTTTTCAAAATCTGAAATATTTTTTACAAAATCAATTTTATTTGTATCAATAACTAGGAATTTATATTTTTCTCTGTGCTGTTTCATGTATTCAAAATATCCTTTTTGTATTTTATCAAGATATTCTGGTTTTATATCTTTTTCATAGTTTCTTCCTCGTCTTTTTATGTTTTTCATTAAATTATGAATATCAAGATATAAATAAACATATAAATCCGGCTTTGGAAGTGAAGTATATATTATATCAAAAATTCTGCGATATAAACTGTACTCGTCTTCCGATAATGTATTTCTTGCAAAAATTAATGATTTAGTAAAATAATAATCAGAGATTACAAATGATTTGAATAAATTTCTATTTCTAATTTCTTTATTTAATTGATGAAACCTATCTGCCAGAAAAGAAAGTTCTAGCGGGAATGAATATTTTTCAGGGTTTTTGTAAAATTTTGGTAAGAAGGGGTTTTCTGCAAAATCTTCGGGAATGAATTGAGCATTATATTCATTTGCAAATTTATTAGCTAATGTTGTTTTTCCTGCACCAATATTTCCTTCAATTACTATGAAATTGTTATTCATTTTTATACTGTGATTATTTTTTTTACTAGTTCTCAAACGGATTTATTCCCATGTTATACCATGTAAATGCATATTTGTCGGCAATTTGTTGAATTATTTTAGATGTTGGAGTTCCGCCTCCTGCACCATGTCCTGCATTTGATTCAATTCTAATTAAAATTGGGTTGTTAGTTTTTGCTTTTGCTTGTAATTCAGCCGCAAATTTAAAAGAATGTGCAGGAACAACTCTATCGTCGTGGTCTGCTGTTAAAATTAGTGTAGCAGGATAATCAATTCCATCTTTTACCGAATGAACAGGGGAATATTTTAAAAGATATTTGAACATTTTATCAGATTCTTCAGATGTGCCATATTCACTTGCCCAACCAGCACCTCCGGTATAATTATGATATTTTAACATATCTAATATTCCAACAGAAGGCAATGCAACTTTAGCTAATTTTGGTCTTTGGGTTATTGTTGCTCCAATTAATAAACCTCCATTTGAGGGTCCTGCAATTGCAAGAAAATTATTAGATGTATATTTTTTTTCTATTAAAAATTCAGCAACTGCAAAAAAATCATCAAAAACGTTTTGCTTTTGCATTTTTGTTCCTGCTTTATGCCATTCTCTTCCATATTCTCCTCCTCCTCTAAGGTTTGCTTCGGCATAAATTCCTCCATTTTCTAACCAAACAATATTTTGAGTTATAAATGAAGGTTTTAAACTTATATTGAAACCTCCATAGCCAAATAAATATGTAGGATTTTTTCCGTTAAGTTTTATTCCTTTTTTATGAACAATAAACATAGGTATTTTAGTTCCATCTTTGCTATTAACAAAAACTTGTTTTGTTATATAATTTTCCGGATTAAAATCAATATTTGGTTTCCAAAACATTTCAGTTAATCCATTTTCAATATTATATTTAAAAATTGTTGAAGGGTATGTATAAGATGTAAATGTATAATATAAAAATTGTTCATCTTTTTTGGCATTAAACCCTTTTACAGTACCTGGTGCCGGTAATTTTATGTTTCTAATTTTTTCTCCCTTATAATCATATTGAATAACTTTTGATTTAACATCAATCAAATATGTTGCAAAAAGGTACCCTCCTGCTTTTGATATACTCAATACATTATTTGTTTCGGGAATAACATCTTTCCAATTATTAATTGAAGCTGCATTTGCATCAACTTCAATAAGTCTGTAATTTGGGGAATTATAATTTGTGTAAATCAACAATCTTGTATCTTGATTGTCAATAATAACAACATCATTGTCGAAATTTTGAATCAAAGGAATTAATTTGCTATTAGGATAATGTAAATCTCTGATATATAGTTTGTTTCCGGAAATTCTTTTCCGTACATTTATAACGAGAAATCTTTGATCTTCTGTTAAGTAGGCTCTAATATATCTTATTTTTTTTTTATTTCCATCAAAAATAAGTTTGTCGTTTTTTTGGGAGCTTCCAATTCTATGGAAATATAATTTATGATATTTTGATGAGTTTGAAAAAGTATTGTAATTATTTGGATTGTAATAGCTACTGTAATAAAAACCTTCATTTCCTTTCCATGAAATATTACTGAATTTTATGTTTTTTAGGGTGTCGTCAACTTGCTTTTTAGTTTTAATATCTAAAATAACAACTTTCATTTGGTCTGAGCCTTTTTCAGAAATTTGGTATGCCATTAATGAGCCGTCATAAGAAAAACTTGTAGATTTCATTGAAACTGTTCCATCTTTTGAAAATGTATTTGGGTCTATAAAAACTTCAATATCATTGCCAAGTTCTTTAGAACGATATAAAACATTTTGATTTTGTAAACCATTATTTTTATAGAAATAAAAATATTCACCAATTTTTACCGGAGCCTGTACTTTTTCATAATTCCAAATATCTTCAAGTCTTTTTTTTATTTTATTCCTAAAAGGAATTTTATTTAGGTAGGAAAAAGTTAAATTATTTTGAGAATTTACCCATTTTTTTGTTTTCTGGGACTTGTCGTCTTCTAACCAAGAATATGGATCGGGTACATTTGTTCCAAAATATTCTTCTTTTGTAGTATCTTTAAAAGTTTTTGGGTATTTAAAATCAATATTTTGACTATAACTATTTTTTATAGAAAAGAATAAACAGAAATATATTGTATAAATAGTTATTAGGTAGTTCATTTGTCTTAATTTGTATAATTAATTGGTATTAAACAAATTGCATGAGTGTTTATATTTTCAATATTTTTTTTACTTTGCACTTAGAAATTCTTAGCTTTTTCTGCAAGATATTAATGTGCTAGTTTATTGCCATTCCAATAAGTGTCTGAGTATTTGTCATGAGTGTTTCATGATTTATTCAGATAAAAAAAGTGGCTATAAGTGTGTAAATTTAAGATTTTATTTTAAAATTCTTAATATTTTCCAAATAAAAAACCTGACAAGTTTTAAAACAAGTCAGGTTTAGTTTTTAAAATTAATAATTATTCAAATGGATTAATTCCCATATTATACCAAGCAAAAGCATATCTGTCTGCAACTTGCTCAATTTGTTTAGACGTAGGTGTTCCAGCACCGTGTCCGGCATTTGTTTCAATCCTAATTAAAAGAGGATTTTTGCTTTTTGCTTTTGCTTGTAAATTTGCAATAAATTTAAAAGAATGTGCCGGCACAACTCTGTCGTCGTGGTCTGCGGTAGTTACCATAGTTGCTGGATAGTTTAGCCCTTCTTTTATTGCATGAACAGGAGAGTATTTATAGAGGTATTTAAACATTTCTTCGGAATCTTCAGAAGTTCCATAATCGCTTGCCCAACCAGCGCCAGATGTAAATTTGTGGTATTTTAGCATATCCATAACTCCTACTGCTGGGAATGCTACTTTTGCCAAATCGGGACGTTGAGTCATAGTTGCTCCAATTAATAAACCACCATTTGAGCCTCCAGCAATAGCAAGATAATCGCTTGATGTATATTTTTCTTTAAATAAATATTCAGCGGCAGCAATAAAATCATCAAAAACGTTTTGCTTTTGCATTTTTGTTCCTGCTTTATGCCATTTTTCACCATATTCGCCACCTCCACGTAAATTTGGTTGTGCATAAATTCCTCCATTTTCTAACCAAACTAATTTTCTTAAATCAAAACCTGGTTTTAAACTGATGTTAAATCCTCCATATGCGTACAAATAAGTTGGGTTTTTTCCGTTGAGTTCAATACCTTTTTTATACACTATAAACATAGGCACTTTTGTTCCGTCTTTACTTTTGTAGAAAACTTGTTTTGTTTCAAAATCATCAGGATTAAATGTAATGTTTGGTTTCCAATACAACTCTGATGTTCCTTTTTCAATATTATATTTAAAGATTGTTGAAGGATAAGTAAATGAGGTAAATATATAGTATAGTTCTTTGTCTTCTTTTTTTGCACTGAAACCATAGGTTGTTCCAATTGCAGGTAATTCAATTTCTCTTATTTTTTTTCCTGAATAATCATATTGAATTACTTTTGATTTAACATCAACCATATATGAAGCAAAAAGGAAGCCTCCTCCTGTATTTATTGATAAAACGTTTTCTGTTTCAGGGATTATGTCTTTCCAGTTTTCAACTTGAGGAGCTGAGGCATCAACTTCAATAAGTTTGTTATTTGGTGCTTTGTAATTTGTATTTATTAGCAATTTTGTTCCCTGATTATCTATAACATCTAAATCCGTATCATAACCTTTCATTATAGGAATTATCTTGCTATTTTCTATTGTTAAGTCTTTTATGTACAGTTCGTTACCGCTTGTGCTTTCGGCAGCGGAAATTACTAAATATCTTTGGTCTTCTGTTAAGTAAGCACCAATATATCTTCTTTTTTGCTTTGCTCCTCCAAATATTAACTCATCATCTTTTTGTGCTGTTCCTAGTTTATGAAAAAATAACTTATGATATTGTGTTAAGCCTGAAAGTGCACTTCCTTCTTTTGGTTTGTCGTAACTGCTGTAATAAAACCCTTCGTTTCCTTTCCAAGCAATACCACTAAATTTTATGTCAACCAATGTGTCTTCAATTTGTTTTTTGTTTTCAGTATCTAAAATTATTACTTTTCTCCAATCGGAACCACCTTCCGAAATTTGGTATGCTACTATTGAAGCATCTTTTGTAAAACTTGCTCCACTCATTGAAACAGTACCGTCTTTCGAAAAAGTATTTGGGTCTAGAAAAACTTCTTCATCTTTTCCAAGTTCTTTTGTTCTGTATAAAACATATTGATTTTGCAAACCATCATTTTTGTAGAAGTAATAATAATTTCCTCTTTTGGTAGGAGCAGATAATTTTTCATAATCCCAAATTTCTTCTAAACGTTTTTTTATTTTATCTTTAAAAGGAATTTTATTTAGATATGCAAAAGTAAATTCATTTTGTGCTTTTACCCATGCTTTTGTTTGTTCAGAATTGTCATCTTCTAACCAAGAATATGGATCGGGTACTTTTGTTCCAAAATATTCATCAACTGTTGAATCTTTCATTGTTTCCGGATAATTGTATTTAGTATTGTTTGTTGTATCTGTTTTGCACGAAAATAGAAATGCAAATAAAATGATTGCTATATTAAAGGTGTATTTCATTTTTTTATTTTTTTATTAATAAAATTTTATGTTTTGTATATTTTACAAATTTATAAAATTCTATTTTAATCTATGTTTAAAATATTATTTTATTGAATTTATAAAATTAATCCGTTTTTTTCTTGCTTTTTGTCTTTTTTCTTTCCCATAATTCTTCCAATAATTATTCCTATTGTGAAACCCATTAATATTGTTGGAACAATAAAATTAGGATTTATGAACCACATAATAGCTCCAAAAAAAGCAGAACCGGATATTATACCTATAAAAGAATAAGATGAAGTATAATACTCTTTATATGATAAGTTATGTTTTTTCTGTAAATGTTTCACTATTTTTTCATTTCTTTTCTCGTATTCTGAGCGTAATGAAGGGCTTCCGGCAAGATATGTAGATAATTTTTTTGAGATATCTTCAATGTCAGTTTTAAAAGCATTACATTGCTCGCAGTTATCAGAAAATTCATCAATTTTTTCAGCCATTCTTTCTAAGCGATCAATTTTATAAAACTTATAATCTCTTTTATAAATATCATTTATCTGAATATTTATTTCATTTTTTATTTTTTTTGACCAAACTTTTAATTTTTTGTTATATGTTGTCATTTTATATCTTTATTTTTAACAAAAGTATAAAAAGAAATTCAATAAAAATTTAAGATTTATGTCTAATACATGGTTTTACTTTAAGAAGTTTAAAATTAATCAAGATAAAACTGCTATGAAAGTTGGTGTTGACAGCTTATTGTTGGGTGCGTCTGCCTGTTTTCATAATCCTAATAATGTTTTAGATATTGGAGCAGGAACAGGCTTATTATCTTTTATGGCAGAACAAAGAACAAATGCAAAAATTACTGCAATTGAAATAGATTATGATGCGTATAATCAATGCAAGGAAAATATTACAATGAATAGTAAGGAAAGTGAAATTGAGGTGTTTAATATTTCATTTCAAAATTTTGTTTTTAAAACTGATATTAAATTTGACCATATTATTTGTAATCCTCCGTTTTTTGAAAATTCGTTTTTGTCTATAAACGATATAAAAAATATTGCAAGACATACGGTTCTACTTACTTATAGTGAACTTATCGGTTATGTTTCAAAACTTCTTTCTGAAAATGGAATTTTTAGTGTAATAATTCCTTTTGAAAAACTTGAAAAACTTATGCAACTTTCTTTAGAAAATTTTCTCTTTTGCAAAAGGCAAATATTAATTTTTCCAAAAGAAAATAAAATTGCAAATAGAGTAATTCTAGAGTTTTCAAAAATTAAGAAGAAGATTAAAAATGAAACTATAATTGTAAGAGATAAAAATACAAATGAATATACTACACAATACAAAGAATTGACAAAAGATTTTTATTTAAACTTTTAAAATATAACACGTTTTTATATTTTTAACAAATTTTTTAACTTTTTAATATGAATTTAGAACAACATTTTCAGAAATTTAGAAAAAACATTGTAGGAATAGATGCTGAGTTTGAAACACCCTACGGAACTAAAAAAATGATTTATGCTGATTGGATTGCCAGTGGAAGACTGTATTCTCCAATTGAGGATTTAATGAGAAATAAATTTGGACCAATGGTTGGAAACACACATTCGGAGGCTAGTGAAACAGGTGTTACAATGACTATGCTCTATAAACAAGCAAAAAATATTATAAAAAAACATGTTAATGCCGGAGAAGATGATTGTTTGATTGCTGAAGGTTCCGGAATGACTGGTGCTGTTAATAAATTTATGAGGATTTTGGGATTAAGTATTCCTGACCAAGCTGAAAAATATATTATTAAGGATATTGCAAAAGAAGATGTGCCGGTTGTTTTTGTTACGTATATGGAACACCATTCAAATCATACTGCATGGTTGGAAACTATTGCAGATGTTATTGTATTATTGCCGGATGATGACATTGACTTAGTAGGAGAACTTGAAAAAGAGATAAAAAAATATAAAAACAGAAAAACAAAAATTGGGTCTTTTAGTGGAGGTTCAAATGTTACAGGAATTATACCTGATTATCATAAATTAGCAGAGATAATGCACAATAATGGCGGAGTTGCTTTTGTAGATTTTGCAGCTTCGGCACCATATATAAATATGAATATGCACCCCGAAAATGAACTTCAAAAATTAGATGCAATCTTTTTTTCTCCGCATAAAGCACTGGGAGGTCCCGGAAGTGCCGGTATATTAGTTTTTGATAAGAAACTATATAAAAGCAAACGACCGGATAATCCCGGAGGGGGAACAGTTTTATGGACAAACCGTTGGAATGAATATGCGTATTTGGAAAATATTGAAGCTCGTGAAGATGGTGGAACCCCTGCTTTTCTTCAAACTATGAGAGTTGCTTTAACTTTGAGGTTAAAAGAAGAAATGGGAGTTGATAAAATTCTTGAAAGAGAGTATGAGCTTTTAAAAATTAGATATAAAGCCTTTGACGAAATTCCTGAATTGCATATTTTAGCTGATAATCAGAGAGATAGGATGGGGGTTGTTTCTTTTTACACTGAGAATATTCATCATAATTTAATTGTTAAACTTTTAAATGATAGGTTTGGAATTCAGCTTAGAGGTGGATGTTCATGTGCTGGAACATACGGGCATTATTTGTTGCATGTATCAAAATCTGATTCTCATAGGATTACAGAAATGATAAATAATGGTGATTTAACAGAAAAGCCGGGGTGGGTTAGGCTTTCATTGCATCCTACATTAAAAAATGATGAACTGTATTTTATACTTGATGCGATTAAGCATGTTATTACTAATGCAAAAGAATGGTCAAAAGATTATGTTTTTGATAAAACAGTTGGAGAATTTTTTCATAAAGATGTTAAAAGAAAAATTCCTGAGCATTATGATAATTGGTTCAGTTTTTAGCTTTTATATTTTAAGGTGATTAAGATTTTATAATCACCCTTAGTTCATATTATTCGTAATCATCCCCCTCGTCTTCTTTTTGTTTTTTTCTACGTCTTCTTTTCTTTTTAGATTTAACTTCAAAGTTTCCTTCTTCGTCTTCATCAATTTGGATTTCTCCATCTGAGCTATTATTTTGCGAATTATTGTTAAAATCATCTATTGCCGGATGAACACCTGTAAATTCATAAATATATAAATTCTTTGTTTCATTATTTGTGAGCATATAATTAAAAATTCCTTTTTCACTTTTCTTCTTTTTGTGTTTTGTTTTTAAGTCTGCAATAGTTTGGTTATAATCGTGAATAGAGGATATTGTACGCATGATACCGCCGGAAAATGTGAAGAAAAACCATGTGCCTTTTTCCGGTTCAAGATATATGTATATTTTATCTCCTGTCTTTCTTTTACGAATTTGAATATATCCATCAACATATTTATTTACCATTTTATCTCCAATATTTGAGATGCCTATTTTTCCCATAGATTTATATGATTTGCTGTCTGCATCCCATTTGAAATAAAGATTAGTAAAAACAATTGTTTTATTAAGTATCTTAGGAAATTTCTTTGGTTTTCCTTCATTTATAGACATTTCTGTCAACATTTCGTCTGTTTCTTCTTTGCCAATGAGACCATACATTGGTTTTTTATAGGAATCTTTTTGTAAATCAACAGAAGATAAATTAAGGTTTTGAATTATTATGTCAGACATAATATTTAATGACTTTTTAGAAAAAAGAAAATCTAAATATGTAAGAGTATTCATATTAATTTTATCAGAATTTGAATCAAAAGAAATTTCTCCAATACTACCAAAGTCATCAATTTTTATTGAGTTAGATAATGATAATTTCCCCTCAGCATTAAATAGACATCTATTTCTACTCAACTCGAAATAATTATCAGGTAAACTTTTGTTATTAAATTTATTTAATGATGTTATTTCGTATCTGTTATCAATTTGATTATATGTAACATAATTTCCGCTATCTCTTACAGAAAAAAGAGATTCTGAGTTTCCGTATGGATCATTTGATAAAAATACAGGAAAAGTATGAATTGAATCTTGTGACGACATAAAATCTCCAAAAATTCTAGCTTTATTAAGTGCAATATCTGAGTGTAAATGTTTATCTAATGGTAAATATATACTGTCGGGATTAATTTCAGATTTAAAATAAAACCATTGAGGAGGAGATGTACATTTGTGAATTATTTTTGCATGTCCATCAAAATTTAATCTGTCTTTTGATGCATTGAAAAAAACATCTCCATAATATTCAAACCAAGGGTTTAAAGTAAACTTTTCGTATTGCTCAATAAAACCGTGAGCAACAGAGGCTTCTTTTTCTTGATTATATGTAATATTGTCAAAATTAATATTTTGTAAAACTTTATTCATGTCTTCATATTGGTAAATGCCGGATGAAGCAGTATATTTATTGCTACTTTTAATTAAAATATCAACTTCTGTTATATTATGAACCTCTTTTGCTCTTACTGTTGTTTTTAAAAGTTTTTCCATTTCGCCATTTTTATCAATAATTACATCGCTACTTGGTGTAACAACTATATCTGCAACAATAATTTTTTGAACATCCTTAGTGATAATTCTTTTACTATCAAGACTATAGTTTGATTTGCTACCTAAGAAAGTTAATGAGTCATTATCTTTATTTGTTGAAATAAACTTGAGATTACCATAAAAAGAACTAAAAATAGAATCACTAAAACCATATACATCTAATAATTCTGTTCTGCTTAGTAAAACATCTTCTTTTGAAAATTTTGGATTAGTAAATTTCTCCATATTATAATTCAAATTAACTTTTCTTTTACCAGTGTGCCAAACTAAATGAGATGGATAACTTTTATATTGATTTGTTACAAAATTTACATGAGAGTCTTCTCCTTTAATTCTTGCAAAAACAGCTTTGTCTGATTTTGTATCCACATAACTTCTCATGTTTTTTATAATAACTTCGGGGTCTTTTTCATTTTTTCCCTTTAAACTAATATCTGCTTTTTCAGAAAAAAAACTTTTTTTATTAAATGAATACTTTTCTGCTGTTAATGTTCCTTCATCAACAGTTGCAATACCTCTTCCTGTTAAAGATTTTGGTCTGTATTCAAATTCGCCTGTAAATTGAACTTTTCCATTATACATCTCAGCGGGTTTTTTAGTAGTAGTGTATTTTACAACATTTTTTACTGCATCCCAGCTGGTTTTTATGTTTTCGCCTTCTAACTGAGGGAACTCAGCATAATTTTCAGGGTTTACAAATTCAGTAATTTCAACTTTATCTGCGAAAGCTGTTAAGGAATCCGGATAAAGATTGAATTTTTTAGTTGCAACTGTCATATTATTCCACTTTGCCTTACCATTTGCTTGAAGTCCTTGGTTACTAAGTGTTATAAAACTCTTTAATTTACTGTTTTGCGAAGAAAGAGTTCCTTTTCCACTAAAAAGTTTAAGTCCTTCATCCGGAGTTTCATAAATGAGTCCCAGAGAATAGTCTTTTTGCACTTCTAATGTATCTTCAAAATTTGGGAATATTCCTCCTGCAATTAGTTTTCCGTAGATTTTTAAATTGTCTTTTGTTAAATATAGTAAACTGTCATGCGAAAACGGATAATTTGTAAAGTAAAATCTGTCTTTTTTAAAAACTTCATTTCCTTGTTTGTTTCTTTGGTTATAATAAACATATGAAGTATCAGTACAATCAAAAGTTGGAAAAAGAGGGTTGTTTTTAGCCCCAGATTTATTTTCTTTTATGTCAATTTTAATTTCTCCTGTAAGATGTTCAATATTTGAAGTAAGAAATTTTGGTTTCATTCCTTTGCTGTCTTTTGTCAGTTTTTCATCCCAAACCCTGTATGTTAATGAATCTGCATTTGTAAATTTAATATTATAGTTTTCATAGTTAAATGCAAAGCCATTTTTACTATAAAAATCTGCTAAACCAACACGTAATCTTCCGGAAAAGAACATATTTCTGTTAAAATCTAATAATATTTCATTTTTGTAGGGCTCAAAACCAACTTTTTTTCTTTTGTTTAAAACAACTCTATCAACTCCATACACTGCCATTTGGTTTGTCTTAACGTCAAAAGTTGCATTTACTATAGGGAAAAGTTCTGCATCTTTTTTTCTTGCTTTCCCTTTAGATTTTATATTAATAACATCATAATCTTTTTTATCAAAGAAATATTTTATGTAATTATATAGTTTTTCTCTCACAAAAACTCTTTCAGTTTTAGGGTTATAGTCTAAGAAACCCTCATACCAAAGTCCCATTAATCTGTGTTTTGTTGCAGTTGGGTTTATTTTTATATAATTTGCATAATCGGATGCGTAAAAATCTCGTGTTTCATAATCTCTTGTGTAATTTCTTATATCGAATAATGGGTTTCTTGTTTCATACATTCTATGTTTTGTAAAATCGTTTTTTGTAAAATAATCAAATGATTTGAATTGTGCAATATTTCCAGATTTAGAATAGAACCGTATTAATGAGTCTTGTATGTTCCAATTAATATTATCAACAGTCATATATACTTTTTGATATGAATTGTAGAAAGGTCTTTTCCCTGTTCCTGCTTTATTTCTAGTAAATGAAAAGTTGTTTTTTTTAACCATTAGAAAAACATTAGGGAGGGTAATAGAATCTCCATTTGCAATGTATAGTGTTATACCTGCTTCTGTTGCTTGCAAAGATTCTTTTAAAGAAATAAAGTTTTCTGATTTTGCTTTTAAATATTTTTTACCATTTTTAATATATTCAGCTGTTGCAGGTTCAACTTCTGATCCTACATAACTTAACGAATATCCTTTCATTTCAATACCACTTGTAAAAAATACATTATCTTGTTTGCTTTTTATTTTAAAATTAGATTTATATGATCTAAATTGCGGAAATAATCCGTTTTTATACGCTCTCATAGATGCTCTATGTGATAATTTTCCTAGAACATCACTCTCAAGAATATCTTTATTTGTGTATGTTACAGAATCTGCTGAAAATTCTGGAATGTGCATATTTATAACATAATTATTTAATTTTGCATTCATTTCGTCGGGAGAATAATCAAATTTTTCCCATGTTACAGTTCCTTTTTTTCCTTTCCATTGATTTTTTATAATATCAAACTCCCCGGCAGTATTTATGATTTTAATTTCGTCCTTATCTTGACTTTGTGAGCTTAAAAGAGTATTCGGAACATTAATAATAAAAGATTTTTTTTTATTATTAAATTTGAATTTGTAGGCAGTATTTTCTTCTATTTTCCATTTTGCCTTTTTAGTTTTTGAAAGATAGTTTTCGTAAACTAAAACCTTAATATTTGTAATGAAATTTTTAATGCTTGAAGATGATATCAGCGGAGACCCCGTCATGTATTCTAACATTTTTAACCATTGATTAAAGTTTTGCGAATTATTATTCTTTAAATAATTTATTGTTGTAATAAAATCCCAGATTGTTGTTTCTTTTTTATATCTTTTTTTAATCTGAAAATTTAAAATCTTAGTAATAACTTCTTTAGAACTATTCTCAATAGAAGAACTCCAAATTTTTCCTAAAACAGAAATTACAGAATCTTTTTTAAAAGCATCTAAATTTTTTTCTAAATTGGCTTCATTTAATTCATAAAAAAATCGTAGTTCTGAAATTAAACTGTCAGAAGTAAACTTTTTTATTGTTTGAGAAAATACAAAATTGATATTAATTGTAAAAGTCAAAAACAAAACTATAAAAATGCTTTTTTTATTCATGTTTAATAAATTTTATTAAAATGTTATATTAAATTTGCAACGAATGAGTAAAGATAATAAAAATAAAGAAAAATTTATATTTACTGTATTAAAAACATTAGTTATAATGTTATTAATTACTTTATTAACATACTCTGTTATGTCTGTTATTACCCATTTTTCTCTATTTCATGGAATAAAGGATTATAGTTTCAAGCAATCATTTAATTATATTTTTAATACAAATTCTTCAATATTCATGTTTTTCTTCGGATTCTTACTTTTAAATATTCTTTGGATTTCAATTGCTGTATTTATAAATTACATTAAAAAACTTTTTTAAAATAATTATTATGTATAATATTAAAACACAGTTACTTATATTATTTTTTGTTCTTGTTATATTTTCAGATTTAAAATCTCAAATATTAGAAGAATACGAATTTCCGAGAGGAGATATGAGAATAATGTTTTATAATGTTGAAAATCTATTTGACATTTATGATGATACTTTAAAAATTGACGAAGCATTTACGCCCGAAGGAGAAAGACATTGGAACAAAGGCAGATTTAATAAAAAATTATATAATATTTCAAAAGTTATAACTGCAATAGGACAATGGGAACTTCCCGAAATTGTCGGACTTTGTGAAATAGAAAATAGATTTGTTCTTGAACAATTAATAAATAGAACCGCCTTAAAGAAATTTTCATATAAAATAATTCACAAAGAATCTCCCGACAGAAGAGGAATTGATGTTGGGTTTTTATATAGAAAAGATAAATTTAAACCAATATCTTATGAAGCAATAAATGTAACTTTTCCTTTTGCAGCAAACAAACCTACTCGTGATATTTTATATGTTAAAGGTTACAATAATTCAAATGATACTTTACACATTTTTATTAATCATTGGCCTTCAAGATGGGGTGGGCAATTAGAAACAGATAGAAAAAGAATGTTTGTTGCATCTGTTGTAAGAAAAAAAGTAGATTCTTTGTTTTTGGCTGATAAAAACCCAAATATTATAATAATGGGTGATATGAATGATTATCCTGACAATAAGAGTGTTACAGAAGTTTTGAGAGCAAAACATCAATACAATGAAATTGAAGAAGAGGAACTGTATAATTTAGCATATTATCTTCAAGAAGAAAAGGGTAAAGGAACTCATAAGTATCAAGGAGAATGGGGAGTGTTAGATCAGATTATAATTTCAGGTTCTTTGCTTATGCAAAATAATAGTATAAATATGACAAAAGATGATGCCCATGTTTTTGAAGCTCCTTTTCTTTTAGAACAAGACAAACATTATGTAGGTTCAAAAACTTTTAGAACATATATAGGATTTAAGTTTCATGATGGTTTTAGCGATCATTTGCCCGTATATATTGACCTTCATACTAAATAGAACTTATAAAAATTTTATAAAAATAAAAATGCAAAACAAAATAATAATCCTTGATTTTGGATCTCAATATACAAGATTGATTGCTAGAAAAATACGTGAATTAAATGTTTATTGTGAAGTTTACCCCTACAATAATTTTCCTGAACCTGATGAAACTGTAAAAGGAGTAATTTTATCTGGGAGTCCATTTTCTGTAAGAAGCAAAGATGCACCTGTTCCTGAATTAAAAAATATTAAAGGACATAAACCATTATTAGGAGTATGTTATGGAGCACAATACTTAGCACATAATTTCGGTGGCAGAGTTGCCCCATCAAAACATAGAGAATACGGTAGAGCAAATTTGAAGTTTATAGATACAAAAAATCCCTTATTTTCAAATATTAAAATTGATACTCAGGTATGGATGTCCCATGCAGATACGATTGTTGAAATTCCTGAAAATTTTCAAATTACTGCTGGAACAGATGATGTTAAAGTTGGTGCATACCAAATAAAAGGAGAAGAAACTTATGGTTTGCAATTTCATCCAGAAGTTTATCATACTAGTGAGGGACAAAAAATTTTAAAAAACTTCGTAGTTGATATTTGTAATATTAAACAAGACTGGACTTCTGAATCTTTTATTGATGTTGCTATAAAAGAATTAAAAGAAAAAATTGGAAATGAAAAAGTTATTCTTGGTTTGTCGGGAGGTGTTGACTCTACTGTTGCCGGAGTTTTATTAGATAAAGCAATTGGTAAAAATCTTTACTGTATTTTTGTTGATAACGGACTTTTACGCAAAAATGAATTTCAAGAAGTTTTAAATTCGTATAAAGGAATGGGACTTAATGTTATAGGTGTAGATGCGAAAAAAGAATTTTACAAAGCATTGAAAGGTATTATAGAACCCGAAGCAAAAAGAAAAGCAATTGGAAATACTTTTATAGATATTTTTGATAAAGAATCTGCTAAAATAAAAAATGTCAAATATCTTGCTCAAGGAACAATATATCCTGATGTTATTGAATCAATTTCTGTTAAAGGACCATCTGCAACAATAAAATCGCATCATAATGTTGGAGGTTTGCCGGATTATATGAAACTTAAAATTGTAGAACCGTTAAAACTTCTTTTTAAAGATGAGGTAAGACGAATTGGTGCATCTCTTGGCATAAGTAAAGAACTGCTAGGCAGACATCCTTTCCCCGGACCGGGTTTAGGAATAAGAATTCTTGGAGATATTACAGTTGAAAAAGTTAGAATACTCCAAGATGCAGATGATATTTATATTAATGAGTTAAAAAAAACGGGTTTATATAAAGATGTTTGGCAGGCAGCAACAATTTTATTGCCAGTTAAATCAGTTGGAGTTATGGGTGATGAAAGAACATATGAAAGTGCTGTTGTACTTAGAGCAGTCGGTTCAACAGATGGAATGACTGCAGATTGGTCGCATCTTCCATATGATTTTTTGGGCAAAGTCTCAAATAAAATTATTAACCAAGTTAAAGGAATCAACAGAGTTGTTTATGATATAAGCTCAAAACCACCTGCAACTATTGAATGGGAGTAAAAAAATTATCTTTCTCCCAACTTTAATTTAATATCTTTTTTATTAACACCTCTTAGAATTTTAAGAGTTATAACATCATTTGGTTTAAAACCTTTCAAGAGGTCTGAATAATCTTTTAAGGTATTTACTTTTTTATTATTAATTCCTATAATAATATCACCAGCTTTTAAACCTGCTTTATATCCGGCAGAAGCTTCAATCACACTTCCAACTTTAACTCCTGTTCCTTTGTAGCCGAAGGAAGGAACTGTGCCGGTGCTAACTTTCCTTTCAGTTTTTTTATCAAGATTATAATTGATTTTTCTGTTAGCATCAGGAGTTTTTCCTGTGTAAAGCATTGGTTTTTCTCTGTCGGCAAGATATGTAATAACTTCTTTTGTTACACTTGCTACTTTTACTAAACCTTTGCCATCAATTTTATCGTAAGTGTCTGTGGGGCTGTGATAATTTGCAGTTGCTCCTGTAAATAATTGAACAGCTGGAATACCCTTTTCAATAAATGCTCCTTGGTCACTGGAATCTAACTCTTTATCAATAACATCCGACTTTACTCCGGTGGTGTAATCTGTTCCCATAAAAATAAATTTCCATTCTTTTGCTGTGTTTCCATTAAGTACAAGAAGTTTTTTATCGAATAAACTTCCGTCAGTATCAAGGTTTACATCTGCAAATATATTTCCGCTAAAAAAATCTTTGCTATGCTCAACATAATACCGTGAACCAATTAAACCTGCCTCTTCACCCGTGCATGCAAGGAACACAATTGTTCGTTTTGGTTTTATGGTTTTTGCCATTGATTTTGCAAGTTCAATTAAAATTGAAACTCCGCTTGCATTATCATCTGCTCCATAATGAATTTTACCTTTGTCGCCTTTATGAACATCAGGCCAACCTAAACCAAGATGGTCAAAATGTGCAGAAAGAACGACTGTTTCATTTTTAAGTTTTGGGTCCTTGCCCGGAATTATTCCAATTACATTCGTAAGGTTTAGCTTACCTTTATCTTTGAAATTATGTGTGAATTTTTGAAAATATGAACCATTTTTTATAGGTTTCAAACCTGCATCTTTAAAATTATTTGCTATAAAATTTGCAGCATCTTCTAATTCGGGTGTGCCTAAGCCTCTGCCTTTCAGTTCTTTTGATGCAAGGGATTTGATGGTTGCCATCATTCTTTTTTCTGAGAAAACCGGTTTTAGTTCAGCAAGTGCTATCCTATCTTCGTTTACAGAAAGTTTATTTACACCTTTCCTAAAAGTTGCAACTAAGGGAGAATTTAAAACTTCCCATTGTCCTTTTGCAATATTTGTAGGCTCATCTCCTTTAAATGCCAAATAACTGTATTTTCCGTAATGCGGAAGTTTTCTAACAAGTCCGTCAATAGCTTTTTCATTATCAAAAGCAATAAATATTTTTTGAAAGTTTATGTCTTTTTTTTCGTAGATTGTAAAAACAAAACTGTTAGCTTTTTTTAAATGTTTTTTATTATTAAAAATAATATTATCATCGTAAAAAAATGTATGATAGTCTGTTAATTGTTTTTGAAAATCAGTTGTAAATTTATTTTCATAACCCAAAATCCAAGCTGTTATACCTTTGGGAAGTTCTTTTAATTCACTGTCAAGAACAATTTTAAAGTTGTCATTATCAGCTTTTTGCCATTGTTCTGCAAATTTCATGTAAATTCGTTGTTGTGTTTTATTTGCTTTGCCGGGTATAACAATAATATTTTCTTTGCTTCCCCAAATTTTAGAGAGAGTTGGAGGAACTTCATTAGGGTTTAAAATCCTAAATACATCATATTGTGGATCAATTGCAATTTTTAAAGGCTCATTTTTCAATGTAATTTGAAAATTCTGCACTTTTTTATTCATGTTAAAAACAAAAGTTTCAATACCATTTTTTGTTGCAATATTTATTGGTAAATCAATATTAAAAACATCCTCTTTTTGCTTTTGCTCAATAGTTATATTTACACGATATTTGCCGGCAAACATATCTTTTTTTATGTTTTTTATTGCAATTTCGGGTGCAGATTTTCTTTTTGTCCATTGCTCAAAGAAGTTTTTTAAATCAATTCCTGTTACTTCTTCGGCAGTTATGCGAATATTATCATAAGATGCAGTTTTGAACTTATAGTTTTCATAAAAAAGTTTCATTGTTTTTAAGAAGTCTTCATCTCCAATTTTTCTTCTAAGCATATGCCACATCATAAGGGCTTTGCCATAGCCTATTGCTTCACTTGCTCCATCGTGGCGAGAAATAAATTTGCTTAAAGGAAAATCGTTTTCTTCGTTTACAAAATTACTGAATTTTTGCAGAGTTGAACGCCTATATTCTTCACCTGCACCTCTTTGCTCTTTTATAAGGTGGTCTGCCATATATGCTGTTATTCCTTCGCACCAATTCCCTTTTGAAAAATCAACATACACACTATTGCCCCACCAATTGTGCAAAAGCTCATGCGGATATGATGAATGCAAAATAAATGGAAAGCGAATAATTTTTTCGCCTAAAAGAGTGAAAGAGGGCATTCCGTAGCCTGTTTCCCAAAAGTTTTCGACCAAAGCAAATTTTGTGTAAGGGTATTTCCCTAACATACTTTCGTACATATTTGCGTATTGCTCAGTAACTTCCAAATATTTATTTGCCAAGCCTTCGTCTGGTGTTCGCAAAAATGCCATTGCTTTAATTCCATTGTTCATATCGTAAGAATACTCTTGGAATTTTGCAGAAATTAAGAAAATTTCTTCTTGTGCTTTGTTGCAAACCCAAGTGTCAATATGTTTTTTATTAATTAGTTTTTCTGAAATTCTTTTGCCTTGTGTAACATTTTTCCAACTTTTAGGAAGCAGGGTAGTTAATGAGAAAATCATTAACTTATCTTTAAAAACAGGCACCCAATAGCTTGAACCTGCAAGGTAAATTCCTTTTTCTGAAATTATTCCTGATGTTTGCGAAAAGCCTCTCTGGTAATTTTCTTTGTTGCCGTCAAAACCGCCTTTAATTTTTCCTTTATATGAAATAACAAAACTTTTTGCTTTTCCTTTAACTTGCCATTTAGTAAGTTTTAAACTTGCTTCATTTTCGGCATTATCTCTGTCCATTCCAATATCAGAAGCATTTACATTATCAGAAACTTTCTTTATTTTAATGTTTTTTGAATTTGAGAAAGGAACTAATTCCGCATTAAGCAAAAATTCTTTATTGAAATCTTCAAAAATTGTAATGCTGTCTGTTACAGTTATTTCTGATGTTGAAGGGCTTATGCTTACATGAAGATTGTGTTTTACAGTATTATTGTTTTGAGAAAATAAAACAATTTCTAAACTAATAAAAATGAGCAATAAATATATATGTTTCATAATTTTATCTTTTTTGCAAATGTATATAATCTTATTTAGAATTATTGTAAATAATATAAAAACTGTTGGGATATCATTAACTTTTAACATTTTTTGCTTTTAACCGACAAAATAACTTTGTTTACAGATTTTATTTGAATAATAGTTTTTTCTGCAATACTTTTGAAGAAAATTATTTTTTGTGAAGTTAAACAACAAACGATATCATCTTTTTACACATATAATAACTTGGTTGTTAATTATAGGAATGCCGTTTATATTTTTTGATAAGCCCAAACATGATTTTCCTTTAAGTGCAACTTATTTATTCTTTTTCAGATTAGTTTTATTTGT
>CAMZKV010000048.1 GCA_947311445.1 uncultured Chlorobiota bacterium | reverse complement strand
TTTCGTAATAGAAAAAAACATTTCGCTGGTACCCAGTTCAGTTTTTTAGTCACCCAACACTTCACTAGATTAATATTTGCCCCCTTTATCGTTCTAATACGGCAATGACTACTTAAATCGGTGTGTTCTGGAAATCTTCTTCTTTAAGTGTTCTGATGAGTCGATCGTCGCAAGAACATTATTGAATTTATCCTTTAACTATTTCTAAATCTTTCATAATAATTTTTTCTTACATTATTATGAAAGATTTAGAAATAGTTAAAGGATAAATTCAATAATGTTCTTGCGACGATCGACTCATCAGAACACTTAAAGGAGAAGATTTCCAGAACACAACCGATTTAAGTAGTCATTGCCGATAAAGGGGGCAAATATTAATCTAGTGAAGTGTTGGGTGACTAAAAAACTGAACTGGGTACCAGCGAAATGTTTTTTTCTATTACGAAAATGCATTGAAATAAAATAAATGAGAGAATGGAGGATCAAATAGAGTAACGGGGGAGAGAGTTAGGAGGGAATGGAGTAAAGGGGAAGAGGGAATGGATTAAGGAGAGAGGGAGGGAGGAGGAAATGGAAGAAGGGGAAAGGAAGGGAGGAGGGAATAAGTTGCTCACGTCCAGTAAGTGATTTAGGATGGAGAGGACACGATGAGCATGTAGGACAAACAGGAAAAGTTGTTGCACCTAACTTGTACATTGCAATAGGTATTTCGGGAGCTGTACAACATCTGGCAGGTGTAAATAGCTCAAAAGTAATGGTTTGCATAAATACAGATGCAGATGCTCCTTTCTTTGAAGCGGCAGATTATGGAATTATTGGAGATGCTTTTGATGTAGTTCCTAAACTTAATAAAGCATTAAAAAAGTTTTATACAGAAGGCTAATTTTTAATTTTTAATATAGTTCATCGCACTTTAATTTTTTATTGAAGTGCGATTTTTTTATAAGCTATCTCTAATTTCTTGTATTCTTCTAAGTAAAATTTGCTCTTCCTCTGAAATAGTTTCTGGAAGTTTGTAGTCTAAATCCAAATGAAGGTCTCCAAATTTATTTGGATTATCATAATCAGGCATTCCATATTCTCTCACTCTTAACTTCTTGTTAAATTTAAAATTTGGCGGAATTTTTACTTTTATATTCCCTTTAAAAGTAGAAACTGAGATTTCTCCGCCAAGAATTGCCGTGTAAACATCAATTATTTCTTTTTTTATAAGATCATTTTTTCTGCGAGTGTATAAATCATTTTTATTTATAACAATTCTGATAAATAAATCTCCATTTTCACCACCATATTTACTTGCTTTCCCTTTTCCTTTTATTTTTAGGATCTTATCATTTGTTATTCCGGGTTTAATTTTTATTCTGATTTTTTCTTTACTAGTGTTAATTATTCTCATTGAGCCTGTGTAAGCCTCTTGGAGCTCAATAGTAATTTTTCCTCTAAGGTCATCACCTTTAAAGTATGAATATTTTTGTTTACTTCTTTTTTTGAAAAATTGCTTAAAAAAGTCAGAAAAATCAGTTTCAGAAGTATTTGTATAATAATGTTTTGCGTTATTATAAGAATATGCAGCTTTTGACTCATTTACATTAATGAAATCATCAAATTTTTTTCTTTTAATGTTATCAGAAAGTACATCGTAGGCTTCTGAAATTTCTTTAAATTTATTTTCAGCTTTTTTGTTTCCGGGATTTTTGTCAGGATGCCATTGTTTAGCAAGTTTACGATATGCTTTTTTAATTTCACTTTCAGCAGTGTTTTTATCTAATCCTAGTATTTTATAGTAGTTTTTGAAATTCACTATTTAATAAAATTAATATAGCTTTGTGATATTAAAAATAAAATTGTTCAAAGATAATAAATTTAAAGTAATTGTATTTTTGTTATTCCAAATTTATTAAAATCTTGATGCGAATGAGTTTTTAGAAGTCCCATTAATTTAGTGTCTTCCTGAATATGATTTAATTCTATGAATAACTTCAATAGCATCTTCAGACAATAGAAAATCTTTTGTTGACAAAGGTATAAAATCAATAACTTCATTAAGCCTGTCATTTTTAATTGCATCTCTAACTTTTGATGCACTTATGTAATTCGGCTCATTGTTTTTATCCATACCAAGTGCTTTCCTTGTAATTTCAATAACTTTAACTCCTGCTTTTGGCAAAATTTTAAACATTGCTGTATTATAGGCACATGTGGTTTTACAATAATTTTCAGTTCCAATATATCTTTTTGTAATTCCTAAAATAGGAACAAAATACTCTGTAAATATTGTAACATCAATTTCTGCTTGTTTTTGCGAAACCAAATCAAAACTTTCATTTTTAAGAAAATAGTTAGGAAAAATTGAACCTGAAACAATATACTCTCCTGCCTTAACCATAACAACATTACTTAAATGTGAAATGCCTTTTTTAATTAATTCCCATCGAATTTCAAATGGAAATGCAGACAAATTTTCTTCAACAACAAAAAGATATACAAGTTCACTTTCGGATGCAGCTTTTTCAATTAAATATTTATGCCCGTTTGTAAAAGGATTGCAGTTTACAACAATTGTTGCAATATTTTTTGTTTTAGTTTCTATTTTTATAGAATTCAAATAATCCTGATAATCTTTTATTGTTTTTAAGCCAAATTCTAAAACAGTAAAAAGTGGTTCTGCTGTTGCTATAATTGAAAAACCAAGACTTTGGAATAGTTTAGCTGTACTTGGTTTCGTAAAAACAAAACATGTGCTATCCTTTTTTAAAATAATATTTGAAATATGTGTAACAATTAATGCAAAAGCCGTAGAATCTCTAAATTTTGGAGCAACTGCTACATATTTTAAAGTTTTATTTTTATACGAGCCCGTGCCAACTATCTCATCATTAAGGTTGTATAGCAACATTGTGCAATCAACTTCATTTGCTTTATAGTCAAAACCCAAGTCATTTAAAAAGCTTGAAACAAGTTTAACATCATAAGGATTTTCTATATCTAAAACTTCCTGACGGAAATCTGTATCTTCAAAATTCATTTTTTATTTTTTTTATAGAATGTAAAAAAAGTGAAACTGCAAGTAAATCGGCAGAGCCACCGGGTGAAATGTTTTCTTTTATACAAAACTTACAAACTTTATCATATTTTTTATCATCAATAAACGCATCTTTTGAAATTTTCTTTAACTTTTCAAGTGCATCTTCTCCTTTTCTGTATAAAATATTAGAATCATTATTTTCAGAAATAATTGCAAGCAAAGTTTTTCTTAATGCAAGTTCAATTTCTTCTTTTTTATTTTCTTTAAAAAATTTTTCTAACACTGGTAATGCAAAATTAACAACTGTCGGAAATGCAAGTTCAACTTCAAGTCTTGCCCCTGCACCTTTTAAACCAAACTTTTCAAAACATTTCTCTCCATGAGTTTTATAAACTTTTAAATTTTGCAATTCGTTTTTAACTATGTCTTTACAAACTTTTTTTACAGTTTCCTGAAAATTTGAAATCGTAAAATTTACATCTTTATAAAAAACATAAGATGCAGAAAATAAAGCAATACCCATTAAAAATATTATTCCTTTTTGTGTATTTATATTATTTGTTGCTGCAAACATATCTTTTTCAGCTTGCAAACCTATAATTCTAATTTTTGAAATTGCTTTTGACAAATCTTCATTAAAACCATATCCTAATTCAGCAAATTTTGTAAAATATTGGCTAAGTGCTGATGACGAATTTAAAAAAGTATAATAATTCATATCGGTATGAGAACCAGAATTATAAAAATTAACCAAGCCGGGTTTTGGACTTAACGAAACTTCGTATAATATTGATTTTAAGGCAATTGCACTTAACTCCTTTGTTGTTTTATTTTTATTTTCAAGAAATAAATATTCATTAATTTTCTTTAAAGTAAAAGTTTGTAATTCAGAATAGGAATGCGTTTTTTCACGCATACAAACAATTGCAGGTTTTTCATTACAAAAATAACATAACTTTTTTTTATGCGAACTTACATTTTTGCCATCTTCGTCTGTAATATCAACATCTATAAATCTTCCTAATTTATGGTTTTCTTCAAATTCTTCTGTAATTTGTTTTATTTCAGAATATGTAATATCTTTATTTTTAACAATTGCCATAAAAAAATTACCCGCTTCATCAATAATATTAATTTCCGAATTATTGTCTATAAAAATTTTATTTGCTAAAAGGAAATTTTTTAAATCTGTTAAAATTAAATTAAAAAATTGGCTTATGTTTTTATTAGTTTTGGGGTAAGAAGCAATGTTTAAACTAAAACTAATTGAAATCTTTTTTTTTGCAGAAAAAGTCTTTCGCATATTTGCTCTATTGTCCTTTGCCAATAATATTTTCTGCAAAATTTCAGTCATAAATTTTTATTAAAAATTGAGTTTGCAAAGATATTTTTTTAAACAAACGTGCAATAATTTTTATGTTTTTTTTAGGTATTTCATTAAACATATATTTGTATGACATTTCTCATGCTAACAACAAATCGAAGTATCTACATTTGTTTTTTTTAAACTACAAATATGGAATTACAAAGAAATGCACAAGCAGGAACTTTTGAATCTAGCGATATTATGATTTTAATTGAGCCTTTGAAAAATAAACAAGGAAGAAAAATAGAAATATCATCAAGCGTAATGCTGCAATATGGCGATATGTTGAGTGAACTAGTTAATAATATTCTTGATAAATACGAAATTGAAAATGTACATCTAATTGCAAAAGACAAAGGGGCATTAGAACCAACTATTATTGCAAGATTAGAAACTGCAATTACAAGAGCGTTAAACCAACAAAAAGGAACTTTATTATAAAAACCAATGAAGACAAAAAGAAGAACAATGTTATATATTCCCGGAAATAATCCGGCAATGCTGCAACAGGGGGGAATTTATGGAGCAGATAGTCTTTTGCTCGACCTTGAAGATGCTGTTGCATTAAATGAAAAAGATTCTGCTAGGATTTTAGTAAAGAATATGCTAAATTCAATAAGCTATTACAACACAGAGGTTTGTGTTCGTGTAAATCATTTAGATACACCTTTTGGAATTGAAGATTTAGAAACTATTGTTCCATTACAGCCCGATGCAATACGATTTCCAAAAACTGAAACTGTTAAAGAGCTTAAAAAACTTATTGATATTATTGAAAGCATCGAAAATAAACACAATTTGCCACATAATAAAATGACAATTCATGCAATGATTGAAACTGCACTTGGGGTGCAAAATGTTTTTGAAATTGCTAAATTTTCCAAAAGGGTTGATGCAATAACAATTGGCGGACAAGATTTAACTGCCGATATGAACATTGTAAACGCAAAAGACGGCTCGGGTATTGACCTTGCAAGAAAAATGATTGTAATGGCAGCAAAAGCAAATAATATAGATGCTATTGATACAGTTTTTGTAGATGTTAATGACGAGGAAGGTTTAAGATTAGAAACTGAATATGCAAAAAAAATTGGTTTTACAGGAAAAGCTGTTATTAATCCTCGACAAATTGATATTATCCATGAAGTTTATACACCAACAGAAGCTGAGATAAGACGTGCTTTTAGAATTATTAAAGAATTCAAAAAAAATAAAGATGCAGGAATTGGAGTTTTTGCAATTGATGGCAAAATGGTTGATGCACCGGTGGTTGCACGTGCTAGGCATACTTTGGATTTAGCGGAAATAAAATATTAATTAAAGGATATTCTTATAATAATTCACACCAATACTAAAAAATGTATTTTTATAAAAAAGCCGAATAAATATATATAAAGAAAAAAATGAAAAACGCAATAAACAGAGAAATACCAAATAAAATAAAATATATTGGCGAACTTGAACCTTTTATGGGTGCTTGGGAAAAACTAAAAAAAGGTTGGATGGACGAAATAAGTGTACCCCCTCCAAATAAAGCAAAGTTGCCACACCAAAAAAAAATATGTGCCACTTTAAAAGAAGCAATTCTAAAAACTAATCCTCAAAATGGAATGACGTTAACATATCATCATCATTTAAGAAATGGAGATGATATTTTAGTAAAAGCAATTTCAATTTTAGCAGAATTGGGCATAAAAGATATTACACTTGCATCATCATCACTTAACGAATCGCATGATGCTCTTTTAAGATATTTAGAAGATGGAACAATTACAAAAATTTGGTCGTCTGGGATTAGAGGCGAGCTTGGTAAAGCAATTTCAAAGGGAATTTTAAAAAATCCTGTTGTAATTCATTCTCACGGAGGAAGGGTAAGGGCAATTCATACAGGCAAAATAAAACCAGACCTCACAATAATTCCGGCAGCAGCTGCCGACGAAGAAGGAAATGCAACAGGTGCACATGGCAAATCTGCCTTTGGCTCAATTGGCTATGCAAGAATTGATGCTAGGTATGCAAAACAAGTTATTGTTGTTACAGATAATCTTGTAGATTACCCATGTATTCCTATTGGGATACGCCAAAATTTTGTTGATTATGTAGTTGAAGTTAATTCTATTGGTGATCCTACAAAAATTGCAAGTGGAACAACGCGCATTACAAAATCGCCAATGGATTTACGAATTGCAAAACTTGCAGCAGATGTAATTGAACATTCAGGTTTATTTATTGAAGGCTTTTCTTTTCAAGTTGGTGCAGGAGGGGCGTCATTGGCAGTTGCAAAATTTATTAGAGAAAAAATGAAGCATAAAAACATAAAAGGAAGTTTTATGCTAGGAGGTATAACTTCGTATTGTGTTGAAATGCTAAACGAAGGCTTGTTTAAAACACTTTTTGATGTTCAATCTTTTGATGCCGAAGTAAGTCATTCATTATTAAATAATAAGAGACATATAGAAATTCCCGCTGCACTTTATGCAAACCCTTTTAATTGTGGTTGTATGACAAATAAACTTGATGTTGTAGCACTTGGGGCATTAGAAATTGATACAGATTTTAATGTAAATGTAATAACAGGTTCGGAAGGAAACATTAGAGGTGCATCGGGTGGGCATAGTGATACTGCATCGGGTGCTCAACTTACAGTTGTTGTTTGCCCATCTTTTAGAGGAAGGATACCCATTGTTACCAAAAAAGTTCATACAGTTGTAACTCCGGGAGAATCTGTTCATGTTTTAGTTACCGAAAGAGGAATTTGTGTAAATCCTCAATATCCAGATTTAGAAAAAAGGCTTAATAAGGCAGGAATTAAAACAAAAAAAATAGAAGAGCTAGAAAAAGAAGTTGATGAAATTGTTGGAACTGCAAAACCTATAAATTTTACCGATAAAATTGTTGGTTTAATAGAATATCGTGATGGAACTATTATTGATGTGATAAGGCAAGTTGCTGAATTTTAGTAGTTTGTGTGTTTTGTAAGTTTTGTTAGTACAAATGCGTTTTGGCTTTATTGACTAATTTAAATAGGTATATTATTTATTTAAAGGAGTATAAAATAATGCTTATGCTCCCATTATATTCAAAAATTAAGTTTGTATAAATATCTACTCTCTTAAATTTGTTTGAATATTAAAAACTAAACTTTACTTCGTCAATAAAATATTTTTTTTCGCAATACGCACATCTAACTTCAATTGGATTTTTGCCTGCTAGTATAAAACGAGTTTTTACTTGCTCGAGGTTTGTTATGCAATGAGAATTTGGGCAAATTATATGTTGTTTTATTTCTTTAGGAATATCAATGCCAAATTTTTTAACTACTTTGTAATTTTTAATAATAATTAGTGTTGCAGTTGGAGAAATTAAAGCAATACTGTTAGCTTCTTCTTTTGATATTTCTCTGTTTTCTACCTTTATTATGTCTTTTTTTTTCATTTTTTTGCTGGAAAGGTTAAGACCTATCATTATTTCTTTTGTAGAATTTCCAATATTTAGAATGTCTGCAACTTTAAGCGCTTTTCCTGCTGTTACATGGTCAATTACAGTTCCGTTTTTTATTGGGTCAACTTTTAGTTTTTCTTTATTCATTTTATTATTTATTGTTTATTTGTTAGTTTTCGGCTTAGTATTTTAAGTTTAAAAGTTCTGTAATTATTGCTTGGCGCATATATACTCCATTTTTTGCTTGTTGAAAATAGTATGCATATTTAGTGTTGTCAACTTCTGTTGTAATTTCATTTACTCTGGGAAGTGGATGCAAAACCTTAAAGTTGTTTTTAACACCTTCCAATAGTTTTTTTGTTATTATGTAGCTGTCTTTTACTTTTTCGTAGTCTTCCAAAACTGCAAACCTTTCCTTTTGTATTCTTGTAACATACATAATATCAAGTTCATGCATTACTTCTTTTATGTCTTCTAATTCTTGGTAGTGAATACCTTTTTTATCTAGGTCGTCAGTAATATATTTAGGCATTTGTAAATGACTTGGTGAAGCAAAATAAAATTTTGTATTGAAATCGGATAATGCCTGAGAAAGAGAATGAACAGTTCTACCTAATCTTAAATCGCCAATTAATCCTATTGTTAAATTTTCTAAAGTACCTTGTGTTTTTTTTATGGAATATAAATCGAGCATTGCTTGTGTGGGGTGCTGATTTGTTCCATCTCCTGCATTAATTACTGGAACATCAACAGTTTCTGCTGCAAATCTTGCAGCACCTTCAATAATGTGTCTCATAACAATTAAATCTGCATACATACTAATTGTCATAAGTGTATCGCTTAATGTTTCGCCTTTCTTAACGGATGTTGAGTTTGTTCCGGACATTGAGAAAGTGTTGCCTCCAAGTTTTTTTACAGCAGTTTCAAAGGAAAAATGTGTTCTTGTTGAGGGTTCAAAAAATAGTAATGCAGCCAATTTGCCAGTCATATCAACATTAATTTTTTTGTTTTCAATTTTGTCGGCTAAATCTATTAGTTTCATAATGTCTTTGGTACTGACATCTTGCATTGAGATTAGGTGTTTCATTTGTCTAGAAATAGTTAAAAGTTTGAAAGTGTAAAAGTTAATTTATATTTATAATTTTTTATGACTCCACATATGACTGTTTGCTTTATTATGCAAGTATTTTGTATGCTGTGTTATAGTCATGTCCTTGGGTGTCAAAATCTTTGTTGTGGGAGTTTCATGTTTTATTTATTTACTTTGTTTTTTGAGTAAATATTCCAAGCACGCTCCTTATATTCTTTTGCAATTTTCTCCGGATTACTATCCGCAATTATTCCTCTTCCCACAATTATACAATCTGCACCACCTTGCATTGCATTTTCTACGGTTGTGTATTGTTGACCTGTGGCATCTTTACCTGCTTTGAGTTTTACTCCGGGCATTAATAATAATTGATCTTTTGGAATTTTGTTTTTTAATCTTTGTAATTCTTCTTTTGTGTTTGCATGAACTATGTATCCTGAAACTACATCGGAATATTTTTTTCCCATTTCAAAAACTTGTCTTGTGTAATTGTCGTTCATTAGATTGCCTTTTGATGACATTTTTGCTAATAAAAATGAACTTCTGTTAACAACTCCAGAAAAAAGACCTTGTAAAATTCCTTCTCCCGGACTTGCATGAACAGTTATGAAATTTGACCATTGTTTTATTTTATATATTCCGTTTTGATATTGTTTTTGAACAGTATTTCCTATGTCTGCAAATTTTCTGTCTTCAAAAATCATAAAATTACGAGTGATTGCGTATTCTTTAAGTTTCTTTATGAAGTTTTCATCAAAATCATTTATAATATCGACGTGAGTTTTAACCATTACAATATGCTCATATGTTTTGTCAATAATTTCAAAAAAATCTTTTTGATTATCAACATCAAGCGAAAGTATTAGATTAGATTTTTTTTGTTCTATTTTTTGCTTTAATATTTTGGTTAAATGATTATTTTTAACTTTTATATCTGTTTTTTCATGCTTTACGTTTGTATATTTTTTTATTTGAGAAGCTCTTTGTTTTGTAATTCTATTGTTAGTTTTAAGAATTTTAATGACTTCATCTAATTCAAATATTGGGTGAAGATTAAATCCTGCATTACTTAATTTTTGCTTTGCATTGTCGCTTCTGTCAATAAGTACCGAGAAATCGATTGTTTCAATACCTTCTTTATTAAATTTTTCTGATATTTCAATTATGCTTTCTCCTGATGTTATTAAATCATCAATAATTAAGCATTTTGAATCTTTTTCAAATTTTCCTATAATTGTGTTTTTTGTTCCATAGGATTTTTCTTCTTTTCTTGCATATATAAGCGGTTTGTCTAATATGTCTGCAACTAATGTTGCAATGGGGAGTGCAGTATATGGTATTCCTGAAATATAATCAAAATCTAAATCTTCAATTTTATCGACAATTAAATTTACTGCTGTGTTAAGAATATCGGGGTATGAAATCATATCTCGCAAATCAAAATAAAAAGGAGATTTTTTACCACTTTTTAGAGTAAATTCTCCAAATTTTATTGCTCCTATGTCGTGTAGTCTTAGGATGAAAAGTTCTTTTTTCATAATTAATTGATTGTTTGTTTATACTTTAATTTACCGTTAACAAAAGTCATATTGATATCGCCTTTGCCTGTCATTCCTTCGTAAGGAGAATATTTTGCTTTTGTATTGAATTTTTTTGCTTCAATTTTCCATGTTTTGTTAAAATCAATTACTGTTAAATCTGCAAAATAACCTTCTTCTATCTTTCCTCTTTTTTTTATATTGAATATGTTTTTACTGTTTAATGATGTCAGTTCAATAAGTTTTTTTACTGAAAAACTTCCTTTATTAACTTCATTAAGTAATAATGGCAAAGAAGTTTCTAAGCCGGGAAAACCTGAAGGAGCTTCAGTGAAAATTTTTAGTTTTTCATTTTTTCTGTGTGGTGCATGGTCAGTACCAATTGTATCAATTGTTCCTTCAATTATTCCTTTTAGTATTCTTTTGTTATCGTTTTTTGTTCTTAGTGGCGGATTTACTTTACCAAAATTATTCGCTGTTTCTAAAATTTCTTCATTAATTAAAAGATGATGCGGGGATGTTTCGCAATATACTTTACATTTGTTTTTATTGGCTTTTATGATATCAATTTCTTCAGCTGTTGAAGTGTGTGCAATATACAATTTATTTCCTGTTTCTATAGCAATTTTTATAAGTAATTCTGTTCCTTTAATTGAGCATTCTCTGTTTCTCATGTAGTTATGGTCTTTTACAGAGGGGTGTTTTATTTTTGCAGAATATTCTTCAACACATTTTTGAAGTTCTGTATGAACAATTACAGGTAAATTATATTTTAGAGAAATGTTAAAAATTTGTTTAATTATTTCTTCATTATCAACATATTCATTTGAGTTTGAGCCTGCAAGGAATAGTTTTAGAGCTGCTACGTCAGTTGGTTTAGTTTCAAGAATTTTTATAACTTCTGGTAAATTTAAAGAAGTTGTTGCAATATTGAACATATAATTTACTTTTGAAAGTTTTGCTTTTTCTCTTTTTAAATTAAGATATTCTAAATTTACGGTAGGGGGTCTTGTATTTGGCATATCAAAAACCATAGTAGTGCCACCTCTTAGTGCTGCATTCGATGCTGATGTCCAGTCTTCTTTTTCTGCTTGTTTTAAATCTCTTATGTGTGTGTGTGGGTCAATTAATCCAGGTATAATTGTTAAGTTATTTATATCAATTTCTTTATTGCAAGCTGGTGTGTTTTTCCCAATGTAGGAAATAATCTTATCGTTTATTAACAGATTTTGTATGGTGTTATTTATTTTGCAGTTTTTTAGGAGTGTTTTCATATTAATTACATACTATTTTTTTGTTTTGTAAGGTTTTTTATAATTGTATTGTTAATTCTTTTTACAATACTAGGTCCTTCATAGATAAAGCCTGTATAGATTTGGACAAGTGATGCTCCTGCATTTAATTTTTCAATTGCATCTTCTGCATTCATTATTCCTCCTACTCCAATTATGGGAAGATTACCTTTTGTTTTTTTAGAAATATATTTAATGATTTCGGTTGAACGGTCTTTTAATGGTTTTCCACTTAAACCTCCATTTGCTATTTTGTTTATGTAATCTTTTGAATATGAGAGCTTTTCTCTTGATGTTGTTGTGTTTGTTGCAACTATTCCATCTATTCCTGTATATCTTATTACTTCCAGTGTATCATCAATCAAAGGGAATGTTAAATCTGGCGATATTTTTAGTAATATTGGTTTAGGTTTTTGTTTGCTTGCATTTATTTTTTTAAGTTTTGAAAGTAATTCCAACAAAACATCTTTGTCTTGTAGTTCTCTGAGGTTGCAGACGTTAGGACAACTTATGTTTACTGTAAAATAATCTACAAAAGGGTGTAGTTCGTTGAAGCATTTTATATAGTCTTGGTTTGCATTTTTATTTAATGTTGAAGTATTTTTTCCAATATTTCCTCCTACTATAATGTTGTTTTTCCGTTTTTTTAATTTTTTAATTGCTTCATGTAAACCATTATTATTAAAGCCCATTCTGTTTATTATTGCTTTGTCTTTTTTTAACCTAAAAATTCTTGGTTTTGGGTTTCCTCTTTGAGGAAGTGGTGTTACAGATCCAATTTCAATAAATGAAAACCCAAAGTTGTTTATAAGTTCAAAAACTTCGGCATTTTTATCAAATCCGGCAGCAAGACCGACAGGGTTTTTAAATTCAATTCCAAAAACTGTTTTTTTAAGTTGCTGATTTTCAGACATAAAAAAAAGCCTCAAAAGGGCTTTCATTCCAGGAAGTGTATTAGTTAGTTTTAAAAAATTGATTAGAATTCCATGAATTGCTTCAGGATTAAAAAGGAATAAGACAGGTCTGATTATTGTTTTATACATATTCCGTTTTTTTTACAAAGATAAGTATAAAAAAAATATGAATATTACATTTTTTGAAATTTATTGTTTATTACAAACTCTTTTTTTTTAAGATGTTTTAAAGTATTCATTTATTTTATAATTTTTGAAATGTACTCAATTAAGTTTTCTCTTTTAACTTGTTTTTGAATTTTTGATTGCCATTCATTTCTGTCTTGTATTGTTTGCATTGATTTGTCTTTGCCTAATTTAAGGTTTTTAACAGTTACAACACCTTCTTTAAATTCATTTTCTCCAATTAATAATGCAATTGGACTATTTTTTTTATCGGCATATTTCATTTGTTTTTTTAATTGTTTTTGAGAGCCGTAATAAACTTCTGTCTCAATTCCTGCATTTCTTAATTCTGCTGCAATTTTCTGATATTCAGGCATTAAGTTATCGTCAAACATTACAATAAAAACAGGACCATCTTCTAAATCATCATTTTGGTTTGTGAGCATAAGTAATTCTGCTAGCCTGTCCACTCCAATTGATGCACCGGTTGCAGGAGCTTTTATTCCGAGTAAATTTTTTACTAATCCGTCGTATCTTCCTCCTCCGCATATTGCTCCAACTGCTCTTTTCCTTCCTTTGTGGTCCTTGTATGTTTGTAATGAGTTTACCTCAAAAACGGGTCCTGTGTAGTATGCCATTCCTCTAACTAGGGTAGGGGTAAACATTATTCTATCATCTTTATATCCTATATTTTTTAATAAAAGATCAATTTTTTTCAGTTCTTCAAGTCCTTCATTAAAAATATCATTTGTTATGTTGAATTCTGTAAGTTTTTCTATAATTTCTGCTCTTGTTTTTATATTTTCAAAGGCAGACAAATAATTGTTTATTCCAGAAATAATACTTTCAGGTAAATCTAAACCAATTATTTTTGCTCCGGATATGTCGGTTCTTCCTTTTCCTAGCTCTTCAAGAACGCCTTTTAGGTAAATTTTGTCAACCTTATCAATAATTCTAAGAATTGCTTGCTCTAAGTATTCGCTTTGGAGAATTTTGCCGTCATCTTCTATTTTTAGTTTAAAAACTCCAATATTTTCTAGAAATCCTTTAAGAATTTTTCTATCGTTTACATTTACAATATATGTATTTCGTTTAAGACCAATAGCTTCCATTGCATCTGATAAAATCATACAGGCTTCGGCATCAGCAGACACATCATTTGTTCCAACAGTATCAAAATCTATTTGCCAAAACTCTCTAAATCTGCCCGGATCTAATTTTGCTTCATACCTAAAAACTTTTCCAAATTGATAGCGTCTGAAAAGTGGCATATTTTTTTCGGTTAAATTACCTTGCATATAGCTTTGCCAAACTTTTTCAGAATATAATCGAGCTAAAGGGGCAGTTAGGTCATATCTCATTGAAAGATAATGGTTTTCCATAATTACTGAGTTGTCATTGTCTCGTAATTCTTCTCCCTTATTTGTGTAAACAGGTTCGTTTTCCGGGTTTCTGAAAGAATAAACTCCTTCTTCTATTGTGTCTTTGTCTGGCATATATTTTCCAAGATTATCAGCATATTCTATTGATGGAGTATCCCAATGCTCATATCCGTATTTTCTATATACTTCTGCGGCTTTTGTAATTATTTTTGTTCGCAATTGGTTTAATTCCGGATTTATATCTCTAAATCCTTTAATTTTACGTGGGAAAACACCTCTTTTGTTTTTGCTCATTTTTTAAAATATTTTTTAATGATTTTTAGTGCCAAAAAAGGCACTACAATTTTGCAGTGCCTTTGTTTATGTACCACCGAAGAGATTTGAACCCTTGATCTCCTGAACCACAATCAGGCGCTTTAACCAACTAAGCTACGGCGGCGATGCAAAATTAGAAATAATTTGATAAAGGTAAAATATTTTGAAAGATAATTTGAATTATTTTATTTTTAGGACTGATTTTAGGCTTTTGCTTATTATTTATATCTTAATTATAGTATAACTTCATTATTAATGTATATACTTTTTTTATTCTGCTGTATTAAGTTAAAATAATTATTCATAGAGATTACTTTGTGCACTTTGAAAGTGTGACTACAACAAGGATTTTGTAGATTATTTAGAAACAGTATTTTAAAAATGTTGTTTTAGCATTAAAATCCATACTTCAAACCCAACCCCCCATATCCGTATAAAATGTTATATGAGGTAAGTTTTCCAATAGGTAGTTTTGCATATGGCTCAACAATTAAATTTCCTTTTTTAAGAGGTATTTTATATCCTATTGAAATATTAAAGAGTTTTGCAAAATCAAATGTATTAAATGCTTTTTTATTAATCGTTTCGTTTTCAGTGTCGTAATAATATACTTTGTCGTAAGATTTTGTTTCGTAATTAAATATTTCTGTTGTATTTTCAGAATAATAATTAATTGAGTAGGATTCTTTCAAATAAAATATCGAAGAAATACCTGTTGATACATATAAATTATTAAAATTATATTGGATGTTTAATGGAATATCTACCCCTGTAAATTTTATGTTAGTTTCAGATGTTTTTATTAATGTTTTATTTGAAGACTTGTAAACTTCTTTGTCTTTTTGTATGCTTTCTTTCGAGTTCATATTATGATTTGCAATTAATAAACCTGAATTAATACTGAAATAGTCTGAAATAATATATGCTGTTTGAAAGCCTCCTCCAACATTTATTTTGTCAGCTGTTCCTATGTCTGAAGAACTGTAATGTGAAGAAAACGCAACACTATAATTGAATTTCTTAGCAGATTTCTTAGTTATAAAGAAATCATCATCATCAGGCATTAAAATTGGCTTTTTGTCCGTAATTTTATCTTTTATTTGTTTGTTTAAACTGTCAGACTTTAAAGTTTTATCATTACTGGTATATATTTCCTTATTTTCTTTTTGTAATTCGTTATTTGTAAGAGTATCTCTATTGTTTTTATTATTTTTATTTAAAATATCATTTTGATTATGATTTGATTCTTTTTTGTTTAGTGAAACAATGTTGCTATTTCTTTTTTTAGAATTTTCCTTATAAGTTTTATTAAAGTTGTTTTTTTTGTTCGAACCTGTGTTTTTAACTGTTGTGCTTTTTAGTTTAGTATTTATAATTTGTTTTTCATTGTTTTCAGTTGGGATTAATAATTCTTTTGTTTTGTTTTCAACTAAATCAATATTTTCGTTTTCTTTTTTAAGAACTAATTGTTTTTTTTCAATAAAATACTTATTTGTTTCGTAAACTGTAAAAATTCCTAATCCAAGAATAAGTAATATTGATGCAACTTTTGAAAAATTAGAAAATAAAAATAAAGGTTTCTTTTTTTTATCAGCTAATTTTTGTTTCATTAATTCCCATGCATCATTGTTGAACGGTTCATCATAGTTCTCAAATGTGCGGCGAATTTTATTGACGAATTGTTTATCAAACTGCTCCTGCATAATTTGTATAATAATATTTTGTATATAATTCTCTAAGCATTTTTTTTGCTCTCGATAAATTTGCTCTTGATGTACTGTCTGAAATACTTAATTTTTCAGCTATTTCATTGTGATTGTAACCTTCAATTTCATATAGATTAAAAATTATAGAATATTGTTTTGGTATTGAGTTTAAAAGTTTTAAAATATCATCAACCTCAAGATTACTGATAGTTTCAATTTCAAAATTCTCTGTTTTGCACTCTTCAATATTATCAGTTTGAATTATTTTCTTATTCTTACGAAAATAATCAATAGAAGTATTAATGGTAATCTGCCTAAACCAAGATTTAAAAGATTTATTTTTGTCAAACTTTTTTATGTTTTCAAATACTTTTAAAAAACTGTCATTTAAAACTTCAATTGCCTCTTCTTTGCTCTTTGTGTATCTTAATGTTATACTCATTCCATAGGCATAGAATTTTCTGTAAAGCATTTCTTGATGCTTTAAACTTCCTCTTTTACAGGCTTTTAGTATTTTAGACTCTATTTCGTTTTTTTCAATTTGCAATTATTTTTGCGAATTATTATATTAAAAAAAATAAATAAATGCAAGTATAAAAACCGCATTATTCACCACATTAATAAAAAAATACTCATTAATTATTTTTGTGAAGTTATCAATTATAATTACTTATCAAAAATAATACGTGGTTTGCAATTATTTTTTGTTATACAAAGTTTAGTTTTAATCCTTAATGTAAGGAAATGTATTTGGTTTAGGCAACTTGCATTTTACAATATTTAATTGCTTGAATAATACGGGATTCTTATCTCATTATTAGAAAATCTTTTAATTTAAAATTTTTTTAAATATTAATATTTTATCTGTTGAAAGACTATCTTCAAAGAAATTTCCAATGTTTAATTCTTCTCTGTCCTTATTAAAACTAAAATAATAATTATTTGCTTGTCTGTAATTTGAGAGGCTCAAAAATAAAGATATACTATCGTCATTTATTGAGTAATCATACAAACCAGAATTTGGCAATGGTAAAAGATAGTCTCCATTTATTTCTCTTGCTCTGTTTAGTTGAAACCACCCTTTTGATTTGTTTTTTTTAAATAACAGTGTGTCTGAAAGTTGAGAGGTCTCAATCCATGTTCCTTTTAAATTAAGTTCATTAATTATGTCTTTCTGTTTTTTGCAACAAAAACTAGAGATGCTAAAAATTGCAAGAGCGATAATTATAATTTTATTCATTAGTTAAATTTATAATAAAATTTTTGAGTTATATAAAATCCTTTTTTTAAAGGTTCAGATTTAATGTTTTTATTATCCAATGAGAACCCTAATTGAATGCGTTTTTTAGGTAAAAGGTATGTGTTTGACTTGTAGGTAGTTAAACAAGTGTCGCATTTTTTAATAGATTCAAATTTGAGTGTTTTTTTATCGCAAGATTGAATTGTTATCAGAAAATATGCATATATTATTGCAAAAATGAATAATGATATTTTAAATAAGTTTTTTTTCACCTAATTTAGTTTTGTTATAACCAATACGCAGAATTTGATAAAAGTGATGCAAATTGTTTTTTAAAAAAAATAAATAATACAAAACATGGAAACATTTTACCCTTTTTTTGTTTCCTTGTATAAAACTTCTATATTTGCAAAATGAAAAAAAATGAAATTATACAAAAAGCAACAGATTTGTATAAAAAATATGGACTTAAAAGCGTAACAATGGATGATGTTGCACGTGAATGTATGATTTCTAAAAAAACACTTTATAAATATGTAAATGATAAAGTTGATTTAATAACACAAGCGTTCCGAAATGAATTTGAAATTCAAACAAAACGTTTTGCTGCAATTTCTGAAAAAAAACTTAATGCAGTTGAAGAAGTTTTTGAAATTCGGAAAAATATAATTGCAATGATTAAAACTCATAAACCCTCTATTGAATACGAGATGTATAAATATTATCCTGTAATACATAGGGAACTTATTGAGAAAAAATCGAAATTTATATATCAATTAAAAATTAAAAACTTGACAAAAGGAATTGATGAAGGTTTGTTTTACGGTGATATTGATATTGACTTAATAGCAAAAAGGATGGTTATTTTGGAAACTCAAAAAATTGAAAACTCCGTTGTTTCATATAAAGAATTTCTAAAACCAAAAGCTACAAAAGAAATGTTTAAATATCATTTAAGAGCAATTTGCAACTCCAAAGGACTAAAAGTTCTGAATAAAAAAATAAAAGAATTAAATTAAATATGAAAACAAAAATTTTAATATTTTTAATAATTGTTTTTGCAATAAATTTTGTAAAAGCACAAGACAATTCTTCCGAAAGTGTTAAGAACTATTCATTACAAGAATTAAAAGACTATGCAGTTAAGCATAATTTTCAAATTAAAAACTCTGAACTTGAAATAAAAAGGTCAAAAGCCTTAAAATGGGAAACTACAGCAATTGGTTTGCCACAAGTGAATGGGGGAGTACAATATCAAAATTTTCCGGACATTCCTACTCAATTAATGCCAGATTTTATTTCCCCTGCAATTTATGGTGTAAATACAAATGCTTTCGGATTAACACCCCTTGCACCATATGAAGAAGGAAAAAAAATGCCTGTGCAATTTGGAAGCAAGCACAATGCAGATTGGAACGTTTCCGTTTCGCAAATAATTTTTAGTGGCGAGTATATTATTGCCTTAAAAGCATCTAAAATATTCCTTGAATTATCAAAAAAAGCAAAAGAAAAAACAATAATTAGCGTAAAAGAAAATCTTGAAAAAACATATTATCTAATTTTAATTGCACAAGAAAGTATTTTAGCTTTGGACAGTATGAACTCCGGACTTTCAAAATTACTATTAGAAAATGAAAAATTACTTGATGCCGGTTTTATGGAAGCAACAGATGTTGAGCAAGTAAAACTTAACAAAAAACAAACCGAAAATTCATTAATTTCTTTACAGAAAACAAAAGATGTTTTATATAAATTATTAAAGTTTCAGGTAGGAATTGATAATAAAAAAGAAATAAAAATAACAGGGAGCATTGATGATATTATTGAGGAAATGGAGCGTGAAAATATTTTTTTAGAAGAAATATCCTACAATCAAAATATTGATTATGAGTTAGTTCAGGTACAAGAAAGTTTGGCGAGTTTAAGTTTAAAACGAGAAAAAACTAAAACACTACCTTCCGTAGTTGGATTTTATTCATACAAAAAACAATCTATGCGAGATAGCTTAGATTTTTTTTCTAAAGAGGCAGACTGGTATCCAACCTCAGTGTGGGGAATAAAACTTACAATACCAATTTTTAGTAGTGGGCAACGCTATGCAAAAATAAAACAAGCACAATTTGAACTTGAAAAAAAGACAAATTTAAGACTTCAAACTGAGCAAGCTCTACAATTAGAAATTGACCAAACAAAAACTGATTTTATAAATAATATTAATACTGTTAAGAATACATCAGAACAAAGGCATCTTGCAAAAAAGATTTATAATAATTCATATAAGAAATTTAAAATTGGAACGGAGCAAAGTTTTGTTTTGTCGCAAAAGCAGATGCAATATTATAGCTCTTTAACTGAATATTACAGGTCTCTAAGCAATTTAATTGATAAATATATTAGTTTGAAACGATTGTCAAATAGGCTATAATAAAAAAATACAGAATAATGAATACTGAATTTTAAATATCGAAGTAAAAAATAATTTAACAATATTCAAAATGAAAAAAATAAGCATAATATTAATACTAACAATATTTTCAGGAGCATGTAATTCCAAAAAATCAAATGAAGATATTAAAAATCAAATATTTGAGTTAAAGGAACAAATAAAACAGCTTGAAAATCAGTTAGATGAAGATGTTATAATTTCAAAAAACAAAACTTTAAAAGTTAAAATTCAAGAAGCAAAAAAAGAAAAAGTAAAACATTCGTTTACCTCAACAGGAACTGTTAGGTCGGAAAAAATGGCATATATTTCCCCTGAAATGAACGGGCAAATAAAAACAGTTTTTGTTAAAGAAGGTCAGTTTGTTAAAAAAGGACAATTACTTGTAAAACTTAATTCTGAACTAATTAAAAGTAGTATTTCAGAAATAAAAACAGGACTTAGCTTAGCAAAAGTAATGTATGAAAAACAAAAAACTCTTTGGGAACAAAAAATAGGAAAAGAAATTGACTATTTGCAAGCAAAAAACCAAAAAGAAAGTTTAGAAGCAAAGTTGAAAACTGTATATGCACAATTAAGAATGAGCAGAATAAGTGCACCATTCTCAGGATTGATTGATGCAATTTATTCTAAAAAAGGAGAAATGGCATCTCCGGGGCGAAGATTAATTGACCTTGTAAACCTCAATACTATGGAAGCAGGAGCAGAAATCTCTGAGAAATATTTGCCATTTGTAAAAAAAGGTGATGAAATTACTGTTGAATTTCCAACATATCCAAATTGGAAAAAAACGGCAAAAGTCTACCGGACAGGAAATATTATAAATCCGGCAAACAGAACTTTTAAGGTATTTGTGAAAATTGAAAATAAAGACAAAAAAATTAAGCCAAATATGATAGCTGAAATTATTCTTTCGGACTATGAAGGTGAAAATTTTACAGTTCCATCAATCATAATTAAAAATGATAGAAAAGGAAAGTACATTTTTATAGCAAAAGAAGAAAACGGAAAAATAATTTCAGAGAAAAGATACATAAAAACAGGAGTACACATTGAAAATAAAACTGTTATAGAAAGTGGAATTATTGAAGGAGAAAAAATAATTACCGATGGTTATAATTTAGTAAATAATGGTATGGAGGTTCTTATAGTGAAATAACTTAAATTATACAATTTTTAATGATATAAATATGTAATTTGAAAAGCAAATAGTTTTTTTTATAAGTCATGGCAAACTCACACTTTGTTAAAATCTAATAAAAGTATGAAATTGCCCTGATATATAAGTGCTTATGTTTAATTTGGATTTTGTATCATTGAATAACTAAATAATTGTATCATTAATAAATAAATTAAAAAAAGACAATGCAATTAAGAGATTTTAAAATAACAACAGCATCACTTAAAAATAAGATTACAGTATATCTTTTAATCTTTATTTTAGCAATAACAGGAATTTTTACATATGCCGGTTTGCCAAAGGAAATGTTTCCAGAAGTTGCTCTGCCTATGATAATGATACAAACCGTATATCCGGGAAATGCTCCAAATGATATGGAAAGTTTGGTAACGAAACCTATTGAAAAAGAGGTCTTTACGGTAGATGGCATTAAAAAAATGAATTCAACATCTTCGCAAGATGTGTCTATGATAATGCTCGATTTTAACTCCGATGTAAACATAAAAAATGCACTGCAAGATGTTAAAGATGCTGTGGACAGAGCAAATGCTGAATTGCCAGATGATTTGCCGACAGACCCTGTAGTTATTGACCTTGACCCATCAGAATTTCCTGTTATAAATATAAATTTATCAGGAGATTTTTCAACAGATGAATTAAAAAAATATGCAGAATATCTTGAAGAAAAAATTGAGGATCTAAACGAAATCTCAAAAGTAAATATTACAGGCGTAGAAGATAAATTAATACGTGTTAATATCGACAAACAGAAAATGGACGCTCATTTTGTTACATTTAAAGATATTGAAAATGCAATTGCTTTTGAAAATATGAGTGTTTCCGGCGGAGATATTATTATTGGTGGCACACGCCGTTCTGTTCGTACAGATGGTGAGTTTAAAAATGTTTCGGAACTAAATGATATAATTGTAAAAAGTGAAAAAGGAAATATTGTATATTTAAGAGATGTTATAATAGATGGTAAAGTTGTTGATGGTTACAAAGATATGCAAAGCGTTGCCAGATTAAATGAAGAAACTGTTGTAACTCTTCAAATTATAAAAAAAGGAGGAGAAAATTTAATACGAGCTTCCGACAAAATTAATAAAATACTTGAAAATGCAAAAGAGAAAGTATTTCCTAAAAATCTTGTTATAACAGTTACGAATGACCAATCAGATAAGGTCAGGAAAATGATTGTTAATCTTGAAAACAGCATAATAATGGGAGTGCTGTTCGTAATGTTTGTCCTATTCTTCTTTCTTGGAACAAGAAATGCCATGTTTGTTGGCTTTGCAATACCAATGTCAATGTTCATATCATTTGTGATCTTGGGGTCAATAGGCTCTACTATAAACATGATTGTTCTTTTTGGACTTATTCTTGCACTTGGTATGCTTGTAGATAATGGCATAGTTGCAGTAGAAAATATATATCGTTTCAGGCAACAAGGATATTCTGCTTTTGAGGCTGCTAGGCTTGGTGTTGGCGAAATAGCATGGCCAATAGTTGCATCAACAGCAACTACACTGGCAGCATTTATCCCACTACTTTTTTGGCCTGGAATGATGGGTTCATTTATGAGTTTTCTTCCAAAAACTTTAATTATTGTTTTATCATCATCTCTATTTGTAGCACTTGTTTTAATACCTGCAATCACATTAGTATTTAAGTCAAAGGGGGGCGAAAAACCACCACAAAAAAGAACTTTAATTATTGCAGGAAGTTTACTTCTTCTTGCGGTTTTGTTTTATGTTGCTGATTTTAAGATATTTGCAAGTCTGCTTCTTGTTGTTGCAGTTGTAACAATCTTAAATTTTTATGTTTTCTTTGGAATTTCAATTTGGTTTCAAGAAGTTTTTTTAGTTAAACTTGAAAACCTTTATCTTAGGTTTTTAAAATTTGCATTAAAAGGCAAACGACCAACTCTTTTTTTTATAGGAACAATTGTTTTAATGGTTTTAACAATTCAGTTTATGAAGATAAGAAAACCACAAGTCAATCTTTTTCCAATTAATGAACCTCAATTCTTTATGGTAAAAGCCGAACTTCCTATTGGTTCAGACATTACAGCAAGCGATAGTATTGCAAAAATTGTAGAGAAAGATATTGCAAAAATTATTGATAATGAAGGATATACAAAATTAGGGCTTGTAGAATCCATGGTAACAGTTGTAGGAAAAGGAGCAATTGGGCAGAATGAAAAATCAATAGGAAATACACCACATAAATCAATTACAACAGTTAATTTTGTTGATTTTGAATTTCGACAAGGCAAAAATACATCAGATTTAATGCGAGTAGTTAGTGATTCTCTAATTGGAAAATATCCGGGAGTAATGATTTCTGTTGAAAAAAATAAAATGGGACCTCCAACTGGCAAACCTATTAATATTGAAATTTCAGGAGACGATTTTGAACAAATTTTAGTTTATGCAGACACAATAAAGCAAATTTTAACTAGTGCACAAATATCTGGCATTGAAGGTCTAAAAGCAGATTTAGATGTAGGCAAACCTGAACTGATTATAAAAATTGACAGAGAAAATGCAAGGCGTTTTGGAATGGCAACAGGGCAAATTGCATCAACAATAAGAACGGCACTTTTTGGAAAAGAAGTTTCAGACCTTAAAATTGGAGATGAAGAATATCCCATTCAAATTCAACTTGCACCAGAGTTTAGAAATAATATTTCAACACTTTTAAATCAAATAATTAGTTTCAGAAACCCGTCAAACGGAAAAATGTTATATATTCCGGTTTCAGCAGTTGCAAGTTTTGAATATATAACTTCTTTTAGTGCCATAAAACGTATTGATAATAAGAGAGTTGTAAGTTTACAATCAAATATAATTGAAGGAGCAAACGGAACAGAAATAAATAATAAAATTAGGAAAATATTAGATAATTTTGAATTTAAAGACGGCTACAAATATGAACTGACAGGAGAGCAAGAAGAGCAAAAAGAGACATCAGATTTTATGATGAAAGCAATGTTAATTGCAGTAGCCTTAATTATTTTGATTTTGGTTACACAATTTAATTCAGTTATAAAACCATTTATTATAATTGCAACAGTAATTTTTAGTACAATAGGCGTTTTTGGAGGAATTGCCACATTTAAAATGGATTTTGTTATTATAATGTCTGGCGTAGGAATAATTTCTTTGGCAGGAATTGTTGTAAACAACGGCATTGTGCTTATTGACTATATTGATTACTTAAAGAAAATTAGAAAACGCGAATTAGAACTTGAAGAAGATGACAATCTTCCCTTTGATGAAATTGTAAGTTTAATTATTAAAGGTGGGCAAACTAGACTGCGTCCCGTACTTTTAACTGCAATAACGACAATTCTTGGGTTACTTCCAATGGCAACAGGTTTTAATATTGATTTTGCAGGATTATTAAGAGATTTTTCTCCAAATATATATTTTGGTGGTGATAATGCTGACTTTTGGGGACCAATGGCTTGGACAGTAATTTTTGGTTTGTCATTTGCAACATTCCTTACTTTGATAATGGTTCCGGTTATGTATGTTATGGGGAATAAAGCTAAATTATATTTTGAGAAAAGTAATCGTTTGCCCTAATTCTCCAAAAACTCTTAAAATATGTTTTAAAAAGATTTTTATAAGATAGTTTTATTAGATTGTAAATGAGTAATTTATATTTTATTTTATAAATGTTTCTTTTGAAGATTTATTTCAGAATCAAAAAACATTTCTGCAAGAGTTTTAAAAAAATCTGTATAATCTGAAATAAAAAACTCGTGTTCCGGCATTTTATTTTCAGAATTTAAAAGATTATTTTCAGAAAGTATTTTCTTTAATTCTTGAGCTACAACTACAGAAGAATCAATAACAGTTGTTTTAAAATTGTAGTATTTCCTAATTTGATTTTTAATAATAGGGTAGTGCGTACAAGCAAGAATAAGCCCGTCAATATCTTTAAGTTTCTCATTTGAAAGGTATTGTTTTATTATAGAGTTGCTGATATTGTCATAGATAAAACCCTCTTCAATCATTGGAACCAATAATGGTGTTTGTAGAGAAACTACTTCCTTATTTTTTTGAAAAGATTTTATTTTCTTGGTATATGTTCCACTTTGAATTGTTCCTTTTGTTCCAATAACTCCAACTTTTTTTAGTGAAGTTTCGTTTGCAACATACTTAGTTGCAGGGTCAATAACGTTTAAAACAATAGCTCTTCCTTTGGCTTTTTCTTTTACTGCTTCATATGCCGCAGCTGAGGCAGTGTTGCAAGCAATTAAAATAATCTTACATTTTTTTTCTAAAAGAAAATCTGTTATTCTTAAAGAGTAATTTTTTACTGTTTCAGTAGATTTATCTCCATATGGAAGATGTGCCGTATCTCCAAAATAAATAATTTTTTCTTCTGGCAGTAAGTTTTTAACAGCAGATGCTACTGTTAATCCTCCAGCTCCTGAATCAAAAATTCCTATTGGTTGATTTTGTTTTAAATTTTCCATTTTGTTGATACTTATAAAATAATAAACCTGCATTTTCATAATTTGACTATGCAGGTTTAAAATGTTTTTGATGTAATTAGTTTTATTTTGCTAATTTAGCTTTTATCAAGGAAGTAACATCAATACTTTGTTCTTTTGAGAAATAAAGTAAAGATGATTCATCAAAAATATATGTAAATCCTCCTTCTTTTGCGACATCTTTTATTGCTTTTTGAACTTTTTCTGTAATTGGAGTAAGAAGTTCAACTTGTTTAGCATTTATTTTTTGTTGCACATTTCCTTCGTATGATTGAAGTCTTTGTTGTAGTCCCATTATTTCTGCTTGTTTGTCTTCTTTTGTAAGTTCATCCCACTTTTCTGGACTTGCAGTTGCAAGTTGCTCATTTTCAACAAACTCTTTATATTTGTTTTCATATTCTACTTGCATTTCTTGAAAACGTGTTGTGTATTTTTTTGTTAATGCTTCAAGTTCTGTCCTCGCATTTTTTGTTTCAGGCATTTCGTCAACTAATTTCTGAGAATTTGTGTGCCCAAATTTATATTTTTGTGCATAAGTTGTTGATGTAATTGCTGTAAGTAGAAAAATTACAACGCTTAATTTTAATAAATTTTTCATTTTTGTTATTTAGTTTTTAAAATAATAGTTTTCTTTTTTAAGTGATTTTTAATTGTATCCAAGTTTTTTAAGAATATCATCACTTATGTCATATCTTGGGTCTGTATATATCATAGACATATTTGCAGCCTTATCAAATATAAATCCGTAGTTTCCTTCGGTTGCAATTTCTTTTATTGCATTATAAACTTCATCCTGAATTGGCTTAACTAGTTCTTGTCTTTTAGTATAAAGTTCTCCTTCATTTCCAAAATATTTGTCTTTTAATTGATTTGCTTCAGTTTCTAATCTAATAATTTCATCTTCTCTTTTTTTCTTCATTTCTGCTGATAAAAGAGCAATTTCAGTTTGGAATTCTTTGTATTTTTCTTCAACCTGTTTGTATTTGTTTTCAACTTCTTTTTTCCATTCTTGCGATAATCCGTCTAATTTAGTTTGAGCATTTTCATATGCTGGAATTTTGCTTAAAATATATTCTGTATCAACATAAGCATTTTTTTGTGCAAATGTTGGAATAGCAAATAAACCGATTAACAACAATGATACGATTGATTTTTTCATTTTTTTAAGATTTTAATAATTAATAACTTACACCTTGTAGCGTGTATTTGAGTTTGTATGTTAATCTTATTATGCAAAAATGGTGCAAATATATTTTTTTAATAAAAATTTATTAAAATTGTTGTCCCATAGTAAAGTGAAATTCACTTCCGTGAGGGCCTGTTTCTCCTGGTTGGTTATCAAATCCCCAACCCCAATCAAATCCTAACTGCCCTAACATTGGTAAGAAAATTCTAACACCAGCTCCTGCCGAACGTTTAACATTAAAAGGATTAAAAGTTTGGGTATTATACCATGAGTTTCCTGCTTCTGTGTATATTAATCCGAAAATTGTTGCACTTTCTCCCAAAACAACAGGGTATCTAAGTTCCATGGTGTATTTAGTGTAAATATTTGCCCCTTTTTGAGGTGTAAGTGCTCCATCTTTATATCCTCTAAGAGCAACAACATCAACTCCATAGGAATAGTATGACATTCCACTACCTCCAAGGCTATAACCACCAAGAGGAGAATATCCAACTTTTTTATTGTAAAAACCTATTGAACCGAATTCCGTTTTTGTATGAAAAACAAGGTCTCCAATTAATTGGGTAAACCATTGTCCTTTAAATGTCCATTTATGATATTCTATCCATTTGTATTTTTCTTCGGTACTAATTTTTGAATAATCTTTTCCGTTTAAATATGAGTAAGGTGGTGTAAATTCAACTCCTATTGAGAAGTTAGAGCCTCTTCTTGAATATAATGGATTGTCAACTGAATTTCTTGCAAATGTTGTGCTAAAATTTAAACTGTTAAATCTTCCGTCTGTAACGTTTTTTATGTAGGAACGATATCTCCAATCGCTTAAGTTATAATTTTGGTATCCAATGGAATGATATAATGTGAAATAGTTGTCGGGCCATTTTAATCTTCTTCCGAATCCAACAGTAGAACCTAAAACTTTAGCTGTTTGGAGTTCAACAGGATTGGGATTATATATAGACCTGTTTGTTTGAATATTATAATAAAAAGATACAGAAAGAGAGTTTGGCTTTTTTCCTCCTAACCAAGGTTCTTGGAAAGAAACGCTGTAAAATTGGTATGCAGCTCCATTTGTTTGAGCACTAATGCTGAGTTTTTGACCATCTCCTGTAGGTAGAGGTCTCCAAGATTTCTTTTCAAATACATTTTGAATTGAGAAGTTGTTAAAAGAAAGCCCCAGTCGACCTACAAGCATTCCTTGTCCCCATCCTCCGGATATTTCTACTCTGTCATTTCCTCTTTCAACAAGAGAATATTCGATATCAACTGTTCCATTTGCTTGGTTTGGTATGGGAGTCGGAATAATTTGTTCGGGGTCAAAATGTCCAAGCGTAGCTAATTCTCTAATTGAACGAATTATGTCACTTTTACTAAAAAGTTCACCTGGTACTGTGTAAAGTTCACGTCTTATAACATTGTCGTTAGTTCTGTCATTTCCTTTTATTGTAATTTTGTTTATTTTTGCCTTAGGACCTTCATACATTCTTAATTCTAAATCAACAGAATCGTTATCTATTTTCTTTTCAACTGCTCTAACATTAAAGAATAGGTAACCGTTATCCATATATAAATTTCCTACTGCATCTTCATCAACTGTTAACCTGTTGTTAAGTTTTTCTTTATCGTAAACATCTCCTTTTTTAATGTGTAATCTTTTATTAAGAAGTTCAGTTTCGTATTTTTTATTTCCTACCCATTTAATGTTCCTAAAAAAATATTGTTTTCCTTCATCAATTTTTATGTAAATGTCAACATGTTTGCCATTGTTGAAAACAGAATCTTTGATAATTTTTGCATCTCTGTATCCTTCTTTGTTGTATTCAGCAATTAAATTTTTCTTGTCTGCTTCGTAAGTGCTTTTAATATATTTAGAGGGTTTAAAAAGCCCGTACCATCTTTTTTCTTTTGTGTCTTTAATTTTTCGCCACTTTATTTTTCTGGTTTTAAAAACTGTATTTCCTTCAATTGTTAGATTTTGGATACGTGTTTTTTTATTTTTGTTAATGTAAATGTTTAAAGAAATAGCATTTTGATATGTTGTGTCTTGTTTTTTGTATATTTTAACCTTAGTTCTTGAAAAACCTTTTTCGGCGTAAAAATTTTTAATTATATTCTTAGATAAAACTAATGTGTTTTCAGTAATTTTCCTTCCTTTTATTAAATCTAATTTTTCATTAAGTTCTTCTTGGTCAGAATTTCTAATTCCAAAATAGTTTACTTCCGAAAGTCTTGGTCTTTCTTCAAGATAAATTTCAAGCCAAATTTTATTACCTTCGGTTTTTAGTTTATTAATTTGAACATCAGAAAACATATTTTGCTCCCACATTTTTTTAACAGCATTTGTAATGTCATCACCCGGAATTAAAATTTTTTTTCCAACTGTTAATCCAGATACCTGAATTAATGCTGTTCTGTCAAGATATCTTATACCTCTTGTTTGAATTCCTGCAATTTCATATTCTTGAGGGTTTTCGTAATCTATATCATCTTGGCTAAAGGTTATTTGTATAAATGAAATAAAAAGTATTGAAAGGATTATTTTTTTAATCATTAGGTTTTTACTTTAAATTTTGAGTTTGTTTTAAAACGGATTTAACTGATAAATGTTACACTCTAAATTAATTTTTGCAAAGATAATATTTGTTTTCAATTTTAGAATTGAAATTCAATCTAAATGTCAGGAAAATCTTATGAATTATTTTCTTTTAATTGTTCACCTGTTTTTCCAAATCTCCGTTCTCTTTTTTGGTATTCTAAAATTGCTTCAAAAAAATGTTCTTTGGAAAAGTCAGGCCATAATACTTCAGAGAAATAAAGTTCAGAATAGGATATTTGCCATAGAAGAAAATTACTGATTCTGTTTTCTCCGCTTGTACGGATTAATAATTCTGGGTTTGGAATTCCTTTTGTTTGAAGATTGTTAGAAATTAATTCTTCTGTTATATCACTAATTGAAATTTTTCCTTTTTGAATATCCGAAGAAATATTTTTAACAGCATTTGTAATTTCTTGCTTTGAACTATAACTTAATGCTAATATTAAGTTTAAACCGGTATTTTTTTTAGTTTTTTCTATAATTTTATTTAGGTTTTCTTGAACATTTTTGGGTAGGTTTTCTAAACTTCCAATTGCATTTAATTTTACATTATTTTTCATGAGATTTTTTGTCTCATTTTTTACGGCACTAATAAATAATGTCATTAAGGCACTTACTTCTGTTTTTGGTCTTTTCCAATTTTCGGTAGAAAATGCATATAGTGTTAGGTGCTTTATCCCAATTTTTCCTGCTGCTTCAACAATGTTTCTAACTGATTGAACTCCACTTTTATGCCCAAATACTCTTTGCTTTCCTCTCTTTTTTGCCCATCTTCCATTTCCATCCATTATAATGGCAATGTGTTTTGGCAAATTATCTTTGTTTATTGTGTTTATTAAATCCATTAGATTTTATTTAGCCCCTTTTTTATTGTATGCAGGACACCATTTTTTATCACTTTGAAAGTTATAAGTTAGCGTTAATCCAAGAATTGAGTACCAGTCATTGTTTCTTTTTTTTGTAATCTGTTTTGCTTGATTGTCAGCAGGTTCTAAGAGATCTAAATTATCAGAAATTGTATTTCTAAAAGTCCATTCAGCACTTAGAGTTATTCTTTTACTAGGCGAATATTTGTATCCAACTCCCATTGGCACAGCAAAAGTGTATGATTGAAAAGAATTTGAAATTACAAATGCAACTCCAGCAGTAATATATGGAGTTTTACTTTTTCTTTTTCTAGAATTAAAATCTTTAAAATTGAATTCAGTTTGAAGACCTATTTCATATAAAGTGTTTACAAAAGAATGAGCTCTGGTTTGTTGGTATATACTAGGGAAATCTGCATCATTTCCTGATATTACTGCTCTTATAATATTTAGTTTTGCAGCATATCTTGTGTTGAAATTATTTCTGAATGCAAGGCCAACTGCTAATTCTGGTGAATAAAATTGCTTTGTATGATTTAGGTCTCCTAAATAATACGAAGTGCCCAAAGTAAAACCAGGCTCTATATTTAGGTTTTGAGATTTTAAATTTAAGGTAAAGAATATTGTTAATAGAAATATTATACTTTTTTTCACAATTAAACAATTCTAATGAGTGATTAAAAAAAATGTTTCAATTTTTATACAATAACTGTTTTTATAAAAAAACATTGTGTAAAAATTGAAACATTATATTATAAGTTGTAACTTTTTTAGTATTTTGGTATACTAAATACACTGTTAATTTTATAATACACTGTAATTACTGAAAATAAATACGCATCATTATAACTTGGGTCTCCTCTTCCTTCTTTTCCTTCAGGGTATAAAGTATGTACATCTGTTACTACATTATTATCGTAATCTACAACTAAATGTTTGTCTGCAAATCCATTATCTTTTCCAATATAACTACCACTTGCATCATCTAGATAATCAGTAGAGGTATATCTGTTAGATACGTCTAATCCTATTGCATATCTTTCATCAAGTTTGTATTTAATTCCTAGACCAACATTAAAAAATCCAGCAAACATTCCGTATGCTTTATTTTCGTTCATCATAGGTCTTAGTTCTTGCCAAGAGTTACTTCCTCTAATTTCTTCTGATTTTGGATTATAATACAAACCGCCACCACCAATAGAAACATATGCACTTAATTTATTAAGACCTTTGTAACTTGAGAAAGTATATCTTCCAAGATGTTTTTCTTTTATGAAATAATATTCAAATTGTGCACCAACTTCCCATAAGTTTGTCCTGAAATGTAAATTTCTTGAACGTCTTCCAATATGTTCGGATTTCATGTCATCGGCTTTTAATCTTGCATAAGAAATAAATGGTTTAACTGCTAAATCTCTTAAGAGTTTGTATCTTATACCAGCTTGAAGAACAGGTCTTGTATATACCCAATCTATATCGCGTAAGCTGAAATAGTGAGAAGCATCTTTAGGACCACCTCCCAAGTCTCCTAAAAAGAAATTTGTTCCGGCACTTCCATAAACGGAAAGTCTTTCGTGCTTCCATCTTTGAGCATTTGATAAAGATGGAATTAAAAGTACTAATAAGGTTAAATAAATAAGTTTTCTCATAGTCAAAGAATATAATAATTGTATTTTAATAGATACTTTAAGTTTTCAAAATTACAAATAAATTATTAAGAACAAAAAAAATAGTAAAATTATATTGTTTTTTTATAGTTTTATATATATTTATTTTGTTATTTAAAGATTATATTGTATTGAAAACTATATTTTTAGTTTGCAATTCTATTTTCATACTTTTTCCCCATTGAAAATTCATTTCCTTTTAATTTTGAAATTATCTGTTGCTTTAAAGCATGAAAAATTACCATATGAACATCTTCTGTTATTTCCATATCAATCACAGGAGCGTGAATTGAAAGATTTACTGATGTTTTTAATTTTCCTCCTTTGTATCCGGTAAACCCAATTGTTATTGCGTTTTTTTTATTTGCAAAATTTATTGCTTTTAATACATTTTTTGAATTTCCACTACCGGAAATTCCAATTGCAATATCTCCTTTTTTTAATGTGTTTTTTAATTGTTCAATAAAAATATCATCATAACTCAAATCATTTGCTATTGCCATAATTCCCGGCATATTATCATTTAAACTAATTACTTTAAATGCGTTTTTTAATTGATAAGAAACTCCTTTCATAAAATCTCCTGCCACATGAGATGCAGTTGCACCGCTACCGCCATTTCCAAAGATGTATATAGTATTATTATTTTTATGACATTCTAAAAAAATATCAGTTAATTCTTCTAGTTTATTTATTGAAATATTTTCTAATGTTTCTTTTAAAGTATTAAGGTATTCTGTGTATTTATATTTACTCATCTGTATATGATATTAGTTTAGAACCGTCTTTGTCAAACTTAAAGTCAAAGTGTCTTAACGTTCTTAATGCGTATTTTAGTCTTTGGTGATGTTCTTTTTCTGCATAGAATAGTAAAAATCCGCCTCCTCCTGCACCAAGAAGTTTGCCTCCTATTGCTCCGTTCTTTAATGCAATATCGTAGGTTTTATTAATTTCATTATTGCTTATTTTAGAAGCTAATTTTTGTTTTAAAATCCAGTTTTCATGAAGTATTTTTCCGAAATCTTTTAAGTTTTCATTGAAAAGAGCATCTCTTAAATCGTTAACTAGTAAAGTCATTGATTTTAAACCTTCAAATTTATCAGTTTCTGATATGTTTTTTTTTTGTTCTGTTAAAATATCGGATGCTTTTCTTTTATTTCCTGTGTAGAACATTAAAAGATTATCCTCTAATTTTTGAAAAACTTCATTTTTAATATATAGAGGCTCAACTTTTACAGAGCCATCAGGATTAAAACGGATTATATTTAAACCTCCAAATGCAGCAGCATATTGATCTTGTTTTCCTATGGGTTCTTTTAAAATGTCTATTTCAATTTTACAAGCAGTTTCTGCAAGTTCATCTTTTGTAATATATTTTCTGTTAACTGCATTGAGATTGTGCAATAATCCAACAGTGAATGATGATGATGAACCCATTCCTGTTCCAGAAGGAATATCTGCAATCGAGCTAACTTCAATTCCTTTGTTGATGCCTGTTAATTTTAAAGTTTCTTTAAAAATTGGATGTTTTAGTTTATTGATATTGTCAACAGTTTCAGTTTCTGAGTATTTAACTCTTACTTTGTTTTCGTGAAAATATTTATGAGTTGAAATATACATATATTTATTAATTGAAGTGCTTAAAACTGCACCTTGATACTTTTTGTAAAAGGCTTCCATGTCTGAGCCTCCTCCAACAAAACTTATTCTGAATGGTGTTCTGGTAGTTATCATTTTTATTGTTAGTTTGTTTTTAATTTAACTGCAATGATAATATAAATTCAACTGCTTCAAGCAAATTGTTAAAAATATAATCTGGTTTTTCAATTGAATTTTTCATAGCATTGCCGGATTTTAGACCTACTGTTATACAACCTGCATTTTTTCCGGCAATAATATCTCTTTCAGAGTCTCCAATCATAAATGATTTTTTTAAATCTATGTTGAAATCCTTTGAAGCATCAATTAGCATTCCGGGTTTGGGTTTTCTGCAAGAACATTCAATTTTATATTTTTTATTTTCTTCTGGGTAACCTTTGTCTGGATGATGTGGACAATAATATATTGCATCTAATTTTGCATTTTTTTTACCTAATTCTGTTTCTAATTTTTTATGGATGTATTCTAATTCTTCAACAGTACATAGGTTTCTGGCAATAACGGGCTGATTTGTTATAAGAATTGCTTTATATTCGGATTTGTTAATTTTTTTAATTGCTCTTGCTGTAAAATCGTATAATATTAGATCTTCCGGTTTATGAATAAGATTTATGTTTTTGTTAAGAACTCCATCTCTGTCAAGAAAGATTGCTTTTTGCTTAAATTCATAACTTGCATTTTTTATTTGGTAATTGTTTAATGCGTGAGTTACTTCTTTTAACCTATCGGGAGTACCCATATCTTTAAGATATTCAGTAGTGTTATATGCAAACATTCTTATTTTATCATAAATCGTTGGGAATATATTTTTTCCAAAATCCTGTTTTTTTCCTTTTTTTAAATATTTAAATATTGTGGGAGAAATAATATATGCCCCTGCATTCACAAGGTTTCTTAGATATTTATCGTTTGAGTGTGGTTTCGGGAAAAAATGAGTAATTCTTCCATTGGAATTAATGTCTAGCAAATCACTGTCGTAGGGATGGTCATTTGGGTGAACAACTAATGTAAGTTCACTGGTTTTGTTTTTATGGAAGTCAATAAACCTCTGTAAATCCATATTTATCATTACATCTCCATACAGAAGTAAAAAATCATTATTTAATTTATTCTCAATTTCTTTTAATCCTCCAACAGTGCCAAGAGGTTTTGGTTCTTCGAAATATGAAATTTTAAGTCCAATTTTTTTTCCGTTACCAAAATAATCTATAATTGATTTTTTAAGATAGTTAACTATAATAATTACTTCGGAGAAACCGTATTTTTTTAGTAGCAAAATTTGATGTTCAAGCACAGATTTGTTACCAACTTTAATCATTGGTTTTGGAATTTCTTTTGTGAAACTTGAAAGTCTTGTTCCTTTTCCTCCTGCAAGTATTACTGCTTTCATAGACTTTGGTATTTTAATTTGCTTTATGATTTTTTTGAAGCTTGTACACTTGTAAGTATATTATAAGACATAAAGCGACTTTATTTATGAATTTTAAAATTATATTTACAAAAATAAAAAAATGGAATGATTATAAAAGATTTTTTTCATTAACATAAAAGTTAATAATTTAAAGCCGTGTTTTTAAGTTTTGTTCAATTTATTAAGCAATTGCCATTTGTAAGGTTAATATTTCCTTTTATTTTAGGAATTATTTTACAAATATTCTTTGAATATAATTTTAATTATTATTCTATTATTGCAGTTGTTGTTCTTGTTTTATTGATATTAACAGAATTTAATTTTAAAGACAGTTTCTCTTATCAATATAGATTTATTTCTGGAATATTATTAAATTTACTACTTGTGGTTCTTGGCTCTTGGTTAGTATCTGTTAATACTCCTAAATTCTTTAAAGACTATAATGAAGAATTAGTTTCAGAAGCCATTATTATGGAACCGCCTGTTGAAAAACTTAATTCTTATAAAACATTTGCAGAAGTTAAACGATATAGCACAAATAATAATGTAGTAATTTCGAATGATAAAATTGTTATATATTTTGAAAAGGATATTTCTGTGAAGAATTTGTATTATGGAGATAAAATTATTTTTAAATCAAGAATTTATAAAATTAAAAATTCAGGGAATCCTTATGAATTTAATTATAAAGAATTTTTATTTAGAAAAGGAATATGTGCACAGACATACATAAAGAAAGAAGACTGGAAAAAAATAAGTGAAGATAATGCTTCTTTTATTTATTCTTTTGCATATAAACTAAGAGAAAATTTAGCTGATGTGTATAAGAGATATGGGATTGACAATCAGCAGTTTGCAATTCTACAGGCATTAACACTTGGAAATAAGAGTGAAATTGAAGAGGAAACAAGGAAGGCATTTGTTGCCTCAGGAGCAATGCATATTTTAGCTGTTTCCGGTTTACATGTAGGAATAATTTTTTTAATGTTAAATTTCTTTTTGAAATTTCTTGATAAATTTAAAAATGATAGGTTTAATTATGGTAAATACATTAAGGCATTTATTTTAATAGTTTTTTTATGGGTTTTTGCCTTTGTTTCAGGATTATCTCCTTCTGTTAGTAGAGCAGCTTTGATGTTTACTTTTGTAATATTTGGCAAAACAATGCAAAGCAGGGTTAATATATATAATTCATTGGCAATATCTGCTTTTATATTGTTGTTAATTGATCCGTATAAGATCACAAGTGTAGGTTTTCAACTTTCATATTCAGCGGTTATTGCAATAGTTCATTTCCAACCGAAAATTATTGATTTATTCGTTATAAAAAATAAAATATTGTATTATGTTTGGTCGTTAACAGCTGTTTCAATTGCTGCACAAATTGGAACTGCCCCAATTTCTTTATACTATTTTCATATTTTTCCAAATTATTTTATTCTTACAAATATTCTTGTTATCCCATTGGCAACTGCAATTATTTATAGTGCTGCAGGTCTTTTACTAACATCTACGATACCATATTTGTCTGATTTTTTTGCATTTGCACTCAAAAAACTAATTTTCGCATTAAATTATTCTGTAAATAATATTGAGGCATTACCATTTTCTAATTTTGAGAATATTTCTTTTAATTTTTCCGACTTGATTTTTTCAATTTTAGTTATTACCATGATTTCCTTTTATTTTCACTATAAACAAACAAAGGATTTGTTGATAAGTCTATTTGTATTGCTTTTATGGTTGGGAATTAATACTACTCGTAAGGTATATAAAAACCTAAACAATCAAGTTTTTGTTTACAATATAAAAGATGTTTCAACAATAAATTTTATAGGAGAAAAAAATATTTTACTTGCAGATAATTCTGTATTAAATTCTGACATAAAAAAATACAGTTTTTTAAATAATTGGATGCACTTTAATAAAAAAAACTATGAATTTATTGATATAAATACGCCTAATTATAACTCCCAATTCTTTACTAAGCAAAGGAATTATTTCAAAGTAAATTCAAAAACATTTTTAATTATTAACACAGAAAAGCAAGTAGAATTTTTGTCTGAGAAAAAACTATTTGTAGATTATATTATTATTTCAAAAAGTCCAAAAATTAAGATTAATGAAATTTTAAATTTATATGAAACAAAAATATTAATTTTTGATTCTTCAAATGATTTTTATAGTATTGAAGATTGGAAAACTGAATGTGAAATATTAAAACAAGATTGTTTTTTTGTTATTGATGGGGCTTTTTCAAGATATTTATGATAATTTAGTTATTTTTTAAAGTTAATTAACCGTTTTATTAAACGCACGTGAAAAAACAAGATTTAATTGTAATTGCAAGTGTTATTGCTTTTTTGTCCCTATTCTTCATTTTCGATGAAGTCTATAATTTTTATATTGAGTTCAACAAAAATCATGGTTTTATTACTGCATTTATAAAATTTGCAATATTAGCAACCTTTGGAGAATCTTTGGGCTTAAGAATAAGAGAAGGAGTTTATAATAGAAATAGTTTTGGATTGTTGCCAAGAGCTGTTGTTTGGGGTTTTCTTGGCATAACAATTAAAGTTGCATTTATAATTTTTGCAAACGGAACACCCTTTTTTTTAGAATATTTAGGTTTGGAAAATGCAGGAAATATTTTAGCAGGCAACTTATCTTTGAAGAAGGTTTTGGTAGCCTTTTCAATTAGTTTCTGTATGAATATTATTTATGCACCTATTATGATGACACTACATAAAATAACTGATATCCATATAGTTAACAATTCCGGTAAACTAAGTTGCCTTTTGAAAAAGATTAATTTTGCTGAAATATTTAAGACCATAAATTGGGATATTCAGTGGCATTTTGTTTTTAAAAAGACAATCCCTTTTTTTTGGATACCAGCTCATACGATTACTTTTTTATTGCCTGCTGATTTCAGAGTTTTATTTGCTGCAATTCTTGGAATTGCACTAGGTTTGATATTAGCAATTGCTAGTTTGAAAGATTAATACTATTTTCGCATAATAAGCATTAACTTGTTTGCTATCAAATGTTTGTTTCAAACTTCTTTTATTAGTAGAACATTGCAAGAAAAATTATATTATGATTAAAAAAATACTTTTATTTAGCTTTATTTTTATTTTTTTTTTAAAAGCAGAATCACAAGAAATATTTGAATGGGATTTAAAATCATTAGGTTTTTTTGACAACAAAGAATTTCATAATCAATATACATCCGGAGCTACATTTTTTGGTCAAAGGATAGATTTCTCGGCAGGTATAAGAATCGATTCTTTACATTCTATAAAAATAGGGGCAGATTATTTATATGAATTTGGAGCATATCCTAACTCAATACCCTTGTTCCCGGTACTTTACTATTCATATTCAGATAAGAATTTTGATTTTAATATTGGAGCTTTCCCAAGAGAACAAAAAATTAATTATCCAAGAGTTTTATTTAAAGAAATTGTTAAATATTATCGTCCTAATATAGAAGGAATATATCTTAAAGCAAAAAGAAAATTTGGATATCAAAATGTTTGGTTAGATTGGGTAGGAAGACAAACTGAAACCGTAAATGAAAGTTTCCTTGGCGGAGCATCCGGAGAACTTAAATTTGGCAAATTTTTCTTTGAAAATTATTTTTATATGTATCATTTTGCCGATGCCGGAATAAGAGATTCTCTTTTTCATATACGAGATAATGGTGGAGGTGTTTTTTTATTCGGCATTGATTTAACTAAAAAAATATATTCTAAAATAGCTGTTGGAACTGCATTTTCTTACGACAGATACCGACCTGACCCATATGCTTTTAATGGAGGGATTTATGGTAAATTAAATATCGAATACAGTAGGTATTTGTTGAGAGTAACACAATATTACGGAGAAAGTTTATCTTTGGCTTACGGAAATAAATTTTATACATCGAAAACATATACAAGAATTGATGCAGAATTTAATTTAATTAAACATAAAAATGTACAACTAAAATTTCAATTTGCAACACATTGTTTTCCAGAAGGATATGACTTTTCTCAAAAAGTAATTTTAAGATTTAATATTCAAGCTAGAAAAAAAGTTTATCTGAATAATTTATAAAATCCTGCAAATCATTCAATTGGCAGGATTTTATATTATTAGAAACTCTTTAAAATTTAAAACTAACTCCAGCCAAAAAGTTTATTCCTGCCTGTGGGAAATAACCATCCATTGCATATTCAGTTCCGCCTGTTGTATATCTATAAACCCAAGCATTTGTTTCATACATTTCATTAAAAATATTATTTATTGAAATATTAAATGCTATTTCTTTAATTCTTTTCAATTTTAAAGAATAATTTAATCTTATATTATTTACGAAGTAAGGGCTCAATGAACGCTCAATATTTGAAGTATTGTCAATGTATTGTCTTCCTACATATTTAGAAGTAAAACTTGCATCAAGTCCTTTTAATACATGAAACATAAACTCACTTCCTGCAATTATATCCGGAGAAAAAGATATATCTGTTTCTTTGTATGCCTCTGTTTCTTGTCCCCAAGTATCCCAATTATCAATGTAAACTGTTAGGTTTTTAATTTTATTTTGGCTGTATGTTGCATTAAATTTCCATTCTGCAAAGCGGTTAAGTTTAACACCTCCTGAAAGTTCTGCCCCTGCCCTATAACTTTCAGGTACATTGCTCATTATGTATGCACCAACATCATTAATCTTTCCTGTTAGGATTAGTTGATTTTTGTAGTTCATATAATACAAATTCAAATTTAAGGCTAAATTATTTGTCGTAAATTTGTATCCTCCTTCATAATCATATAAAGTTTCAGGAATAAACATTTCATTTTCTGCGGCATCTCTAAAATTACTTCTAGAAGGTTCCCTATTAGCAATTGCAAATGAAAAATATGTATTCATATTTTCTTCCAACTCATAAGTTAAACCAGCTTTTGGATTAAAGAAACCGTAGTTATGTGTTTGTGAAATATCTCTTAAATCGTCATGTGTACCTGTAATTTTATATTTTACCATTCTATATTGAAGATCTGCCCAAAGGTTTAATTTGTAAATTCCCCGATAATTAATTTTTAGGTATTCATTTATATCAGTTTTTACACCATTATTGTTATACCACTCATGTCCTTTAATTCCGTTGCTTGCATATTCTGCCCAAATAATCTTACCAAAATGGTCGCCGTCATATTTATTTATTGCACCACCAAAAACAGTATTTAATTTGTGTTTTGAGTATTCTAATGAATAAATTCCTCCATAAAAGTTATTTTTTAACCACTTTCTTTGAATTAAATCTGTTTTTCTTATTGTATCTGTTCCTATTATAATAGCATCTAAGCCATAATTTTTAAATTTTTTTCCGGTTTTAGATTGCTCATAATATCCTTCACCTTTTGTATGATGTAAAGCAATGTTTAGGTTTAAATTTTCATTAATTTTGCGAGTATAAAACATTTGGTAATGCTTTTGGGTGTAATGATCAATTTCATTTTCATAAGTATATGAATTATAGGTTCTGTTAGTGTCCAAATATGTCTTTGGCACACCATTCCAAGCTTGGTAAGTTTCTTCTGTTCCCCTAAAAACATTTATTTTAAAGAAGTTTTTTTTGTCGATGTATTTTCCAGATACATAATAAGATTCTAAATCAGATTTTGCTCTATCAATAAAACCATCAGAATGAATTTTGGAAAGTCTTGCATCAAAAACAAAATGTTTTCCAAGCAAACCTGTTCCTGCTTTATAAGTTGCTTTTTTTGTGTTAAAAGAGCCAATTCCCCAATTGACATCTGCATAAGCTTTTTTCTTAATTTTTTCAGAAACAAAATTTACATTTGCCCCAAAAGCTCCCGCCCCATTTGAAGATGTGCCTACTCCTCTTTGAATTTGAATATTACCAACGGAAGATGCAAAATCGGGCATATTTACCCACCAAACTCCGTGCGATTCTGAATCGTTTAAAGGAATACCATCAAGAGTAACATTTATTCTTGTCATATCAGTTCCTCTAATTCTCATTGAAGTATAACCAACTCCAGCTCCTGCATCAGAACTAATAACAATTGAAGGTGTCATATCTAGCAAGTAAGGGATATCCTGCCCTGTGTTGTTTCTTTCAATATCTTCTTTTTCAATATTTGTATAAGCAATAGGCGTGTTTAAGTTCGCCCTTAATGCTGTTATAACTACTTCTTCTGCAATTACCTCCGAAATTTCTAGGACAAAATTGACGTTAAAATCTTTTTTATCCAATATAATTTGTTTAGTTTCAGTTTTGTAACCAATATAAGAAACTTCAATATTGTATTTTCCATATTCTAAATTGTTAAATTCAAAATTTCCGTCTATATCACTACTTGTTGTAAGGAAAGTTTTTTTAATTTTTATTGTTGCTCCATGTAATTTTTCATTGTTCTGATTGCTTACAGTTCCGCTTATTTTTTGTGCAAAAATATTTATACTGAAAAAAAGTATAAATAAAAAAATGTTGATTTTTCTCATTTTGATTGATGTTTAATTTAAAATTAATAAATAATAACATCAAGGGAATTGAAAATAATAGATTAGGAAATTTCTTATCTTCCTGCGCCGGCATTATCCGTATCAGGTTCAAAGGGTCTAATCTCAGCCTGTAATTTAAGGCACCCCTGATTAATTTTTTGCAAATATAAAGAATGATTCTAAATAATAAAACTTTTATTTTTTTAATTTTGAAAAATATATCTTGCAATCAAATTATATTTTCATAAAATGGAATCAATAAAAGAACTGTATAAAATTGGGAATGGACCTTCAAGCAGTCATACAATGGGACCTAAATTTGCAGCTAAAAAGTTTGCAAAAAAAAATCCTAATGCTAAATCTTTTAAAGTTATACTTTACGGAAGTTTAGCACTAACCGGAAGGGGACATTTAACAGACTTTATTATAAAAAAAACACTTCCCAAAAAAACAGAAATAATTTGGAAACAAGATGAATATTTGCCTTTGCATCCAAACGGAATGGTATTCCAAGCATATAATAAAAATAATGAAAAGATTGATGAATGGGAAGTTTATAGTATTGGTGGAGGAGCATTAATTGATAGAGATACAAAACCAGGCAAAAAAGATATTTATCCTATTACCAATATGTTAGACATTATAAAACATCTAGAAATAGAAGGAGGAACTCTCTGGGAATACGTTTATAGAATTGAGAATGATGATTTCCCTAAATATCTTAAAAAAGTATGGGAAACAATGAAATCAGCTATTGAAAGAGGATTAGAATCTGATGGAACAATTCCCGGTATTTTAAAACTTCGCAGAAAAGCACCTTCTTATTTTGTAAAAGCAAATATGCAAAATAAATTTGCTGAAGACGACACATATCTTTTTGCTTATGCCTTAGCTGTTTCAGAAGAAAATGCTTCGGCTGGAAAAGTTGTTACTGCTCCAACTTGCGGTTCTTCCGGTATTTTACCAGCCGTACTTTACCTTTTTTATAAAAAATATGAATTTTCAGAAGAAAGAATATTAAAAGCTCTTGCTGTTGCTGGATTAATAGGAAACTTAGTTAAAGAAAACGCATCAATTTCAGGAGCAGATGTAGGTTGTCAAGGCGAAGTCGGTACTGCCTGTTCAATGGCAGCCGGAGCTTGTGCACAATTGCTTGGCGGAACAACCTATCAAATTGAATATGCGGCAGCTTCCGGATTAGAACATCATTTGGGACTTACTTGCGATCCAATTGCAGGGCTTGTTCAAGTTCCTTGCATAGAAAGAAATGCTTTTGGTGCTCAACGTGCTTTTGATTCGGCATTGTATGCTATTCATTCAGACGGAAGACACCTTGTTCCTTTTGATAATGTTGTGGAAGTTATGGAACAGACAGGACACGATTTGCCTAGTCTTTATAAAGAAACTTCACTTGGAGGTTTGGCAACATTAGGTATGCATGGTATTGATTTGAAAAAAGATTAATTTTTATGAGAAAAATCTCAATAACGGATAAACTTATAATTGCATCTTTATTAATAAGTGTATTAACAATAACTGTTGTTGCCTCATATTCTTTTTATAATGCCAAGAAAGCTATTCTCAACAGAACATTTAATCAATTAAATTCTGTACGAGTTATTAAAACAAATTTAATTGAAACATTTTTTTACAACTGTTTTAAAGAAGTAGGTTTAGCCGCTGCATCTTCCGATATTAGGTTTCTTGTAAAACAAATTAATGAAATAAATAAACCTGAAAAAAATACTCCTATTAATGATTTCAAGCTAGGTAAAAGCAGAAAGTTTATAAATGAACTTTCGCAAGAGCATTACAGCAGAATATTTATTATTGGAAAAAATAAGCTAATTTATCCTTTAAAAAATAGCTGTGAAAATAATACTTCGGCTAATTGCAAAGAGTTTTATAATGAGGGTGTTACGAATAATGATGTGTTTGTTAAGGATTATACTAAAAATAAAAATGATAGTTTTGCAAATTTAACTATTTGTAAAACAATTAAGGATGGGAATAATGAAATTTTAGGGATTTTAGTTTTTGAAATTCCTTCTATTGTTATTGATAAAATTATGCTTAATGATAATCCTGCAAGTGGTTTAGGAGCATCAGGAGAATCTTATTTGGTTGGCAGTGACTATTTGATGAGAAGTTCTTCTCGTTTTCAAGAAAAATCAATTTTAAAAACTTTTGTTAAAACCAAAGCAGTACAATCTGTATTAAATAACAAACCGGGAACAAAACTTATTAAAGATTACAGAAATATTGAAGTTTTAAGTTCCTACGATAAAATAAATGTTCCAAATTTACATTGGGTTATTCTTGCAGAAATTGATTATAAAGAAGTTACAATTCCTATTTATAAAATAAGAAATGAAATAATATTTATAAGCATTTTTATTTTTCTAATTGTGATGCTTGTTGTAATAATTCTTTCAAAAAAAATAACTTTTCCCATTCAAAAACTTAATCAGGCAGCACACGAGGTTGGAACAGGTAATTTAGATGTTGAAATTCATAATATTTCTGATGATGAAATTGGCGAACTTACCGAAACATTTAACCACATGGTTAAGCAATTAAAAACACAAGCAAAAGAATTGGGTGTTGAAAAAACTAAAAGTTTACGTTCCTTAATTGATGGGCAAGAAATTGAACGCCAAAGACTTTCGAGGGAGTTACACGATAGCTTGGGGCAACTTTTAATTGCACTAAAACTGAAATTTGAAAGCAGCTTGCCCAAAAACACAAAAATAACAGATGCTCAATTAAATTTAGGAAATTTGTTTGACAATGCCATTGAAGAAACCAGAAGAATTTCAAACAATCTTATGCCCGCAGCTTTGTCGGAATTTGGATTAATTACAGCAATAAGAAATATTTGCAATGATGTTTCAGAAACTTCAAACATAAAAATTAAATTTAATAAAAAAGGCGAAAGTAAAAATTTGACTTCTGAAATAAAGATATATTTGTTCAGAATTATTCAAGAAACTATGACAAATATTGTAAAACATTCGGAAGCAAAAAATGTACAAATTAATCTTGAATTTTCTACAAAAAAAATACTTGTAAACATAAAAGATGATGGTAAAGGCTTTGATATAGTAAAAGATAAAAAAGAAAATTCAAACGGATTGAATAATATCATTGATAGAGTTTCCTTGCTTAACGGAAAGTTTAAAATTTTTTCTGAAAGAAAAAAAGGAACAACAATTATTATTGAAATTCCTATTAATACTTAATATCCGCAAGCTAGAAACTAACTAACTGATAGTCACGGTGTGAATTATTTAATAAAAGTGATATGGTATTTCAGTTAACTTTCTGTTTATTAGTTTATTCACACCGTGACTTGCGGATTTAAGATAAAACAAAATCTTATGACAAAAATTAAAATAGTTTTACTTGATGACCATCAGATAGTTAGAGATGGAATAAAATCTCTTTTGTCAGATTGTGTAAAAATTGAAATTGTAGGCGAATTACAAAATGCTTATGAACTTTTAAAACTTCTGAATACTGTAAAACCAGATATTATTTTGTTAGATATTTCTTTGCCAAAAATGTCGGGTATTGAACTCTCAAAAATATTATCGAAAGATTATCCTAAAATTAAAAAAATAATACTTTCAATGTACACTTCTGAGGATTTTATTTTTAATGCCCTAAAAACAGGGATTAACGGATATTTACCCAAAAATACAACTCGCGAAGAGCTTCTAAAAGCAATTGATGAAGTGTTTAATGGTAATGAATATTTTAGCAAATCTATTTCCGATACAATTTTAAAATCCTATGTTAATAATGCAAAATTTGGCAATAAAGTTTCCGATGATAAATTAAGCAATCTTACAAAACGGGAACAAGAAATTTTATTGTATGTTGTTGAAGGAATGAACAATCCAAGCATTGCAGAAAAACTTTCAATAAGTGTAAGAACTGTTGAAACCCACAAAACCAGCATTATGAAAAAACTTAACTTGAATAGTGTTGTTGATTTGGTGAAATTTGCAATTAAGAATAATATTATTGAAATATAAAACCCTGTCAGAGCTTTCAAAGCCTGACTTGCGGATTTAAGGTATAAGAAAAAAAACATGAAATTTAGCGACGGCTTAATTGTGTAATGTGTTGAATGTTAAGGTATTTTAAGCCAAATTGTTTGATAAAACATTCAAACCGTCGCTTTTTAGACCGAACTCTAAAATTATTTCTTAATACTCGATTATTAGTACATTAAGTTATGATAATAATCCTACCATAAATATAAAATTATAAAAAAAAATCTAAGAGAAACACGTATTCAATAATACGAAAAAACACGATTGTATAAACTTCTATTTTAAATCATCTTTGTAAACGAAATTTTAAACGTAAATAAGATGAAAAAAAATAGATTAAGTTTATTATTTGCTATTGCAATTATGCTTTTTGCAAATATTTCTTTTTCGCAAACCGATGAAGCAAAAAATAATGATTTGCTTAGTGTAAGTTGCGATTTAATGAGCCGATATGTATGGCGTGGAACTGATTTTGGTGCTTCACCAAGTATTCAACCGGGTGTTGAGTTTAATAAAGGCGGTTTTGCTCTTGGAGCTTGGGGAGCTTATGCAATGAACCTCACAGGAGCACAAGAGGCTGATTTATATGTGTCTTACACTTATAATGATATGGTTTCAATAATTGTAACCGATTATTTTTTCCCAAATGAAGTAGGTGCATATAAATATTTTGATTATGACAAAAATACAACGGGTCATATTCTGGAAACTTCATTATCGTTTAACGGAACAGAAAAACTTCCATTAACATTTCTTCTTGCAGCAAATGTTTGGGGTGCAGATGCTCAAAGCTTAAATAGCGATGCAACAGTTAAAGGCATTCAATATTCAACTTATGCCGAACTTGGGTATTCATACAAAAATATTAATGCTTTTATGGGATTTAATTTAACTGACCCTGATGAAAACCTTGGAGAAACAGGTTTCTACGGAAATGGATTTGGTGTTGTAAATTTAGGTTTAACGGCTACAAAAGATATAAAATTTACAGATAAGTTTAGTTTACCACTTTCAGTATCAGTAATTACAAATCCGCAAGCTGAAAAAATATATTTAGTAGCAGGAATTTCATTTTAGAATTTTTCAAATTTTTATTAATAATTTAAAACATAAATAATATGGGTTTTGATACAGGAACTACGGCATTTATGATACTTAGCACAAGTCTTGTAATGCTTATGACACCCGGTTTGGCTTTTTTCTATGGAGGTCTCGCCGGAAAAAGAAACATACTCGGAATTATGATGCAAACGTTTGTGTCATTGGGAATTACAACAATTCTTTGGATTAGTTTTGGCTATTCATTAAGTTTTAGTGGAGGCGAAGGCGGTATAATTGGGAACTTCGATTGGGCATTCCTCAATGGAATTTCATTTGATAAGGCATATAGTGGTGCCGACGGACAATATCCCGAGTATATTTTCATAGCATACCAAATGATGTTTGCCGTAATTACACCAACACTTATTACAGGAGCATTTGTAAACCGTGTAACTTTTAAAGCATATTTAATATTCTTAGTTGCTTGGCAAATTTTTGTTTATTACCCTTTCGTTCACATGGTTTGGGGTGGCGGACTTCTTGCACAATGGGGAGTTCTCGACTTTGCAGGCGGTATTGTAGTACACGCAACAGCTGGTTTTGCAGCATTAGCTTCGGTAATTTACGTTGGAAAAAGGAAAGATACAAAATCAGTACCTAACAGCATTCCTTTGGTAGCAATAGGAACAGGTTTGCTATGGTTTGGCTGGTATGGTTTCAATGCGGGAAGTGAACTAAAAGTAGATGCTGTTACAACAACAGCTTTCTTAAACACAGATGTTGCAGCATCAGTTGCAGGAATAACTTGGTTAATTATTGAATGGATAAAAGAAGGAAAACCAAAATTTGTTGGTCTTCTTACAGGTTTTGTTGCAGGATTGGCAACTATAACTCCCGCAGCAGGTTTTGTGCCATTATGGGCAGCTATGCTAATTGGTCTTGTTGCAGGTTCTCTTTGTTTTGTTGCAGTACAGTTTAAAAACAGATGGGGCTGGGACGATGCTTTAGATGTTTGGGGAGTACACGGAATGGGAGGAGTAATAGGAACAATACTTCTTGGAGTGTTTGCATCATCAGCAATTAATGGTCAGTCTGGTTTAATTGAAGGAAACTCATCTTTCTTTTTTAAAGAAGTAGTTGCTGTTATAGGCGCATCTGCTTATGCATTTATTTTTACTTATGTAATGCTAATAGTTATCAACTTAGTTACAAAAGTGAAAGTTTCTGCTGAAGACGAAGAAATTGGATTAGACTCTTCATTACATGGCGAACAGGCTTATGA
>CAMZKV010000047.1 GCA_947311445.1 uncultured Chlorobiota bacterium | reverse complement strand
GAACTAACTCATAATATGTATCAGATAACATACACATTACCAGACTCAAAACATCAGAAATCTAAAATTCTAAAAATGGATGAAGATCAAACTGAATTATATGAAATTATTTTGAAAAATTATTAGGGTGTTGCAATGCGGAAAACAGGAAAAAACCTAAGAAATGTTTTTTTTCTTAGGCTTCTTTTATTAGAAGAGTATATTTTCAATATGTTTCAAAAAGGTTGATGTAATGTATTTGTATTTAACGAGTTACCTTATATGTTTATTTTAATATAAGTAATTTTTCAAACTTTTCTTCAACTTGTCCGGTTGATGAGCGTAATTTTACTCTGTAAACGTATACGCCTCTTCCAATTCTATTGCCGAAATCGTCTGTTCCATCCCAAGGATATGGACCGGCTCTGTATCCGTCTGCTAAGAAATTAGATTCAATTGTTTTTACCAATTTTCCTGAAATAGTAAAAATTTGAATCATTAGGTCTAGTTCTGTTCCTGCTTGATTGTGTTCAAAATAAAAATCGGTGTGTGTTGTAAATGGGTTAGGGTAGTTCAATAATTTATCAATTGATAAGTTTTTTGCTTCAACTACTAAAAATTCTAAATATTCTTCGGAAGAATTATTATAAACATCCCATACTTTAAACTTTAGTTTATGATTACCGGCATCAACATTAAATAAAAAGTGTTCAAGCTCTCCACTCTTATATGTATTTGCATTTGCTCTGTAATCATCATTCATTATAATAACATTTTGGATGTCATCATCAATAATTGCAGTAATGTCGTGCCCAATACCTCCGGAAGAAGTATTAATTCCATGTTCATCACTAAGTTTTGCAAAAATTCTGGGACTTGCATTAGTGATGCCTCCTGAAACAAAATTTTCATCGTTCATAAATAGTTCAATTTCAGGCCCTTCGTTGTCTTCTTCATAATCTTTTGCAATATCTCCCACTAAAAAGTTAAAGGAATATCCTTTTGCATCAAAAACATCATTGTGAGCATAATAACTTATTTTTCCTGTATCTACATTTAAAGCAATATCACGCGGTACAATAAAGCTAAATTCAAATTCACCATTTATAACATTTGCTCTTCCTTTGTATATTATGTTATCTCTTGTTTGGTATGTGTAAACTCCTTCTCCATCATTATTTTGAGTATTAACAATTCTTTCTTTGTCGTAAACAGTTGGAGAAACATATCCGTTAAAATTAGTAAGTTTATTGCCGTTTTTATCTTGTAATTCTCCAGAAAAAGTAGCAGTACTCAGTGCTTTTAAAGTATCAATTTCGGAGATAGTTTTTCCGTTTATACTATTTGTAACCACATTGCACTCAGATGCGTAACCTAATTTTAATGCAGGGTCTCCCATCAAAAAGAAAATTAAGTTATTTTCGTGGTAAAAAGCATTATTTTTTGTTATTCTAATAATGTCGCCTAATCTGTAAGGCTCTCCGGAATTATATTTGCCAAACATATTTCTGTAAAGTTCTTTTGTTAAATCTCCGTTAGAATGTATCCAAGCAATTCTTGCAGTAGTAAAAATTGCTATTGCCCCACCATGAGGATTAAGAAAAACTCTTTCGCCTGCTGATTTGAATTTGTAATTATCAAATCTTGTGAATGAACAAGTTGCAGTAACAAATAAAGAAAGCTTGTCAAAATTTCGCCAACTTTCAATTTCACTAACTGTAATAACTCTTTCATGGGCTAAGCCGTGTTCTCCACCATGCCCAACATAATTTAAAATTAAACTGCCTTTTTGTATTCTGCTATTTATTTCATTGTTTACGTCAGGATATCTTTCACCTCCGGATTCGGTATATTGAGTGTAAGCATCTAAATAAATCTTTTCAATATTATAAATTGGATGATATTTTTCAATATAGTTTGTTAATGCATTCGTTTGAGACATATGAACTAGAGAATTTTCGTCGTCAGCAATAAAACAAAGTTGGTTTCTCCAATCTCCAAAGGTTGATGAGCTAACATAGTTTTTAATTTTTGCAATATGTTCATTGGCTTGTTGAACATTACTAACAATTAAACGCCCAATTCCTATATCAAGTAAACCTTCTAAACTGTTTCCATCATCTCCTTCATTATCGTCTATTGTACCAAAAAAGTCATCAGTTACATTAGAATCACCTAATCCTTCAGACCAATTTTGTTGGTAAGTAATCATAAAATTTCCATTTTCGCCTATACCGGATTTATTGTCATAAGAACCATCTCCAAATAATAATAAATATCTTAATGTATCCCCATTGTTTGCTTTTTTGTAAATCATTCTAACATAATCCCTTATAGCTGAAAAATCTGCTGCACCCGAAGAGAATTCATTGTAAATTTGTTGTTGGGTTACAACTTTAACATTCATTCCATCAATTCTTTCATGTAATTCTTTTAACTCATTTGCTTGTGAAATAAAAGCTGGAAAAGTAATAATAAGCATATCTGTATTACCGGATGTTGCATGAAGGTTCTGATTCGCAACAACTTCAACTTTTGATAAATCAGTTTTTTTAAATACAGAATTATCAAAAGCAATAAATTCTTTCAACTCTGAACTTGGCAACTTAAACACTTGTGAACTTCCTGAAATTGTTGTGTTAACTTTTTTTGGTCTAGTTTTATCAGAAATATCCCAAACTACAACAGAACTTCCTGCATTACTTAAAGTATATTTTGTGATATTTGTTTCTCCAATAGTTTCTGCATTTCTAAAAGACATTTGTCCTCCTGTAAATTTTAATTCACTTTTTGCATTTATATAAAAGTAATCTAACCAAGACTTTGTTGAAGGAGAATTACTGTTAAATTTAATGTTTATTGAAATATTATCGGAGTTTCCGGTATTAAAAGTATAATTGCTTGTTTTTCTTGCAGCAAAATTATGAGGAATTGGTCCTGTGCAAGGAATTGTTTTTGAAGTACCATTAGTATTAACAACAAAATTTGATGTGCCTGTGGCAGCAACAAATATTTTTATTTTTGCATCTTGGTTGTCAATAAGATTTGGAAATAAAAATGTGAAATTTTGGTTATTATCAATATCAAAAATCTCACCATACCAATTTCTTCCTGTTTCAGCAATATTGTATAGATTTTTTTCGTGAACTGCATAAGAGTTATAAGTTGAAACATTGTGGGTTTCAGATAAACTGCTTTGAGTTTCTTGTTTTATGGTATTATTATAATTTGTATTTACATCAGAAGTTAAAAAATAATAAGAATAATCTGAATAAAAATGGTTTTTAGGTTCAAAGACTTGTGTTGTTTCATTATAATCCCATCTGTCAGCACCTTGAGCATAAAAAATAACAGAATTACCTTCAATTAAAATATCATTTTCAACCAAATCATCGGGTCTTTCATCTCCTGCCATCATAGGCAGCCATCCTGTTGCATTTCCAAAGATTCTAACATTCTGAGGATTATCAATTCCTATACTTTCAAGTTCATCAAAAGTTAATTTATATAAACCGCTTTCACTAATTCTAATTTTTCTCCAAGTTCCGGAACTCAAAATTGAATTTTCGGCATAAACCTGTTTACTTTTTTGAGAACTAATCCTAGTTTTTTCAAGAATTAAGTCTAAACTTATTAGTTTCTCATATTTTCCGGATGACGAGTTTTTTATTATAGAAGAAATTTTATAAGTAATATAAGGGATACCTCTAGCAAATTGTAGTTTTGAATTAAAAATATAATTTTCGGGAATTTTATTAATATTTTTTATGCCTGAAACTTCAGCTTCAGTCAAAGCAATATATTTTAAGTTTTTTGGTTTTAAACTGTAATTAAATCCTTTATTATAAAAATTGCGTATATTTATTTTATTTGAATAAAAAGGAGAAAGATTTTTGTCAAAAGAAATATTATTGGAATCAAATAAAAAAAAAGAATTTAAAGAATCCTTTATTTCTCTTTTGCTTTTCCAATTTATTTTTGTAGAAAATGTTTGAGAGTAAATATTATTTTCGGAAATAGTTAGAATTAATAAAGTTAAAATTATTATTTTTATTTTTTTTAAGCTCATTTTGAGAATTTTGAAAGTTTAAAAACTATTAAAATATATTTTAGTAAGTATTTTTATGAAACGATTTTTTATTTCATTGAGTATAATTTTAATGATTTTTTATTCTTTAAAGTCTCAAGAAATCACTTTTTCAGATCCCTATTCTGAAAAAATAGTACTAAATCCAGCTTATTCTGGAATTAATTATTGTTCTGAGATAAACCTTACTTATAACAAAAATTTTATTTATGACTATTATAGTGTTTCATACAATAAATATATTAATAAATATAAAAGTGGAATTGGACTTTTAATATCTAATTTAAAACAAGGAAATGGAGCATTAAATAATTTTAAAGCAGATTTTATTTATAGCTATAAATTAAAAACAGGGCATAAAAGTTTGGTCAATACTGCAATGCAAATAAGTTATTTACAACAAAATGTAAATATAAACAATCTCATTTTTAATGACCAAATTAACCCTATTTCCGGAAATATTTCTCAATTTTCAGGTGAAAATAGTTTTATTTCAAATAAAAATATAGATTTTTCAATAGCTACTGTTTTTATCTCAAATAGATATATAGCAGGGATTTCTGTTCAACACTTAGATAAAATAATATATAATTATTCCTCTTTTAATGAAAAACCATTCATTAAAATTAATATTGGCAAGGTTTTTTCTGTAAAGAAAAAGATAACAAATCATAATTTCAGGACTATTACTCCTGAAATTATTTATTATCATCAAGGAAGATTTAATCAAATTTTATATGGAATACACATAGTTAATAACATTTTTTTAACAAGGTTTTTTATAAAACATAGTCTAGATTTTAAATCAGTATCTGGGGTTATTACAGCTGGTTTATTTTTTAAAAGTTTCAGATTATCATATAGTTACGATATGTTGTTAACGAAAAATATTGGCATACCTATAAGTTCAAATCAATTGACTTTATCTTATATTTTTAAATGTAAGAAAAAAAGAAATGCTAAGAATGCAATATTTTGTTTAAAAATTTAGTTATATTTGTGGATTGAAAAAATACTTTTAAACAGGTTCTTTTAAATTATTTATGACTAAAATGTGTAAGTAGTAAATATTTTAATTGAAAATTGAAAACAAAAACAAAAAATACAGATGAAAATGAAATTATTATTTCCAATTGCAGCTTTTGTAAGCTTAGCGTTAATACTTAGTTCATGTGGAGGAGGTTCAACTGGCAATGCAGATGTAGGAACACATTCTACTTCAACAGGGTGGATGTATAACGAAGTTGAAAACGGAGGATTTGAAGTATCTTCGTATAATGAACAGAAAACAGGACCAGGTCTTGTATTTATTGAAGGCGGAGCTTTCCAAATGGGAAGAGTAGAACAAGACGTTTCTTACTCCTGGAATAATTTACAAAGAAGAGTTACTGTTTCTTCATTTTATATGGATGAAACAGAAGTTAGAAATGTAGATTATTTAGAATATTTACATTGGTTAGGAAGAGTATTTGTTGATATGCCACAAGTTTATCAAGAAGCTTTACCAGACACCTTAGCATGGAGAAGAAGATTGGCATACAATGAGCCTTTTGTCGAATATTATTTCAGGTCACCTATGTATTATACTTATCCTGTTGTTGGTGTTAATTGGCATCAAGCATCAAAGTTCTGTGATTGGAGAACAGACAGAGTAAATGAACAATTATTGGTTGATGAAGGAATTCTTAGATTTACACCCGAAGATCAAAGCGGTGCTGAGAACTTTAATACAGAGGCTTATCTTGCAGGGCAATATGATTTGGGAGTTGAAACAGGATTGCCAAGTCTAAGTGGCGAAGGAGAAAGAAGAGTTAGAATGGAAGATGGAATATTACTTCCTAAATATCAATTACCAACTGAAGCAGAATGGGAATATGCAGCACTTGCTTTATTAGGAAATTCAAAAGATTCCCCAGAAAGAATATGGTCGCATAGACTATATCCTTGGAATGGACATTATCTTAGAAAAGATACTAAAAAAGAATTAGGACGTTTTATGGCTAACTTCAAAAGAGGAAGAGGTGATATGATGGGAGTTGCAGGAGCATTAAATGATAATGGCTCTATTACAGTACCCGTTGATTCTTATTGGCCAAATGATTTTGGATTATATTGTATGGCAGGAAATGTTAACGAATGGGTAAGAGACGTATATAGAGCTTCTTCATCGCAAGATGTTGACGATTTTAATCCTTTCAGAGGTAATATATTTACGGTAAAAGAAAAAGATGAAGATGGAAGTTTTGTAACAAAAGATAGTTTAGGAAGAATGAAATATCGCCTAATGACTGATGCAGAAAGTGAAAATAGACATAATTATAGAAGAGCTTATAATGTTAATTATAAAGATGGTGATATTCAATCAAGTGTTACTGATGATGGAGATTGGTTAGGTGAAGATGAGCCTGGTTCAAGTAGAATGTATGGGCAAGGAGATGAAAATGGTATAGGAATGAGTTCATTGATTACAGATAAAGCAAGAGTCTATAAAGGTGGAGGATGGAGAGATAAAGCATACTGGTTAGTGCCTGGAAATAGAAGATTTCTTGACGAAAATCAATCAAGTGATGATTTAGGTTTCAGATGCTCAATGGTTAGACTTGGAAGCCCAAGCGGAAATAGATAAAAAATAAAAATTTTTAAAAAAAAGACCTCAGTTTTGAGGTCTTTTTTTTATATTCGCAATCCAAATAAAAGAATGATAATTTCAGAATTATATAAGGTTTTTATAAAGCACCCTTTTATTTCTACAGATAGTAGGTCTATAAAAAAAGGATATTTATTTTGGGCCCTTAAAGGAGAAAATTTTAACGGTAATAATTTTATTAAGAAGGCAATTGAAAAAGGTGCTTCTTTCGTAATAACTGATGATAATAATTATAAGAGCAATAATAAATGTATCTATGTAGATGATAGTTTGTTAGCTCTTCAGCAATTAGCTAAATATCATAGAATTAAATTAGGACTTCCTATCATCGCTATTACTGGCACTAATGGAAAAACAACCACCAAAGAACTTATTCATATAGTTTTGAAAAAGAAATATAAAGTAAAAGCAACAAAAGGTAATTATAATAATCATATAGGAGTACCGCTTACTCTCTTGTCATTTAATAATGAAACAGAAATTGGTATTGTTGAAATGGGAGCAAACCATCAAAAAGAAATTGAGTTTCTCTGCAATATAGCAATACCAGATTATGGAATAATTACAAATATTGGTAAAGCACACCTAGAAGGTTTTGGTACTTTTGAAGTTTTAATTAAAACAAAAGCAGAACTCTACGAGGCAATTAATAAAAAAAATGCTAAGCTATTTATTAATAATGATAATGATTTATTAAAAAAACTTATAAAAGACCAAGAAGTTATAACATATGGAACATCTGAAAATGATTTTTGCTTCGGTAAAATTATTTCAGCAGAACCTTTTTTGAAATTTTCTATTGGGGCTAACTTAACTTTAATAAAAACAAATTTAATAGGAAAGTATAATTTTGAAAATCTATTAGCAGCAGCTTGTGTTGGAAAATATTTTAAAATTAACAATGAAAAAATTAAACAAGCAATTGAAGAATATGTTCCAAATAATAACCGTTCACAAATTATAAAGAAAGGAAACTTAAACATTATACTTGACGCATATAATGCAAATCCTACAAGTATGGGGATGGCAATAGATAATTTTATAAATATTAAATTAGAAAAAAAAGTATTAATACTAGGAGATATGTTTGAGTTAGGAGATAAGTCAGATATAGAACATCTTAAAATATTAGAGACACTCACATCATTAGTAAAAAAAAATAATAATATTCAGATTTTTATTGCAGGACTCATTTTTAATAAATTAAACACAAATAAGAATATTCATTCCTATAAAACAACAGAAGAACTCATAAAATCAATTTCACAAATACAATTTCATGATACTTGGTTTCTTATAAAAGGTTCAAGAGGTATGAAATTAGAAAATGTTGTAGAAAATATCCATTTTTATTAGTATTTTTGCAACCAAATATCTTGTTTATAGTCTATATAAAAAAACATAAAATAAATAAAAATGAAACACCCACGATAAAGATTTTGACACCCAAGGGCATGACTTTAACACAGTATTCAGATTACTTGTATAAGAAAGCAAGTGTTCCTATGTGCAGCTCAAAACAATTTATTTAAAAACAAAGATATTAGCAATTTATTCAATATTAATTAATTAGACAATTTTAGACACATGAAAAAAAATATATTATTTACATTATTGTTTTTTATAACAATAAACCTTTTTTCTCAACAACACATAGTAAAATTTGAAGTTGAAAACAAAAAGGAAGCGTATAAACTTCCTGAATTTGTTCAAGTTGATAAGTTTAATAATAATACCGTTACAGCATACTTATATGGGGAAAACTTTGATAAATTTAAAAAATCAGGATATAAATTTCAAGTTCAAGACCACCCTGCAAAAGGGAAAGCTCTAACAATGGCAACAACAGTTGCACAAATGGCAAATTGGGACAGATACCCGACTTTTGATGTCCTTAACCAAATGATTGACCAGTTTGCTACTGATTACCCAAACATTTGCCGTGTTGAAACAATAGGAACTTCCGAAGACGGAAGAGAAATTAAAGTAATAAAAATTTCAGATAATCCTGATGTTGATGAAGAAGAACCAGAATTTTACTACACAGGGCAAATGCACGGTGATGAAATTGTTGCATACATTATGTTTTTGCGTTTAGCAGATTATATGTTGTCAAACTACGGTACAGCTTCTCGAGTTACGAACATTATAAATAATACCGAAATCTGGATAAATCCACTTTCAAACCCTGATGGAACTTATAATGGAGGGAATAACACTGTTAGCAGTGCTACAAGATCAAACTCTAATGGTGTTGATTTGAACAGAAATTTCCCATCTCCAAATAAACCAAATCCATCAGGTCAGAACGAATCGGAAGTTCAAATGCAAATTGCTTTTGCACAAGCCCATCATTTTGTTATGTCGGCAAATTCACATAGCGGAATTGAACTTATAAATTACCCTTGGGACTCTTGGACATCTTCTCACCCGCATGCAGACCAAGATTGGTGGGAACACATATCATACAATTATGCAGATACTGTTCATTCAATTGCTCCATCAGGATATTTTACAGGACAAGGCGATGGTGTAACACACGGAGGAGATTGGTACGTAGTTGATGGTAGCAGACAAGACAATATGTGTTATTACCAATATTGTAGAGAATTAACACTTGAACTCTCAGATGCAAAAATGTTAGATGCAAGTTTACTGCCTGCACATTGGATCTATAATAAAAGTGCAATGCTTGGTTATATTGAAGAATGCCATTACGGTTTTAATGGAACAGTAAAAAATACAAACGGCGACCCTCTTAATGCAAAAATTGAAATTACAGGACATGATGTTGACAACTCAGAAGTTTATACAGACCCTGCAAAGGGAGACTATTACCGACCTATTGAACCCGGCACTTACGATGTTACATATTCTTCTTACGGATATATTTCACAAACAATAAGTGTAACAGTTTCAAATTGGGAAGCAACAACAATACAAAATGTTGTACTGCAACAGGCATCAACTGTAACAGTAACCGGAACCGTAACAGAAGATGGAACTAGCAACCCTTTGCAAGGAGTTAAAATTGAATTTTTAAACGAAGCAGGAATTTCACCGGTTTTTACTGACGCATCAGGCAACTATACTGTTCCTAATGTTATGGAAAATACTTATAATATTAAAGCATCAAAAACAGGATATACAGCCGTAATAAAAAATGAAGCAATCTCAACATCAAATACAACAATAGATTTTACATTAGCAATAAGCAATGCCATAAGTTTTGAAACAGAAGTCCCATCAATTTTTACATTTGGTGGCAATGCAGACTGGACAAGGGTTAGCCCCGAAGCTTACGATGGAACATACTCTATGAAATCCGGTAACATTTCAGATAACCAAAGCACAACAATGCAAACTGAATTAAATATAACATCTGCAGGAAACATAATTTTCTATAAAAAAGTTTCATCAGAGTCTAACTATGATTTTCTAAGATTTTATATTGATGGTACACAGAAAGGCGAATGGTCGGGAGAACTTGATTGGTCGCAAGAAAGTTATGCAGTAACAACAGGAGTTCATACTTTTAAATGGGAATACTCAAAAGACGTTTCAGTGGGTAATGGAAGCGATTGTGCATGGGTTGATTATATAGAATTTCCCCAATATGAAGAAACTGCAACATATACCGTAACTTTTAATGTGTCGGACGGAACAAACCCTATTGAAGGGGCAATTATTATTTTTAACTCTCAAAATAAAAGTACAGATATTGGAGGACAAGCCATATTTACAGAGGTTGAGCCTGCAAATAATATAGGTTGGAATATTTCAAAAGCAGGATATAGTTCTCAAAACGGAACATTAAACGTAATTGACCAAGATGTTGTAACTAATATTTCTTTAATTCCTGTTTTAGTAAATGATTTGCAAAAAATAACGAATTTAAAAATTTCCCCAAACCCTTTTAATCAAAATACATCTTTTGAATTCTACATAAATGAAAAATCAAATATTTTTGTTGGAGTTTATTCATACAACGGACAACTTGTGAAAACATTAATGAATAATGAAGTTGATTCTGGAAAACACAGAATAATTTGGGATGGAACGAATGCAAATAATAGACCTATTGCAAACGGTTTATATTTCTGTAAAATTATAAATGACGGACATTCAATAACTGAAAAAATAATTCTAATAAGATAAAAATAATTGGTCTATAATCAAGGCTGTTAAGCATACGTGCTTAACAGCTTTTTTTTTGTAACGGTCGAAAAAATATATATTTTAGCAAACTAATTTTTTTAATAAATATAATTATTTTTTGGATATGAGTAAAAAAGAAGCAATAAAAGGAGGAGAATTTATTATTAGACAAAGCGAAGCAAATGAAGTTTTTATACCCGAAGATTTTGGTGAAGAACCTAGAATGATTGCTCAAACCTGTCAAGATTTTATTAACACGGAAGTAATGCCTAATTTAGATAAATTAGATGCACATGAAGAAGGTTTAATGCCATCAATTCTAAAAAAAGCAGGAGATCTAGGTTTGCTTGGAGTATCAATTCCAGAAGAATATGGAGGCTTTGGCTTAGATTTTACAACCTCAATGCTTGTTGCTGATGTTCTTGGAGCTGGCTATGCTTTTTCGGTAGCATATTCAGCTGACACCGGAATTGGAACACTCCCAATTATGTATTATGGAAACGAAGAGCAAAAACAAAAATACCTCCCAGGACTTGCAATGGGCGATTTACTTGGTGCATATTGCTTAACAGAACCCGGAGCAGGATCAGATGCAAATTCAGGAAAAACAAAAGCAGTACTTAATGAAGCAGGAACACATTACATACTTAATGGTTCTAAAATGTGGATTACAAATGGCGGCTTTGCAGATATATTAACAGTATTTGCGAAAATTGATGACGATAGAATTTTAAGTGCTTTTATTGTTGAACGAAATTATCCTGGAATTACATTTAATCCGGAAGAACACAAAATGGGAATTAAAGGTTCTTCAACAGTTCAAATTTTCTTTAACGATTGTGAAGTTCCTGTTGAAAACCTACTTGGAAAAAGAGGTGATGGTTTCCGTATTGCATTAAACATTTTAAACTTAGGAAGAATAAAACTTGGTGCAAATGTTATTGGTTCTGCAAAAGCGGCAATAAATCAATCTGTTCAATATTCAAATGAAAGAAAACAATTTAAAACATTAATTTCTAATTTTGGAGCTGTAAAATACAAACTTGCACAACAAGTTATAAAAGCTTTTGCTAATGAAACTGCTGTTTACAGAATTTCAAAAAATATTGATGATGCTGTAAAACGCAATATTGCAAATGGAATGGAGAAAGGGCAAGCAAATGTTGAAGCCCAAAGAGAATTTGCCATTGAAGCTGCACTTATTAAAGTTTTTGCATCTGAAATGCTTGACTATGTTGTTGATGAAGGTGTTCAAATTCATGGAGGAATGGGCTATTCTGCAGAAACATTAATTGAAAGAGGGTACAGAGATTCAAGAATTAACAGAATTTTTGAAGGAACAAATGAAATTAACAGAAACGTAACTGCCGACACTTTAATTAAGAAAGGTCAAAAAGGTGAAATTCCAATTTTTGAAGAAGCTGCTAAAGTTACAGCTTCAATAGATAAAATTCCTGATTCACCTCAATTTAAAGGAGATTATTTTGAAGATGCAAAAATGGTTGTTGCAAATTTTAAGACTACATTTTTAATGCTAATTGATGCTGCACAAAATAAATTTGGAAGAAAACTTTCACGTGAACAAGAGATTATATTTAATTTTTCAGATATAATTATGGAATCTTATGTTGCAGAGTCTTTAGTTCTTAGGGTTGAAAGATTGCAAGAATTAAAAGAAGAAAAAGCAGCTTCAATATACAAAGACATTTTAGACGTTTACCTTTTCGACTCAGCAAATATTGCTTATAAACAAGGGCTTGAAGCAATTTACTCATTTATTGATGAGGCAGAGCAATGTAAATACATAAAAGCCTTAAGATGTTTCACTAAAGTAAAAGGTGTAAATGTAAAAGATGCAAGACAAAGAATTGCAAATAAACTTATTGAAGATAATAAGTATATGTTTTAATTGAAAATAAAATTATTGAGTTCTGTATAAAAATACCCTGTGGGTTTTAATTTACGAAGATACAAAAATATAAATTGTTAATATTAACCCAGTTGCAACAAACCCACAGGGTCTATAAAAGTAAAATTTACCTTTTTATTCTGCACTCATTATTAACTCAAAAACTCTGGAATAAGACATTTCAGAGTTTTTTTTTGCCTTTTTATCAGGAATAAAACAACAATCATAAAAAATAATAAAAAAAAATGCATAATATAAAAATAATATCGTATCTTTATATCTTTAATTAATACAAACTTTTAAAACAATCAATAATGAAAAGAAAAATTTACTTAGGAATTGCAGTAGTACTATTTGCAACAACGCTATTATCATGGAATAGTGGAACTCCCGGAGGGAAAACAGGTTCACCAATAGACGTAAACACTTGTACTCAATGCCATGGTGGAACAGCAAGCCTACAGGATGGATGGATAACTTCAAACATTCCTGCAGCAGGATATACACCGGGCGAAACTTATACATTTACAGCAACGGGAAACCACACAGGAGCGGCTAAGTTTGGTTTTGAAATAACATCGGAAGATGCAAGTAGTAAAGTTGGGGAATTCATCGTTACTGATGCTACAACAACAAAGCTAGATAATGGAAGCAAAGCTATAACACACACAAGCAGCAATACTGCAAGTTCAGGTTCCAAAACCTGGAGTTTTGACTGGACTGCTCCAGCAACGGGAACCGGAGATGTTACATTCTACGGTGCATTTAATGCAGCAAATGGAAATGGGGAAACTTCTGGTGATGTAATTTACACAAGTGAATTGGCAGTTACAGAAGATGTTAGTTCTAAAATTGAAAAAAATAAGAATGTAAAAATTTCAATTACTCCAAATCCAACTAGTGAGAAAATTATACTACAATCAGACTTGACTATTCATGAAATAAAAATGATTGATTTCTCCGGAAAACTTATTTCTAACTTTTCTAATGTTAATTCAAATTTTAAGGAAATTCGCATAGCGAGCCTTTCAAAAGGAATTTATTTTTTAATTATTAAAGGTGAAGGTTTTCAAAAAACAGAAAAAGTTATTGTTAAATAATCGTTTTTCTAATTTTATTTTTAGAATTATAAATTAATAGCATACTTTAATTTTGAAAAAAATTAAAGTATGCTATTAATTTATTACTTGGATTTAGCTTATTTAGAATATGAAACACCTACGACAAATATTTTGATACCCAATGGATGACTATAACACAGCATACAGATTACTAGCATAATAAAGCAAGTGTTCCTATGTGCATAACAACTCAATTATTATAAATACGGAAATTAAGGCAACTTGTTCAAAGTCAATTAATTAAAAAATTTTAGACACTTGAAAAAAATATTTATTAGTATATTTATAATAAATTTATTGCAGTCTTGTGTATATAATAATGAGGAAATGCTTTACCCAAGACAAGACTCTATTGGTAATACAAGTTATTCTGAGACAATCTCTAAAATTATTTCAAATAATTGTTTAGAATGCCATAGTAATGCAAATTCAGATATTTATGCGAATGGAAATAGACTTGAAGATTATGATGATGTAAAAGTAACCTGTGATAATGGAAAGCTCTTGAGTGTATTAAAACATAAACCTGGATTTCCAAAAATGCCATTAGGAAAAGATAAACTAAGTGATTTATTAATATCACAAATTGAACAATGGATAAACGAAGGTGCAAAAAATAACTAATGTTTGTTCATAAAGCAAGTCTATTTTTGTAATAGTTATCTAATGATTCTTTAAACTAGCTTAAAATAAATTTATTTATTGCTTTTATTGAAACTATTGGGTATATATACAAACGATAATTCGTAGTAAGTTTGAAATTTTAATACAGATTAGAATTATAATATGAAATCAAAAATAATATTAACATTAGTTTTATTATTGTTTTTTGGACAGATAAAAGCTCAGAATATTGATGATTTATTAAATGAGACAACAAAAGATAAGACATTATATTCAACAGCAGCTTTTAAATCAACAAGAATAATAAATGGACATTCTATTGAACAACTTAAGTAAAAACATCTAGATTTCAGAATATCCCATAGGTTTGGTTCTGTAGAGGGTGGGATTGAAGAATTTTTTGGAATTGATCAATCTACAATACATCTTGGCCTCGAATAGGGCTTTTTGATTTCTTAACTATTGGGTATGGAAGAAGTTCATATAAAAAGACGTATGATGTTTTTCTGAAATTAAGATTGTTAAGACAAAGTAGTGCAAAAAAAAATATGCCTATTTCAGTTAGCTATTTTGGAAGTACAGAAATTTTTTCCGCTAAGTTTGAAAATCCTGACAGAGAAAATCTTTTTTTATCAAGGCTAACTTATGTAAACCAAATATTAATTGCACGTAAATTTTCTGAAAAATTATCTTTAGAAATTTTACCAACTCATATTCACAAAAATTTAGTGACAACAGCATCTGAAAATAATGATTTGTTTGCCTCTGGAATTGGAGGGAGGTATAAAATTACAAAAAGACTTGCAATAACTGCTGAGTATTTTCATACTTTCCGTAATTCAAAAAGTACAATAAAATATAACAATCCTCTTTCTTTTGGTGTTGATATTGAAACAGGAGGGCATGTATTTCAACTATTGCTTAGCAATAGTTCAATTATGAGAGAAGGAGGATTTATTTACGGAACATCAAATGATAATTTTTTTGAAGGCGGTGTTCATTTTGGGTTTAATATTAGCAGGATATTCTCATTTTAAACATTTTTAATTATGAAAACATTAATGTCAATAATAATATTTGTACTAATTAGTTTATTTAGCTTTTCGCAAAAAGTATATATAACCAAAAATGCAACAATAGATTTCTTTTCATCAACATTGATTGAAGATATTAAAGCCGTTAATAAAGATGTTGTAAGTATTATTAAAACTGAATCATTCGAAATAAGTTTCGGCGTTTCAATTAAAGCATTTGTATTTGATAACGGGCTTATGCAGCAGCATTTTAACGAAAACTATATGGAATCTGATAAGTATCCAAATGCAAAATTCAAAGGTAACATTGATGAAAATTCAAAAATTAATTTTGAAAAAGAAGGAGTTTATCCTATAATTGTTATAGGTACAATTACAATACATGGAGTATCAAAAGAAATAGGGACAAAAAGTATAATTACTGTTAAAGAAGGAAAAATTACAGCAAAATCTTTTCTGAAATTAAAACCTGCTGATTTTGAGATTGAAATACCTGCACTTGTAAAAGATAATATTGCAAGGGAATTAGATGTTACAATAAATGCTGAGTATTCGGTTTTTGAAAAATGAGATATTTATGATATTTTAAAAATACCCTTAAATTCCAAGTCATCGGATGAATTTATTCATTAACAACGATTTATAATATGAATTATTCCTCTTTAATTTTACGACTCATTTGATGACTAACAGACTGTTAGTTTAATAATTACGTATTTTAGAAATATTAAAAAAACAATGTTATCTAATAATTCTGACAGTTCCTTTATAAATTTCTTGTAATTTTTTGTTTGAAAGAATATAATAATAAACAGATGGTGTAAGATTATCTCCTTTCCAATTATTTTTATAATCTTTTGAATGAAAAACTTCTTCGCCCCATCGAGAATAAATTTTTAAATCCCAAACATCTTCTTCAATTCCTTTTATAAAGAAAATTTCATTAATTCCGTCATTTGTAGGAGTGAAAACATTTGGAATATAAATATCTCCGCAATATTTTTTTTCAACATTTATGCTTTGTAGCCATAGTCCGCAAATATTTGTTGCAGTTAATTTATATACACCTTCTTCAAAAATAGTATAAGAACGCTCAGAACTTCCGTCTTGCCATAGTAGTTCTGTATCTAGTTCTAAATCAGGATGCAATCTGAGGGGTTCAGTTTCGCAAATAATTGTATCTTCAGGAAAATAAAAATAAGGAATAAACTTTTGTGTAAACTTTATTGTATCAGAATTTTTGCAATTGTGTTGGTTTGAAACTTCAACAAAGTAAATTCCCGAATCCGCTACGGTATAAAAATTTGAATGAGAGTTATCTTGCCAAGTATATGAATACCCGGAATGAAAAGCATCTAAAATATATGTTGAATTTTTACATAAAAATGTGTCTTTTCCAAGATATATTTCAGGAATTTCAGAGAAAACTATATTAATTATATCTGAATTTTTACAACTTGTATACGTGTTTTCGATATTAACCCAATATTTTCCTGACTGATTTACCCATAATATTGAATCTATTGTTGCATCGTTCCATAAATAATTCATATGTGGAGAATAGGCATTTAATACGTGATTTTCTGCAATACAAAAAACAGTATCGTTTCCTAAATTAATTTTAGGCAAAGGAACAATTTTTATGTTTTCGGAATATTCATTTGAAATATTGTTGAGCCAAACAGTTAAGCTAACTTTAAAAATACCATAATTTGAAAAAATATGATTTGGAGATAGCAGTTTGCTCGTATTTAAATTTCCGCTTTCCGTGTCTCCAAAATTCCAAATTACAGAATCGATATTTGAAATATCTTCAATTACAAAATGCGTTTCATCAAAAAGGCAAACATTTTCATATCTAAAATAAGGTTTTTTAAAATAGGATTGAATAAAATTTGGTAAACCCAATCTAGATTTTTTTCCATCTAAGAAAATCGCATTTGGTTCAAAACTGCAAGTAGCAGGTAAGCTGTCAGGGTAATTAATAACACTTAAAAAATTAGAAGAATCGCTTGCAATATATAATTTTCCGTTTTTTGCATTTTGCAATGCTCCCGGCACATTTTCAAATTCAGCAATTTCAGTAATTGAGTTAATTATGTCTGCATTTGTTCCTGCATTCATATCTGCCTGAAATATTTTTAAGTTTTTTGTGAAATAAATTTTAGATCCGTCTGGCGAAAACTCACAACCATAGGGTAAATTAGGGAAACCTAAGTCTATTGTTATTTTTTCTGATAGATTACCGCTAATGTTATTAAAATCAAATATTTCAATTTTAGAAAGGAAAAGTGAATTTGAAATAATTTCATTTCCCGAAGGAGATGCTTTTAAATAACCTATTGCATATCTTTGGTCGTTTACAAATGTTGCACCGGTATTTGAAATAACCGGAGATGAATTTAAGCCGTTTTCATTAATCAGCCAAGCATAAAATTTATTATTTCCCCATTCATGTGAAATAAGCCAAATATCTTTTTTGTTTTGGTGTTTTATTGCAGTTATTTTCTCGGTTACAGAATCTAATAGTAAAATGTTTTTTGTAATTATTTTGCCTTTGCCATCGTTTTTATTCATATTTACAATTGAATAATTTAATCCGTCAGTAATAAATTCTTTACTAATATCATCCACCAAAACATCAGCAGTAAAAATGTAAAACAAACTGTCGTTTTTTGGCTGAGGTATTATTATTGCAGATTGAGTTGCCGACTCATTACCTTTTAATCCGGTTCCATTTGCCATAATTTGATGATTTTTATTCCAAACAGTTACTCCGTTAGTATAAAAAAGTAGATTTCCCAACGAATCTGAGATTGTGGCACAACCTTCGTAATTTATTAATTGTCCATCTGTTAAAGGTTCCGGATTTCCTGAGCTAAAATCTAGACCTGCATAATTTCCGAAATACCAAAAATCTGCTTCGTGTTGGCTATGCGCAACAGAAGATATCAAAAGAAAACTAAATAATATGTAGAATGAATATTTCACTATAATTATGACTATAAAGTTAGATGATAAGTTGCAAATTGCAAAGTTTTTTTCATAATTAACTTTTTGGAATGTTCAAAGCCTATTACAAGTAAATATTTGTATATTTATGATATAAATCATTTTCATTAATATACTAAATTTCATTTCATTTTCTTAAATTTGTGAAAATTTTTTAAAAATGTTAATTTATTAAATGTAGAACTTATGAATAATGCAATTTATAAATTTGATAAACCTATAAATGAGCCTATTAAAAATTATGCTCCCGGTTCAAAAGAAAGGAAAGAATTAAAAACAAAATTGGAAGAATTAAAATCTCAAAAGATTGAAATTCCTTTAATTATTGGAGGAAAAGAAATTAAAACCGGAAATACAGGAACAGTTGTTATGCCTCACAATCATTCTCATATTTTGGCTACATACCACAAAGCCGGTGCAGAAGAAGTTCAAATGGCAATTAAAGCTGCAAATGAAGCCCGAAAAGAATGGGGAGAAATGCCATGGATTGAAAGAGCTTCAATAATTATGAAAGTTGCGGAATTAATCTCTGTAAAATATAGGTCATTGATGAATGCTGCTACTATGCTTGGGCAAAGTAAAAATGCTTTTCAAGCAGAAATTGATTCTGCCTGTGAAACAATAGATTTTTTAAGATTTAATGTTTATTATGCTTCAAAAATATATTCTGACCAGCCAAGTAATTCGGCAGGAGTAATTAATAGGATGGAATACAGACCATTAGAAGGTTTTGTTTTTGCACTTTCTCCATTTAATTTTACTGCAATTGCTTCCAATCTAAGTATGGCACCTGTTTTAATGGGAAATGTTTCAGTTTGGAAACCTGCAACAACCGCAATTCTTTCAAATTATTATTTAATGAAAATTTATGAAGAGGCTGGTTTACCTGCGGGAGTTATAAATTTTATACCAGGTCAGGGGTCAACAATTGGAAAAGAAATTTTTGCTTCTCCCGACTTTGCAGGAGTTCATTTTACAGGATCAACATCAACTTTTAACCATTTTTGGAAGGCAATAGGAAATAATATTAGGAGCTACAAAGCATATCCAAGAATTGTTGGGGAAACAGGAGGTAAAGATTTTGTATTTGTACATAAATCTGCTGATGTACAACAAGTTGCTACTGCACTCTCAAGAGGAGCTTATGAATATCAAGGACAAAAATGTTCAGCTGCTTCAAGGGCATATATTCCAAAATCTATTTGGAAAGATGTTAAAAAAAGGTTATTTTCTGATATTAATGATTTTAATATGGGAGAAGTTGAAGATTTTGGAAATTTTGTAAATGCTGTTATTGATGAAAGTGCTTTTGATAGTATTATGAATTATATTGAACAAGCTAATAAATCTGATGTGGCAGAAGTAATTATTGGAGGAAAAGGAGATAAATCGAAAGGATACTTTATAGAACCAACTGTTATTGAAGCAAAAGACCCGCATTTTGCAACAATGGAAGAGGAAATATTTGGTCCTGTTTTAACTGTTTATGTTTATGAAGATGATAAATACGATGAAACTTTAAAAATATGTGATGAAACATCGCCATATGCTCTTACAGGTGCAATTTTTTCTAATGACAGAAAGGCTTTATTGCAAGGATATAATGCTTTGAGATATGCTGCCGGTAATTTTTATTTGAATGATAAACCTTCCGGTGCAGTAGTGGACCAACAACCATTCGGAGGTGCAAGAGGTTCCGGTACTAATGATAAAGCTGGAAGTTATTTGAATTTAATAAGATGGACAAATGCCAGAACAGTTAAAGAAACTTTAGTAACTCCTGTTGATTATCGTTATCCATTTTTAGAAAAAGAATAGTTTTTTATATAGTTGTTGAAAAATTAACCCGAATTTCTTAAATAGATTTTCGGGTTAATAATTTATTAAAGGAACAACTTCTTCAAAAACTAAATTTGCAAAGGGAGATTTTTTTTCTTTAATAATTTCACAGGTTTCTAATACCATTTTTTTTAAATTATTGCTTTTTAAAGCTGTTTGTCGCAATGCCCTCGCAACAGCTTTTCTTATAAAAATACTATCGTTAGTTGAATTGTATATGGAGGCTTTTAAAAAGTTTTCAAAGAAAATTTTATCTTTTAATTTTTCTGTTGGAATAATTAATGATATTAAAATAAAGCCGGAAGTAATAATAAATTCTTTATTGGATTTTATCCATTTTAAAGCTAAATTATTTGCAAACTTTAAGTTTTTAAATAGGTTTTTACAAGTTTGTTCGGCAAGTTCAATTGTGTTAATATTTGAAACAATTTTATTTGCTAGTTCTTCTGTAACAAAAACATCATCTTCAATCATTTCTGCTAAAATACGAGTTTCTCTTATGTTTTTATTTCTTAATGTTTGAGCTAACTTATGATTTGGCTTATATTTATCAGCAATTATTTTTAAATCAAAAAGAGTAACTCCAAAGTTTTTGTTATATTTCATTCCCATTCTGTCCATTGTATCAACCGCAGGACCATTTTCTTTTGCTCTTATTTCTTTAAGAATTATTTTTAATGTGTTTTCTATTTTATCCATTATATTGAATTTTAGAAACAAAAATATCAAAAATATTTACATTTCGTAAAAAAAATAGGTCTGTTAATGTATAAATGATTAGTTTCACTACGTTGTTCTTTTTTTTTCGCCCCCTTCTTTTTCTTTATGGAGCTTGCGGAATAAAGAAAAAGAAGGGGGCGAGCGATAAAATTATGGCAACTTGTTTATATTTGTATAACTTTTAAAATACATATT
>CAMZKV010000046.1 GCA_947311445.1 uncultured Chlorobiota bacterium | reverse complement strand
GGCAGCAGCTTGGAAAAAGGCAACTGAAAACAACTTTGCAAAAGGCTGGGAACAAGATTATCCTATTTATGAAAATCCGAAAACATTAATTCCTACAATTGCAACCGGCAATCCGGGAATGTATCCTTTAATGGGACCTTTAGTTAAAAAAAGTGGAGGGCAAATTTTTCCTGTAAAAGAAGAGCTTGCAGTACCCTTAGCAAGACTTATTGGTTTTGAAAGAGTAATAAAGATAGGACCAGCCTCGGCAGCTGGAGTTCTCGGTTTTTTTGAAGCATTAAAAAGAGGCTTGATAAAAGATGAAGAATGTGTTTTTATAAACATGGGAGAAAGTGCAAACCGAGCAGTAGATTTTTTAAAAGAGGTTTCCTACACAACTGAAAATATTAAAACTTCTGAAGATGCAAAGCGGTTTAATAGAGATGATTATAAAACGTTTGTTTGGGAGATTTTTGAAAATTATAAATAACTCAAATTAATAATTAAGGTATAATTTTATCTTATCTTTTTTACTCGTTTTGTAGATAATGGGATTATTTGATATTCAAACAAATAGATAAGATAAAAACTTAAAAAAGAAATATGAAAATTTGGTTAATCATTGATTTACAAAATTAATAATCTAATAAAATTCCTTTGCAGTTATAAATAAATTCAAAGAAATACGAATACATAAAGTGTGCTAAATTAGAAATTGCAACTCAATTGCAAAACATTTTATTATATTTGCATAATTTAAATAAAAAATGCAAAAAAAATATAAAAATATCTTTTTAACAATTTTGCTTATTCTAAGCTTTGTAATTTCTTTGCATTCTATTATTCCTCATGATCATCATTATATCAAATCTGAGGAAACTCATAATAAACATGATGAAGATAATAAAAACGAACAACAACCTATTCATTGTCATTTATTTTATGACTTAGTAATAAATAAAAAATCAATTTCATTTTATAATTCAAAAAAACAAATAATAATTTTAAATAAAATTATTTCACACATAGATATTGAATTTTATGAAACTTCAATAAGTAAAAAACTACAACAAAATTCTATTTATATTCCTGATAAGATTTTTCTTTCAGAAAATACACCTTCAAGAGGTTCTCCTCAAATTTAATAAATACACAATCTTCTCTTATTACAGCATACTACAAATGTAGTATATTGTAAAAATTTACAGTTATTATTAATTTAAATTTTAGAATTAGTGTAAACGTCTAATATCTAAAATGTTATATTTTAATATATGATAAACAATATAATATCTTTTTCAATAAAGAACAAAGCCCTTGTTTGGCTGATGACAATCGGTCTTATAATTGGCGGAATATATTCGGCAACAAAAGTACCTCTTGATGCAGTGCCGGATATTACAAATAATCAGGTACTTGTTATAACAACCGCACCAAATCTGGGAACAGAAGATATTGAGCAGTTCGTAACTTACCAAGTTGAACTAGCAATGGCAAATTTGCCCGATGTAACAGAAATAAGAAGTGTTTCTCGTTTCGGGCTATCAGTTGTTACAATAGTCTTTAAAGATGATGCCGGAACTTATTTGCCCAGACAACTGGTTAGCGAAGCATTAAATGAAGTTAAAGAAAAAATACCAAAAGGTTTTGGAGAACCATTTATGGCTCCAATTAGTTCCGGTTTGGGAGAAATTTATCAATACACTTTGGAAGTTGACCCAAAATTTGAAGATAAATATGATGATATGGAACTTCGTAGCATACAAGATTGGATTGTAAAACGACAAATGGCAATGTTGCCCGGCGTTGTTGAAGTTAATTCTTTTGGCGGACACGGAAAACAATATGAAGTTGCAGTTAATCCCGATAAGCTAAGAAGTATGAACCTTACAATTTTAGATATTTTTGAGGCACTTGAAAATAATAACCAAAATACAGGGGCTGCTTACATTGAGAAAAATCATCAAGCAAATTTCATTAGAGGCGAGGGACTAATGCGTTCCTCTGATGATATAAAAAATACTTTGGTAAAAAACATAAATAATAAGCCTGTTTTTATTCGCGATGTTGCAAAAGTAAAATTTGGAAGCTTTCTGCGTTATGGTGCATTTACAAAAAACGGAAAAGGAGAAGCCGTAGGTGGCATTGTAATGATGCTAAAAGGTGAAAATTCTAATGATGTTATAAAAAATGTAAAAGAGCGTGTTGCTTTAATTCAGAAGTCATTACCTGAGGGAGTAGCAATAAAACCTTTTTTAGATAGAAGCAAACTTATTAAAAGTACAACTTCTACTGTTGCCGAAAATTTAAGCATTGGAGCACTAATTGTCATCTTTATCTTAGTAATTTTTCTTGGAAACCTTAGAGGCGGATTAATTGTTGCTTCAACCATTCCTTTGGCTTTGCTTTTTGCATTTATCATGATGAAAATTTTTGGTGTATGGGCAAACCTTATGAGTTTAGGTGCTCTCGACTTTGGAATTTTAATTGATGGTGCAGTCATTATTATTGAAAGCATGATATACTACTTGCACAAAAAGAACTATATAGGAACTAAAATAACACAGCAAAAACGTGATGAATTAGCCTATAAATCGAGTAGTAAAATGATGAATTCTGCCTTTTTTGGGCAACTAATAATATTAATTGTTTTTATTCCTGTTTTAGCTCTTCAAGGTATTGAGGGTAAGATGTTTATCCCAATGGCAATGACATTTGGCTTTGCAGTTATTGGTGTTGCATTGCTTTCTCTTACATACATCCCAATGATGGCATCAACATTCCTTAATCCTCCAAAAACAAATAAAAAAACTTGGGGCGACAAAGCAATAGCCAAAATTGAAAACATATATACTCCTGCGGTTGATTGGTCTTTAAGAAAAGGAAAATTTATAATAATTGCAGCAATAGTTTTATTGATTTTTGGTGGTTTTTTATTCTCTCGCATGGGGGCTGAATTTATGCCTAAATTAGACGAAGGAGATTTTGCTTTTCAGGCAATTTTAAAACCTGGAACATCTTTAAGCGAACTTGTTAAAACATCAACTCGTTTGGAACAAATTGTAATGAATAATTTTCCTGATGAAGTTGCATCAATTCAAAGCAGAATAGGAGTTGCTGATTTGCCTATGGATCCAATGCCAATTGATATTGCTGATATTTTTGTTATTCTAAAACCCAAAAGTGAATGGAAAAAAGTAAAATCAAAAAAAGAATTAGTTGAAAAAGTTAAAGAAAAAGTAAGTGTTTTACCGGGCATTAATTTTGAATTTACGCAACCTATTGAAATGCGATTTAATGAACTTCTTACTGGTATTCGTGAAGATGTGGCTGTAAAACTTTATGGCGATGATTTGAATATTTTAGCAGATAAAGCCGAAGAAATTACAAGTTTAATTTCCGGAATTAGAGGTATTGCAGGTGTGAAGGCTGAGGCAACAAGAGGTTTGCCCCAAATAACCGTAAAATACAATCGCAATGAATTAGCAAAATATGACCTGAATATCAATGAGTTAAATAAAGTTCTTGAAACAGCTTTCAGTGGAAGTACAGCGGGAAAGATATATGAAGGCGAACGAATGTTTGATTTAGTTGTTCGATTAGATGAACAGCATAGAACAAGCATTGATGATATTCGCGATTTATTTGTAAACCTTCCGGATGGCAATCAAATCCCATTAAAAACTGTTGCAGATGTTAGTTATAAAGCGGGTCCGATGCAAATAGGCAGAGATAACACCAACAGAAGAACTTATGTAGGGATTAATGTTGAGGGCAGAGATATAAAATCGCTCGTAGAAGAAATTCAACAAACATTAGATGAAAAATTAGAACTTCCAACAGGTTATTACATTCGTTATGGCGGAGCTTTTGAGAACCTTGAAAGAGCAACAAAACGCTTATCAATGGTTGTACCTCTTGCTCTTGCTCTAATTTTTATGCTAGTATTTTTTGCCGTAAAATCAATCAAGCAAAGCATGATGATTTATATTGCAATTCCATTTGCTGCCGTAGGAGGTATTTTTTCATTATACCTTAGAGGAATGCCATTAAGCATTTCTGCCGGCGTAGGTTTCATCGTCTTATTTGGTGTTGCAGTATTAAATGGTTTGGTTTTAATTAGTGGTTTTAATGAAATGAAAGCAGAAGGAAAATACAGCTTATTAGAAATTATAAAAAAAGGTTCTGTAAGACGTATCCGACCAATTTTGCTTACAGCATCGACCGATATTCTCGGATTTTTGCCTATGGCAGTTTCTGCATCGGCAGGTGCTGAAATTCAACGCCCTTTGGCAACTGTTGTTATTGGCGGTATGCTAAGCTCAACTTTGTTAACACTTATTGTTTTACCAATTTTATACAAATGGGTTGAAGAGGGTGAAAAAATAAAAATTCCTAAACTAAAACCTGCTGTAATTGTAATTGTTTTTATGTTTGTGGGAATAAGTTTTTCAGAAAATGTGAAAGCTCAAAACCTTGTTACACTGTATGATGCAATTAAAATAGCAAAAGAAAACTACCCTTCGCTTAAAGTCACACAATTAAAAATTGACAAACAAAAAGTACTGAAAAGAACTGCATACGACTTTGGGAATACAACAATTTACACAGGAAAAGAAGAGTTAGGAAATGGAGAAATTGGAATTCAAAATCAAATTGGTATTTCTCAATCAGAAATTAATATCTTTGGTATTGCACCAAAAAAGAAGTTGGTAAAAGAAAAAATTAATAATGCCGAAAAATACAAAGAAATTACAAAATCTTTATTAGAAAAACAGGTAACTATTGCTTGGTACGATGCTGTTTATTTTAAAAATGAGCTAAAATTATTAGAACAATTAGATAGTTTATACTCAAATTTTATGAAAGCAGCCGAGCTAAGATATAAAACAGGGCAAAGTTCTAAAATTGAATTTTTATCCGCATCGGCAAAATTTAAAGAACTGCAAATTAACATTCAAACAGAAGAAAGTAACTATAAAACTGCATTACAAAAATTGAATAAATATTTGATGTTTGAGAATGAATTTGAAATTGCAGAAGAAACATCTGAAAATGAATTGTTTAGACTTCAAAAAGCAGAAGATAGTACTTATTTAAAACCTATTTTTGATTATCTTTCAACATCTGTTAAACTTGCAAAATATGAATGGAAAAAAGAAAAATCAGAGTATCTGCCTAAATTAAATCTATCATATAAAAAACAATTAGTTAATGGAGTTTCCGGTTTTTCAGGGTGGGAAGTAGGAATTTCTGTGCCTTTATTATTTTATTCAAAATCTGGAAGTGTAAAAGCATCTGAACTTAACTATAAAATTTCAGAACAAAATTTAAAACAAAAAAGTTTAGAAATAAATACTAAATATTCAACTTTAATAAATAGGTATAAGGTTTTAAAAAAAATAATTGAATATTATAAGCTGGAAGCAATTCCTTTGGCAGAAGAACAAATTACGGCATCGGGCATTGCATATAATTTAGGAAGTATTGATTATCTTCAATTTATTCAAAGTATTGAAATTGCCGTAAGCACAAAACAAAAATTTTTATTGCGGCAAAAAGAATATTTTAAATTATCGGCAATGCTAAAATACCCAACAGAATAAAAGCTATAAAACAAACTTAATAATTGTAAAAAAAAGAAAAAAATGAACACAAAAATAATAATATTTATAACAGCATTACTTTCAATTCTTAGTTTTGCTTCTTGTAATTCAGGCAATAATGCAGATGTAGAAAAAACAGAAGAACATGAAGAACACGGACAAGAAGGGGTTGTTTTTTTGAATGAGAAACAACAAGAAGCATTAAATTTAAAACTTGGAAGTTTTGAAAT
>CAMZKV010000045.1 GCA_947311445.1 uncultured Chlorobiota bacterium | reverse complement strand
TTTGTGAAATAAAATGAATTTAATTGTTAACTAAAAATTGTTTGTTTATGAAAAAACTAATGCTATTACTGGTATTCTTCTCAATTGTAGGAATGCAAGTTTATGCTCAAAAAACGGTAACAGGTACAGTTATTGATGACTCAGGAGAAGGAATTCCTGGAGTTAGTGTACTTGTAAAAGGGACAACAGTAGGTACTATGACACTTGGTGATGGTACATATTCCGTAGAAGTTCCTGATGGATCTAACACTTTAGTATTTTCATACATTGGTATGGAAACTCAAGAAGTTGCAATTTCCGGAAATGTTATGAATGTTACATTAAGTGCATCAAGTGAAGATATTGATGAAGTTGTTGTAACAGCTTACGGTATTGTAAGAGAAAAACGTGAAACTACCTATCAAACTGAAAAAGTTTCTAGTGAAGAACTTATGATTAGTGCACCTACAAGAGCTGCTGCTGGTTTAGTAGGTAAAGTTGCCGGTATGCAGGTTAATCTTCAAGATAATGGAGTTAAACCTAATGCTCAAATTCTTTTAAGAGGTTTGAGATCTGTAAGTGGAAATAACGAAGCACTTGTTGTAATTGATGGTTCAATTTCTTCTATGAGTGCATACAATGACCTAAATCCAAATGACATTGAAAGTCAAAATGTTCTTAAAGGAGCAAATGCTGCTGCCCTTTATGGTTCTAATGCAGCAAACGGTGCTTTAATTGTTGTTACAAAAAAAGGAACTTTATCTGAAAAACTTACTGTTGGTTTAAATTCATCAGTTACTTTTGAAAAAGTTGCATATATGCCAGATTTTCAAGATCAATATGGTACTGGTTGGGCTGGTGCATATGATAACGTTGAGAATACAAATTGGGGACCACGTTTTGACGGAACTCTTCGTCAAATAGGGCCAACATTCCCTGCGGGGCATGCTTTAACAACTCAAATGGTTCCTTATGCTCCTGTTAAAGATAATCTTAAAGATTTTTTCCAAACAGGAAATACTATCATTAATGATATTTACTTAAAAGGCGGTAATGAAACAAGTACATATTATTTATCTGTTGGAGACCAAAGAACAAAAGGTATTGTTTTCAATGATTCATACAGAAGAAATACAATAAGAGTTAATGCTTCAAAAACTGTTGGTAAAGTTGTTTTAAGTTCAAATATTAGTTTTTTAAATGACAAAGTTGATGTTGTTGGTGATGATATAGGGGACCAAGATAGACCTTTATATTGGTTTGTTTTAAATACTTCTGCAAATATTCCATTATCAACATACAAAGACTGGGATAATCCTAAGAGTTATGCATATGCAGATAACTATTATAATGCATATTATCAAAACCCATATTGGGGAATAGGTACGAACAGAGATATTGACTATTCAAATAGATTTAATGGAACTTTTAATGTTAAATATGATGTTTTTGATTGGTTAGTTTTTAATACCAATTTTAATGTTAATAATTCATGGGGAACAGGTAAAGATTGGAAAGCATCACAATCTTATGATGCAACTCTACAACCTTCCCATTCTTATGTAAGCTCTAAAGTTGAAGATTTTGAATTCCAAGATTCAAGATATAATTTTAATGCAATATTTTCTTCTGATAATAATTTAACTGATTTGATTTCTTTAAAAGTTAATTTAGGAGCTGCAACCGATTCTAGAAAATACAGAGAAAGTACTATAACTGCTAACAATCTTAGTATTGAAGGTTTTTATGATGTTTCTAACGGAACAGGATCTCCTGTAATTAATGTAAATGAACTACAAAGAAGAGGAATTGGTGTTTTTGGAGATATGACATTAGGTTATGGAAATTTTATTTTCCTATATGCGTCAGGAAGACAAGATTGGACTTCAACATTACCAGTTGATAATAATAGTTACTTTTATCCTTCTGTTGGTCTTTCTTTTGTTGCAACTGATGCAATATCTGCATTGAAAAATAATACTATTTTATCTGATGCAAGGTTTACAGTAAGTAATTCAACTGTATATTCTTCTTTTAGACCATATTTGACAAATGAATCATATAGTCAAGCCGGAGGTTTTCCTTATGGTGATGTAAATGGATTTGATTTATCACGAACAGCTATTGATCCAAACATTAAAAAAGAAAAACTAAATACAACTGAAATTGGTATGAATTTAGCATTTTTGAAAGACAGAATTAGTTTAGCTGCTTCATATTATATGACAAAAACAACTGATTTAATTACCTATACAACTCCTTCAATAACATCAGGAGCTACAAGAGTTCTTACAAATATTGGTGAATTACAGGGTAAAGGAGTTGAATTGACACTTGGTGCAACTGTTTTAGATATGAAAGGTTTCAAATGGCAATTAAACGCTAATTATACATCAAATTCATCTAAAATAATTTCTATAAAAGATGACTTGGATGAAATTAGTATTTGGAGTACTGATACTTGGGGTGTTTATGCTGTGAAAGGTGAAGAATTTCCTCAAATTAAAGCAAATACTTATAAAATGCATGAAGGCAAATTTGTTATAGACCCATCAACAGGATATCCAATTCAAGATGAAGGTGTTCATAATATGGGAAGAACAACTCCTAAATATATAGCAGCCTTGACTTCAATATTTACATATAAAGGTTTTTCTATTTCAGCTACCGGAGATTACAGAACAGGACATGTTTATTATGAGCAAGGGTCTGATGTAATGGAATTTACAGGAAGATCTGTTGCAAGTGTTTCTGCAAACAGACAAGATTTTGTAATTCCTAATTCTGTTTATGAAACAAGCCCTGGAGTTTATGTTGAAAATACAAATATTCAAATACAAGGTGGAGATATGAATTATTGGAAAGATATATATAATCAAGTGAAATCTAATTATATAAAAGATGCGAGTGCTCTTAAAATTAGAGAATTAACTTTTTCTTATGAACTACCAGTAAAATTTGTAAAGAAAGCAAAATTAGAAAAACTAAAAATTGGTTTTGTAACAAGAAATCTTAAAACTTGGTTGCCTGCAGATAACAGATTCTCTGATCCTGAGTTTAAAAATCAGGTTTCAAGAGGAGGAAGTACTACTCCTGCAAATGCTATTGGTGTTGGTGGATATATGCAATCTCCTCCAACTTGGTCATACGGGTTTAATCTTAATATTGAATTTTAAAACTATATAAAATATGAAAAATATAATAAAATATACAACAGTACTTTTGCTAACAGGAGTGTTGCTGTTTACATCTTGTAAAGAGTATTTAGATGTAAATACCGACCCGAACAACCCAACTGAGGTTTCTCCGGATTTAATTCTTCCTGTAGCACAAAAATACACAGCAAACATTATGAATGCTTCTGACGACGGAGGGAGAAGATTAGCAGCTCTTTCAAATTTAATGATGTACAATTGGAGTCAATCTGACGGATTTTCATGGTATAATGATGAGTTTAACTATTTAGTTACAACAAATTTTTATAGTGCTCTTTTTGATAGAGCATATCCTTATGCTTTAAAACAATATACTGAGCTTGAAAATCTTGATGCTGAATATGATTATTACAAAGCAATTGCAATGATTATGAAAGCATATCACTTTCAAATTTTGGTTGATTTATATGGAGATGTACCTTATTCAGAAGCATTGCAAAGAGCTTCAATACCAACACCAAAATATGATGATGCACAAACAATTTATGAAGATTTAATTGTAAAATTAACAGCAGCAATTGATTTAATTAATAATGTGCCTGAAGTTCATAAATCACCGGATACAGATGATGCTATTTTTGGTGGAGATATGATGAAATGGAAACAATTTGCCAATTCAATTAAGTTAAGAATTCTAACAAGACAAATGAGTATGTCTGGAAGAAGTGCTTATTTAACAACTGAATTTGCAGCAATTGCTACTGAAGGTTCTGGATTTATTGATGCAGATGTAGCAATTAACCCTGGTTATTTAAAAGAAAAGAATAAACAAAATCCATTTTGGAATCTTTATGGAAAAGATGAGGGAGGAACATTAACTCTAACAAGCAAAGCAACTTGTGCAACTCAATGGATTTTAGATTATTTAACCAACACAAATGACCCTAGAATTGATTTTATATATGAAGAACCTGCTGACGGACATTTAGGTGTTCCTCAGGGGCTTAAAGATTATGATACACCTATTCCAGATGTTTATATGCCGGATAAAGTATCTAATTTAGGACCTGGTATTTTAAAAAGTCCATCACAAAGTGCTGTTATTTATACATTAGCAGAATGTAAATTTAACCAAGCAGAAGCTGCATTGCCAGGAAATGGATATTTAGCTGCAGATCCCAAAAGTCTTTATCAAGAAGGTATAGAAGCTTCTTTTGCATATCTAGGGGCAACAGGTGCAAGTTCTTATTATGGTCAAAGTTTAAACAATGTAGGATACGATGCTTCTTCAGATAAATTAGAAGCAATTATAACTCAGAAATGGATTGCAATGAACAGTATAACAGCCGAACAATCTTGGTTTGATTATAGCAGAACAGGCTTTCCTTCAAACCTTCCTGTTCCAATGTTTGCTCCTACTACTGACAGACCGGTAAGATTATTCTACACTTCAAGTGAAATATCAGCTAACGGAGTGAATGTTCCTACACAACCAGATGCTTTTACTGCTAAAATATTTTGGGCAAATTAATTTAAAAAATTTTAAAATATGAAAAATATAAAATATATAATACTGATATTTATAAGTTTTGCAATGATTAGCTCTTGCGACTTATTTAAAGAAGATGAAACATTTGTTGAAAATGCAAAAACTAAAAATGTTGTAACATTCGATAGAATTAATTCAAATCTTACAGGATTAGCAGACGGGAGTGAGTATTTGTTTGAAGTACCTATAAAAGTTGTAGGGCCAACGGTTGCAGATTTAACAAATGACATTACTGTTACATTTACTGCAAAAGAGAGCTCAACGGCTGTAAATGAAAGTATGTACAGAATTGAAACTCCAACTGTTACTTTAACAAAATCTAATAACTATTTTGGTGTTTTTAAAATAACATTGGTTACCGAAGGTAATACTCCTCCAATGGACGGAACACCTGAATTTGATGCTTATGTAGCACCTGTACTAAATTTATCGATTGATGCCTCTGGAGACGAAAATGTTATTGGAAGTGGTAAAGGTGCTTCTATGACTTTAAATTTTACTCCCCCAAATCCTTATGCTGGATTATATGATGTTGAAATGCGTTATTTTCATCCAACAGCAGGAGGATCACATCCTTCTGTTACCGGTTTTGATCCTGATGATCCCTATGGAGGTGTGAGAAATTATCAAAAAACCTTGACGGCAGTTACAGGAAGAAAATGCGAAACAACATTTGCTGTATGGGATCATTTATGTTGGATAACTTGTAATGCTGACAATTCAATTGCATATACTGTTGCAGATACTTGGTCTTTAGCTGTTTCATTAGGTAATCCTTTTGATGCTACACAAGTTTCTCATTTTGATCCTGCAACAAGAAAAATTTATTTGTATTATAACTATTCAGGAGGATCAAGTCATCCTGTAACAGGTAGTCCTCATAGAATTTTCTGGGAAGTATTTACTCCTACTTTTCCTGCTGGTAAATAGTTTAAGCAGATTGTAATAATTTTTTTATTAATAAAAAAGAAACAAAAATGTTAAAAAAAATAAAATATAATTTAATAGGACTTGCTCTTTTGATTATACTCGGTGTAACCGGATGTAAGAAAGATGACGTTACAGAGCCTATAAGTCCTGATGGGTATCCTATGGTTACCTACGTTGTAGATGTTGATGATCAGATTAGAGAAGGAGAAATTTTGACATATACAATAACAACAGATAAAATGTTAGACAGAGCTTTAACTTTTAGTGCTAAATTTTTAGATGGTACAGTTGATGAAAATGACTATGTTATAACACCTGGTGTTATTCAGCCATTTACAAATGAAACAAAAGTAACTATTGAATTTTTAAATGATGGAATGATTGAAGTTCCTGAAACAATGAAATTTGAAATAGGTATATTTGGTATAGCTGATAAGAATTTAATTAATCCAAAAAATGTTAACCCTGTTAAAGAAGTTACAATTAATCCTCCAACATCATTAGATATTTCATTTTCATGGAATAGTGCTGATGATATAGATTTTGTAATTTTTAAAGATAGTGATGCTGCCTTATTAGCTACTCCCTTTTCTTCAAAAGGAGCAACCACTGCTAATCCTGAAATATCGTCTATAGATCTTTCAGCAACAGGAACATATTTTGTTAATGTAATTCACTGGGGTATGCCTTCATTTGATTATACTTTTAAATTTGGGAGATCTAATGCTACCATTGACTCTATAACAGGCACCTTTACATCTGATAACTTAGGAGCATATTATATTGATTTATGGACAGGTTGGCCAGGTTATTGTTTTAGTTCATACAGAATGTTGAAAATTGTAAATGATGGAACAAGTTTTGTTGTTACAGAAATACCAGTTGCTTCTATTGCTGATCCTGCTGCATTAGACGGCATTTGGGGAGGTACAGATGGTGCTTTACCTGATTATTCTTATTCAACTAATTCTGTCTTTATTAATATTCCTGATGACGGTTTTGCTCATATTGATAGTTTGAATATAGGTTGGATGCAAACTTTTTGGGATGAGCCTGTAATTGATACTGATTCTGTAAAAATGATTCTATATTCAAATGGAGAAGTTGTAATTCCAAAAGCGTATAATTTTTCAACAACTTACGATGGAGATACGACAGCACGAAATATATACGGAAAAGGAACATTTGATGGAACTAATTTACATATAGAATATGAAATAGATCAAGGTGCTGCTTTATTAGGAGCATGGACTTTTGCTAACGGATATAATGAAAACCCGTTCTTTCATGCAGATTTAATTCATGGAAAGCAAACTGTTAAAGCTATAAAACGTGAACATAATTATTTTGTAAAGCCTGAAACTAATAATGATATAAAACCATTAAGTAGTTTTAAGTAAGCTAATATTTTTTTTAAATAAAACCTCTTTTGCCAAAACAAAAGAGGTTTTTTAGTAAATTCTAAAATCTACAAGTATTAAACTAATAGTCTAATAGACATTACAAGAGTAGTAAAAATAAAGTGAACTAATTCATGTTATATATTATTTTTATGATTTAATTCATCCGATGACTTGCGGATGATATCTTAATATGAAAAACCAAAAATCCACATTGGGATTTTTGGTTTTATATCTGTATTTAATATTATCGGCAACAATAAATGAGTTTTTTATATCTTTAATTTGCTTTGCTGTTTTATTTTTCCCTCCTATCTCAAAAGTAAATTTACTATTAATTATAAAATCACTCTTATCTGAATATGTAACTTTATTATTTACATAAAGTTGATTAATAAAAAAAGTTTCTCTTATATTTTCAATATTTCCATCATTTCCAGATAATGCTTGTATTAAATTAGTATTGTCGAAATAAATTTTCTTTGGCTTTTGTAATGCACTAATACCGTAGGTATCTTTATATAATAGATGTAACAAATCTGCTTCTTTTAAATAATGTAAATATGTTACTAAACTATTTCCAGAAAAAAAAACGTCATCAAGCCCTACATAAATATTCTTTTTGTCGAAATTAAAGTTTTGTTTTATATATTGTAAAAGCAAAGTCGTTTTTCCAACTCCCCGTGCACCTTTAATTCCTATCAATCTGTCATTCCATAAAATTGTATTTTTAATATTTCTGACATATGTTAAATCAATAGGATTAATTTTTTTCTAAATATCTTTTCCAAATTGTGCTTTTTAGGAAAAGCAGAAATATGCAAAAATTGTTAAATGCAAAAAACAATAATAAAATAATTCTTGCAAAAACATGTAACAAACATAAAATATATTAAATTTGAAATCATTTTTATGATGAAACAAAATGGAAACAGAGGAAAAAAAATACAAATCTTCATTGTCAGTAAAAAAAGGAGTATCACAAGTAAATAAACTTGATAAAAAAGCCATATCTAAATTTAAGCTTTCAAAAAAATTTGAAAACTCAGTTGAATATTATCTTAATGGTATTCAAAAAGGTAATATATCAATCCTAAGCCAAGCAATTACCTTACTTGAAAGTTCAAAAAAAGAACACAAAGATAAAGCACAAGAAATAATAAATTTATGTTTGCCATATTCAGGGAAGTCACTACGAGTTGGTATTACAGGAGTTCCAGGTGTTGGTAAAAGTACATTTATTGAGGCTTTGGGAATGATGTTGGTTAACAAAGGGAAAAAAGTTGCAGTTCTTGCTATTGATCCTTCAAGTAAAAAGTCGGGCGGAAGTATATTGGGTGACAAAACAAGAATGGAAGACTTGAGTGCAAGTAAAAATGCTTTTATCAGACCCTCGCCTGCAGGTAGTACATTGGGTGGTGTTACACGTAAAACTGCAGAAACAATAATCCTTTGTGAAACGGCAGGATTTGATGTTATTTTTGTTGAAACTGTTGGGGTAGGGCAGTCAGAACTTGCTGTTAGTTCAATGACAGATTTTTTTCTTTTGCTTATGCTTGCAGGTGCAGGTGATGAATTGCAAGGAATAAAAAGAGGTATTATGGAAATGGCAGATGCAATAGTTATAAATAAGGCTGATGGAGATAATATAAATAAATCTAGACTTGCTATGGCAGAGTATAAAAATGCTTTACATTTGTTTCCTGCATCTAAATCCGGTTGGATTCCTATTGTTAAAACAGCATCTGCATATACAAAAAATGGCATTGAAGAAGTTTGGGACACAGTCTTAGAATATGAAAAACTTGTAACTAAAACCGGCTATTTATTTCAAAAAAGAAACGAACAAGCAAAATACAGAATGTATGAAACGATAAATGACGAGTTGAAAAATCGTTTTTATAATGATATACAAAATAAAAAAAGGATTTCACAACTAGAAAAGGATGTTCTCTCTGGAAAAATTAGTCCTTATTTTGCTGCTAAAGAACTTTTAAATTAATACTTTTAATTTTAGAGTAACTATTAGATGTATTAACTGAACATGGCAAACTCATACTTTTATTTTTCAACACAATTTATGAAATTTAATAATTAAAACTAAGGTTTTAAGAATAATGAAACTAATAAAATACAAAAATCAAAAATTAATGTTATCGTGACACCTTAAAACGTGACACGATTTAAAGCAAATTAATACTTTTAACTGTTTTTTACAAAGTATGAAACTGCCTTGCATTAATTCTCTTTCCCAAATTTCTCAAAAACCCCCAAGCCAAATAAAGCAAAATCAAATTTAACAGGGTCTGTTTTGTCAAATTCTTTTAATTTATTTGTAAGCTCTTCTACAGCTTTCCAATCATTTTGTTTTCTTGTTAGCATACCCAATGCTCTTGCCGTATTTCCTACGTGCACATCTAAAGGTATTTTTAATGCAGAAGTAGGAATATCTTTCCATAAACCAAAATGAACACCTCTTTTATCTTTTCTAATCATCCACATAAGAAACATATTTAAGCGTTTTGCAGCCGATTTTTTTTCAATATTTGCAATATGCTTTTCTGTTCTTTTTTCGTGTGGTAGTTCAAAAAAAATTTCTCGGAAGTATTTTATTGCAGAATAAATTGTTTTGTCAGTTTTGTACCCCTGTGTAAAAACTTCTTCAAGCCCTTTGTGGTTCTTGTATATGTTTTGAAGAGCAGTAATAAAATATTTGAAATCAACAAGTTGAAATGTTCTATGAGTAAAGTTATTTATGTTTTCTAAATCATATTTTGATAAATTAAGAATAAATTCATGAGGATTGTGTTGCATTATTTTAACAATTTTTTTTGCATTTCTAATAATCATTTTTCTATTTCCCCATGCTATTGTTGAACTTAAAAAAGCAATAATTTCAATATCTTCTTTTTTTGAAAATTGGTGTGCTATTTGAATCGGGTCAGATTTGATAAACTCAGGTGTATTATACTGATTATGTTTTTCTTCCAGAAGTTCCCTTTGGGTATTTTTTGAAATTTTATTCATTTCTTTGTTAAAATTAAAAGAATAACAAAAATTTTATTTTTTCACTTTTTAGGTTCAATGCCAAACTATTTTATATTTTAAATCCTAAAATTAAAATATCATCAATTTGTAAAGAATTAGCTTTCCAATTATAGAATGTTTCTTCAATAATTTGTTGTTGTTCATCCATGTCTTTATCTGAAATTTCTATAAGTAGTTCTTGGAAACGTATTATTTTAAATTTTTCTCCTGTTTTTCCATTAAACTGATCAACATAGCCATCAGAGAACATATAAACAATATCATCTTTTTGAAGTTGGAATTTTATATTCTTAAATGGAATCTCTTTAATAAATACTCCAACAGGGTTGAATGTTGGTTGCAGAACAATTATTTCTTTGTTTCTAACTATGTATAGAGGATTAATGGCACCGGAATATTCAAACTCATTAGTTTTTTTATTTAAAGCACAAATAGCCATTTCAATTCCTTCGTCTCTTTCTTCTGTCCTACCTTTTTGTTTTAATAAAACTTTAATTTCTTTTCTTAATTCTTCAAGTACCTGGCTTGGTTGTGTTATTTTTTTATTCGAAACAATTTCTGTTAGCATAGAAATACCAAGCATACTAACTAATGCACCAGGTATCCCGTGTCCTGTGCAATCTGCTGCTACAACAACAACATGATGTTCTCCCTTTGATTTGTATTCTTTTGCCCAATAAAAGTCGCCACTTAAAATGTCTTTTGGTTTATAAAATAAATTAAATTCTTGAAAGTTATTTCTAAAAATTTGCAATGAGGGAAACATTGCATCTTGAATTTTTCCTGCATAATTAATGCTGTCTGTAATTTTATCACTGCTTGTTTGTAATTCTTCTTTTTGTTCTTTTAGTTCTTCTTTTTGCGTTTTAAGTTCCGCAGTTCTTTCATTAACCTCATTTTCTAACTTACGTTTTGCTTTTTTTAGAGAGCGGGTTCTTAATTCAAATATTGAGAATGTTATTACAATTAATATAAATAGCATTAAAGTAGTAAACCAAGTTTCTTTCCAAAAAGGTGCCTTAATTTCAAAAGAGAAAGTTGCAGGAACTATATTCCAAATGTTGTCATTATTTGCAGAAATAACTTGAAATTGATATTTTCCTGGAGTAATATTTGAAAAAACCGCAGTTTTTCCACTGCTTGGTGGAGACCAATTCTCATTTTGTCCAATCAATCTGTAAGAGTATTTTACACTCTTAGGGTTTGAAAAACATAAGCCTATATAATTTATACTAAGGTGGTTATCGTTATAAGGTAAAACTAAATTTTGAGGAATATTTTTGTAATTTACAGAATCTGTGTAGTTATGCCAATTTGTTTTTTTAAAAAATAACCTAATGCTGGAAATATAAATTTTATTTTTAATAGTATTAGTTTTGTCAGCTGATTTATTGTATTTTGCTGCACCATTAACCGTCCCAAACCATATATCTCCATTTTTGTCTTCCAGTGCAGCATTTATATTTGTTTCAATCCCAATAAAACCTTCATCTTTTGTATAGTTTTTTATATCAATAAGCTCATCATTTTTATTGAAGATTAATTTATCAACACCTTTTTCACTTCCACACCAAAGGTTTCCTTCTGTGTCAGAAAAAAGAAGATAAATATTGTCAGAACTTAAACCGTCTGTTTTTTGAAATTGTTTAAATACATATTTTTTGTTTTCTTTGGTTATTTTAAAAACTCCGTTAGAACCTGTTCCCAACCATAATGTCCCATTCCTGTTAATAATTGTTCTGTAATATCCTTTTTCAATATTTGTATTAATTTTTGTAATATTTTTTCCATTATATTTGAAAAGTCCTTCGTTTATAGTTCCAATCCAAATATTGTTTTCATTATCTTCACAAAATGTCATAACATCTTTGGCATATAAACCAATTTCTTTTCCAAATTGTTTAACATTTGTACCATCATATAAATATGCACCTCTACCATTTGTTCCAAACCATAAATTGTTTTTGCTGTCCTTATAAATTGTTAAAATTCGTTTAGGTATTTCCTCTCCGGAAGAAGTTTTTATTTTTGAAAATGTTTTTCCGTTATACTTTATTATTCCATTATTTCCCGAAGCAAACCAAAGATTACCAAATTTATCAGTTTCAACATCAAAAAAATGATTGTCTATTGTTCCGTTGTCTTTATTATAGTATGTATATTTTTTTCCGTCAAATTTTGTTAATCCAAATCCGTAAGTACAAAACCAAATATTACTGTCCATATCTAACTTCATTCCCATAACAATCTCATTCTTAAAATTGCTTATTTTATCATAATGAATAAAAGGAATTCTGGTATTCAGCATTGTTGCACCATTTCTACCTCCTATCCAAATGTTTTTTTCATTATCTTCAAATATTGATAAAACTGCAGTGTTTGTAAGACCATTCTTTGCAGTAATATTATTGAATTTATTGTCTTTTAAAAAACCGCAACCTGCTTGTTCGGAAGAATACCAAAGGTTATCGTCAGAATCAATAAGAATATTATTAATGTTGTTATTTAATAAACCGTTTTTTAATGTAAAATTTTGTATTGTAAAATCAGGAGATATTTTATAAATACCGGAGGTTCTAGATGAAACCCATAGATTTCCTTTTTTATCTTCTGCAAAAGATGTCATTGGTTTAACAATATTATTATAAATTTCAGGAATTTCTTTAAAATTGTCATCCTTAAATTTGTATATTTTTCTCTTCCCTAATGCTAAAATATCACCATTTTGTTTTATTAAAAATTGAATAGGATGTATATTCTTTGATATTTTTAAAATTAAACCGTCATCAAAAATATTTGTCCCTTTAAGTGTTGATATTATTATCCTGCCATCATTTAATTCAAAAGTTCTTAAAATAAAGTTTGAGAATAAGCCTTCTTCTTTTGTGAAAGTTTTAAATTTACCTTTTTCTAATTTAGACAGCCCATTTTTTGTTGAAATCCAAATTCGCCCTTTCTTGTCTTGCATAATATGTGAAACAATATTATTTTTAAGACCATTTTTGTTATTGTAAATTTTATAATTAAATCCGTTAAATTTTACAGCACCGTTTTGAGTTGCAAACCATAAATACCCTTCTTTGTCTTGTGTTATATAATCTGCATTAGATTGCGGAAAGCCGTTATCTACTGAATAATTTTCGTAATTAAAAAGTTGTGCATCTGAAATGCTTACATTATAGAATGATGTTATTATAATTAAAAATAGAAACTTGTATTTTCTAATTCTGTGCATTCTATTTTGTTAAATTAAAATTTAATTTAAAAGAACTTTTTTAACTTCAGAAGCAATTAATTTACCCTCTGCTTTTCCTGCAAGTTCTTTTGAAGCAAAACCCATAACTTTTCCCATATCTTTAATTCCGGAAGCTCCTGTTTTCTCAATTATTTCTTTTATTATAGCGGCTACTTCAGTTTCTGTTAATTGTTTAGGTAAATAAGCTTGAATATATTTAACTTCTGTCATTTCTTTTTCGTATAAATCATCTCTTTTTTGGGTTTTATATATTTCAGCAGAATCTTTTCTTTGTTTAACCATTCTTTGAAGAGTTTTAATTGCTTCGGCTTCACTAATTTCATTATTCCCACCTGCAGAAGTTTTAATTAGTAATAATTGAGCTTTTATTGCTCTTAGAGCAGATAATTTATCCTTTGCTCTTTCTTTCATAGCAGTTTTTATGTCTTCGTTAATTTGTTCAAATAGTCCCATATTGTTTTTTTTATTTTATAAATAGCCTTTAAAAAAAAGGAATAATTTGTAAAGTTATAAAAATTAAATAATTTTCTATCCAAAAATTTTATATTTGCAATCACAATTTATGTCAGATTTATTTAAAAATATATTTCTATTTAATCAAGATGCACCTTTAATTTTTACGAGGTTTTATTTTTGGGCTTTCTTTGCTGTTGTAATGGCATTTTATTCTGTCATTTATAAAAAAGAAAAGCCAAGAAACGCATATTTATTTATAGTAAGTTTATTCTTTTATTATAAAACAAGTGGTATTTTCTTTCTTTTATTAATTTTCTCTACAATTGTTGATTTTTTTATTGGAAAAGCAATTTATAAGTCAGATATTAAATTAAAAAGAAGACTTCTTGTTGCACTAAGTATTGTTGTAAACCTTTCGGTATTAGTCTATTATAAATATTCAGGTTTCTTTACAGAAAGTTTTAATTATTTGTTTGATGCTCAACTCAAACCTGTTGATTTGCTTGCAAAATGGACAAATCAGTTTGCAGGAACACATTTTACAATAGATAAAATAATTCTTCCTGTTGGAATTTCATTTTTTACATTTCAAACAATAAGTTATTCTGTTGATATTTACAGGAAAAAACTAAAACCTGTTGATAGTATTATTGATTTTGGCTTTTATGTTTCATTCTTTCCTCAATTAGTTGCAGGACCAATTGTTAGAGCATCAGAATTTATTCCGCAATTATATAAAAAATATCAACTTACAAAAGCTGAATTTGGTCTGGCAATTTTTATGATTTTAAACGGATTAATTAAAAAATTAGTCATAGCAGATTATATCGCTGTAAATTATGTGGATAGAGTTTTTAGTAATCCTCTTACATATTCTGGTTTTGAAAATATTATGGCTTTATATGGATATTCAATTCAAGTATATTCAGATTTTTCTGGTTATACGGATGTAGCAATTGGAGTAGCTCTACTTATGGGATTTCGACTTCCGGTAAATTTTAATTCTCCATACAAAGCATTACATACAGGAGAGTTCTGGAAAAGATGGCATATTTCACTATCAACTTGGCTAAAAGATTATCTTTATATTCCATTAGGTGGAAATAGAAAAGGAAATCTAAGAACAAATTTTAATTTAATGCTAACAATGTTGCTTGGAGGATTATGGCATGGAGCAAGTTGGCAATTTGTTATTTGGGGAGGTCTTAATGGTATTGGACTTGTGATTTATAAAAATTGGAGAAAAATTACTCCTTTTAGAGATAGTAAAAGTTTAGCAATAAGGTTTTATGCAATTTTCTTAACTTTTAACTTTATTACTGTTACAAGAATCTGGTTTAGATCTGAAACAATGGAAGTTGCAAATAATATTATGTATCAAATTACTCATGCTGTGCATATAAATCAGATTTGGGAAATGATTATTGCCTATAAAAATGTTTTTGTTTTGATGCTTATTGCAATGATTATTCATTGGTTGCCGGTAAGAATAAAAGATTTGTATAAAACAATTTTTATTAATTTACCGCAATGGGCAAAAGCAACAGCAGTAATAATTGCAGTTTTTATAATTTGGCAAGCAAGAACAGCTGATTTACAGCCATTTATATATTTCCAGTTTTAAAATAAATATGTTTAATATAATGAATTATTATGACTCAAAATTTGCCGGATAAAATTATATATTCAAAAGAAGTTATAGAATTTGTAACAGTTGCAAATGAATATTGTATGCTTTTAGAAAGTTTAAATGTATTAACAAGAGAACAGTTTGTTAAGCAAACATATAACATTTTAACATTACTGCATTTAAAAGCAATTATTTTACCTAAACCCAAAGATATTTCAAATGCTAATACAGAAAGCTTTGTAAATGAAGCAGATTGGCATTTTATTGATACAGGTATTTCTAAAAAATTAGGAAGTTTAGAGACATACTCCGAACTGCGAGAACCATTAGACCCCAATAGTGTTTTAAATGTTAGTATTTCTGAATGTTTAACAGATACATTTCAAGATTTAAAGGATTTTACTCAGATATATCAATTTGGCAATGAAGACGCTATTACTGAGGCATTGTGGGAGTGTAAAAATAATTTTGAACAAATTTGGGGACCAAGAATTATTCTTGTTTTAAAAGAATTTCATAATTTAATATATGGGAATATAGATTTTACAGAAGAGAAGAAAAATGAAGAAGAATAACTTATTGACATTTAGATGAATAAAATTGAAATAATAAATAAAACGACAAAATTTGTAAAAGAAACATTAGCAGAAGCAGATGGCTCGCACGATTGGTGGCATATTTACAGAGTTTTAAAAACAACACAACTTATTTTAAAAACAGAAAAAGCAAATATTTTAATTTGTGAACTTGCAGCATTATTGCATGATATTGCCGACCATAAATTTCATAATGGAGATGAAACAATAGGAGCAAAAAAAGCAAGAATATTTCTTAATTCATTAAATATAGAAAATAATATTGTTGAATCTGTTGTAAAAATTATTGAAAACATATCCTACCTTGGAGGTCATAAAAAAAGCAATTATTATTCAAAAGAACTTGCCATTGTTCAAGATGCAGACAGATTAGATGCAATTGGGGCAATAGGAATAGCAAGGACATTTGCCTATGGAGGATATAAAAAAAGAGAAATCTATAATCCTGAAATTCAGCCAAATTTGAATATGAGCAAAGAAGAATATAAGAATAACACAGCTCCTACAATTAATCATTTTTACGAAAAATTATTTCTTTTGAAAGATAAAATGAATACCGAAACAGGAAAAAAACTTGCCGAAAAACGTCATAATTTTATGAAAATGTTTTTAAATCAGTTTTATAATGAGTGGGATGGAAAATTATAATGCTTATAAAATTTGAAAATAAATAGTAGAATGAAATATATTTCTGTAATATTAATAATGTTTGTTTTTGCATGTAATACTGCAAATATTGCTGTTTCAAACAAAAATAAAACAGAACAAAAAATAAATCAACTCCTTGATAATTGGCACAAAGCCGCAGCAAATGCCGATTTAGAAAACTACTTCAATAAATTTACCGAAGATGCTGTTTATCTCGGAACAGATGACGGCGAACGCTGGACAAAGCAAGAATTTTACAAATTTTGTAAACCATATTTCGATAAAGGAAAAGCATGGAATTTTAAACCGAAAAATCGACATATATACATTTCAGAAACCGGAAAAATTGCTTGGTTCGATGAAATTTTGGATACTTGGATGGGAGATTGCAGAGGTTCCGGAGTGCTTGTTTATAAAAACCGAAAATGGAAAATTAAACATTATAATCTTGCAGTTGCCGTTCCGAATGATATTGTTAAAAAATATATTAAATTATTAAAATCAAGATAAACTTTACAAACTTTTAACTTTATGAACTTTTAACTTTATGAACTCTTATCCGTTCTTTGTTAATAAAAAGTTAAAAAACTTTACAATTTCAATTGCTCTTTACAAACTTTAATCATACTTTTGTACTTTCTTAATACATAGTTTTAAAATAACTTATGCAAAAAAAGAGCGGGCTTGATATAGAGCTCGGAAACAAGTCCTCAAAAATCGCCTACAACTATGCGATTGAGACTTTCCAAAACAGAAAAGGAAAGAGAGGAGCCGTCGCCTCAAAATCAAAAGGCGGATTTTCAAACTTATTAATTTTCGGAAAAGAACGTATCGGCATCGGTTCCGACGGTATTGGCACAAAAGCCGAATTAGCTGAGCGTACCGGCATATACAATACACTCGGCTACGACCTTGTTGCAATGGTTGCCGATGACCTTGCCGCAATGGGTTTCGAGCCGACCAATCTTTCAAATGTCATTGATGTTGATTTTCTTGATACAGAAATAATTGATGCACTGATGAAAGGTTTGCGAGATGCCTGTAATTTTGCCGGAATTACGATTACAGGCGGCGAAATTGCCGAACTCGGCGACAGAATAGGCGGTTACGGAAACAAAATGCACTTTAATTGGAGCTCTACCGCAATAGGAATTTTACCCGAAAATCTGAAAGAAGCAATCGACGGAAGCAATATAAAAGAAGGACAAAAAATATTTACACTTAAAAGCAGAGGTTTCAGAAGCAATGGTTTCTCATCAATTCGCAGAATTTTAAAACAAAATTTCGGAGAAGAATGGCATAACAAACCATACGACAATAAAACAACTTGGGGCGAAAAAGTGCTGACACCTTCTTTAATTTATTCTCCTTTAATTAATGAAATTATTGCATCGGGAACAGAACTTAAGGGCATTGTGCATATAACAGGAGGCGGAGTTTTTGACAATCTGCGAAGAGCATTAAAACTGAATAATGTCGGAGCAAAACTCAACAACTTGTTTAAACCGCTTCCCGAAATGCTTAAAATACAAGAACTTGGGAACGTAAGCAACGAAGATGCCTATCTTTGGTGGAATATGGGCAACGGAATGTTATTAGTCGCAGATGAAAAATATACCGATAATATTTTACAAAAAGCAAAACAAATGAATTATGACTGTCGAATAGCCGGCACAGTAATCGCCGGCAGCAATATACAAGTCGAATTTCCGACTTTTAAATTAGAAAAACAATATTAGAAAGTTTGCCCTTACGGCAGACTTTTTTTATCATAATAAATAAACCACTATGAACACAAAGAACTCACAAAGGACACTATAATATTTAATTATCAAACTTTGTGAACTTCGTGAATTATTTGTGTCCTTTGTGGATAAAAAATAAAATAATGAACAGCATACAAACTCACATAAAGCCCGAATACAAAGATACAAAGGGCATAAGCATTCAAAAAAAATGCAAAAAACAACTCAATATAAATACCGGAGAAATTAAAACTTCAAAACTATATTCCGTTGATTATGAAATTATCGAAAACAATTTCATAAGTTTTGCCGAAAATTGCCTTAAAAACAAAATCACCGATGATGTTCTTATTAATAAGGTGTATGATAACAAAAAATATCAAAGTTTGATTGCCGTTGCACAACTTCCCGGCGTAACCGATGATATCGGGCTGTCTGCACAAATGGCTCTGGCAGATTTTCTAAATCAAGAAATTGATATTAATGTTCAGCATATTTTTACCCAAGATATTTATTATATCGAAAATAAATTATCCGAAAAACAACTTACGGAAATAGCAAAAGCATTTCTCGGAAATCCGTTAATAAATCATATTCAAGTATTTACAAGAGAAAAAGGTAATTTTAATTTTACGCCTTACATACCGAAAGTTGAAATGCAAACCGATGAAACCGTTGAAGAAATTAATTTGGATATTTCTGATGACGAACTTATAAAACTTTCCGAAGATAAAATTCTTGCTTTAAATCTTGAAGAAATGAAAGCAATACGCAATTATTTTAAAGACGAAAAAGTAATTGCCGAAAGAAAAAGCAAAGGACTTTCCGAAAAACTTACCGATATTGAACTTGAAGTTTTTGCACAAACCTGGTCGGAACATTGCAAACACAAAGAATTTAATGCCGAAATAACGTTTGAAGATAAAAAAACAGGCAATAAAAAAATAATAAATTCGCTTTTCAAAACATACATAAAGGGCTCAACCGACAAAATTAAAGAGCATCTGGAACGTAATGATAATAAGTGGCTTATAAAAGTTTTTGACGATAATGCCGGAACCGTTCGGGCAACAAAAGATAAACTTTTTGTTTGGAAAGTCGAAACGCACAATTCGCCTTCGGCTCTTGACCCCTACGGCGGTGCAATTACCGGAATTCTCGGTGTAAATCGCGATATAATGGGAACAGGAATAGGCGGTGCTGAACTTATGTTTAACACGAATGTTTTGTGTTTTGGGCCACCAAATTATAAAAGGAAATTATTAAAAGGGCAACTTCATCCTCGAAGAATAATGGAGGGAGTTGTTAATGGCATTGAAGACGGCGGCAACAAATCCGGAATTCCTACCGTAAACGGCTCCGTTATTTTCGACGACCGATATGCCGGCAAACCTCTGGTTTTCTGTGGTACAGGCGGAATTATGCCTGATAACTATCTAGGCAAAAATGCTTGGGAAAAACCGATTGACCTAAACGACAGAATAATTATGGCAGGCGGAAGAGTAGGGAAAGACGGTATTCACGGAGCAACTTTTTCATCAACCGAAATAAACGAAAAATCGCCGCAATCCGCTGTGCAAATAGGAAGTCCCATAACGCAAAAAAAACTTTCCGATTTTATGATAGTTGCAACTCGCAAAGGTCTCATAAAATCAAGCACCGACAACGGAGCAGGCGGTTTGTCATCTTCCGTAGGCGAACTTGCCGAAATTACAGGCGGAGCACACGTAAATCTCGAAAAAGTTCCTTTGAAATATTCCGGACTTAAACCTTGGGAAATTTTTGTTTCCGAATCGCAGGAACGTATGACCATAGTTGTTGAACCG
>CAMZKV010000044.1 GCA_947311445.1 uncultured Chlorobiota bacterium | reverse complement strand
GTTCCCATTGAAACTGCAGAAAGTAACTTGTCGCTTGTAGAAAAGTCTGATAGATAGTCTATTGCATTATCATATTCTCCAAGTTTGAAATATGAAACTCCTGCATAGTAGTTTGCAAGTTCCGAAACATTTGTTGCACCGTATTCGTCAATAATTCCAAGAACTCCTGGGAAGTCTCCATCTCCGTTAAGTGCTAAATCAAAAGAGTCTCTTTCAAAATAGAGTTGTGCTGTAAAAATTTGTTCTTGTGCTTCAATAGTTTGGGGTTCTACTACAAATTTTGTGTATGCAAAATATGCACCTACTATAAGTACAAGTACTCCAAATATAATAGTTAGAAGTTTCTGGTTGTCTTCAATAAATTGTTCGGTTCTTGATATTGAACTTTCTAAATTTTCAAAACTATTATCTATTTTTTTTTGCTTTTTCTTTGCCATTTTGTTTTCTGTTAAAAAATCGAACGACAAAAGTATTAAAAAATACTTATTTACTAAAAAAAACTTAATAAAATTGAATATTTTTAAATTTTGTTAGTGTAAATATTATAGTTTTAAATGATTTTATTTTTTAAGGGAATGTTTTTTTTAACTTTAACTGCTGTCAGGTTTTTTAATTTTAACCGCTGTCAGGTTTTTTAACTTTAACTGCTGTCAGGGTTTCTTACCTCTGACAGGGTTTTTCGTTTTAACCGCTGTCAGGGTTTCTAACCTCTGACAGGGTTTTTTGTTTTAACCGCTGTCATGGTATGTGTTTAATATCTTGGTCTGTAATATTCCCAGTCGTCATCATAATAGTCCGAACGATAACTTCCTATGTAATTGTCTAATTCTCTTATGCTACTACTGAATGTGAAAGCATCATTTACTCTGTAATAGTTTCTTTTGTCAATACAATATCTGTATGAGAATTTTGCAATTTTTAGTTTTGTAGATTCAAAACTGAACATCATTAAAATTTGATATACTTGATTTGCACGAACTCTGTGAGTTGAAATTGCTTGTCTTGCAATTCTTTTCTTATCACTTTCAAAATTTGCTCTTCTTAATGAATTCTTTAATCTTGCTAAGTCTAAAAGTGGTTTTCTGTAATAACTATCATCATAATCATCATATTCATCATCATAAACAGGGCTAACTCTTGTAATAATAAGATTATTATATCTATTTATTCTAGCGGTAATTATTGAACGAGGACTAATGTTTATGTTCCCTCTGAAAATTATTCTTTGGTTTCCATATCTTCCGTATATTTCTTTTACAATAATTCTGTGGTTTCCGGGTCTTACATTTGAAATTCTGAATAAAGAATTAGAAATTTCATAAATTTTTCTGTCAAAAATAACTTCGTATATTGCATTGTCGTACATTCTTAGTTTTAATTCAGAAGTATTATCTGTTCTGTAGTGTCTTTGGGCATCTGAATATTTTGGGACAAAAATAATTGCTCCTAAAATAATGATTGTAATAATTAAGTTTTTCATAGCTTCCTCCTTTTTGTTTGATTTATTTTATATATTTCAATTCGTATGCCAAGAATATTTTTATTATTGTTAATAAGTTAGTAAACATCAATAAATACTACTTATTAGTTGTTAGTTTATTATATTTCTTTATTTCTTGAATTTTATAATTTATCATAAATTAAAATGAAAATTGTTATGTTTGTTAAATATTTAAAATAAAGTTAAATGAATTTAGTTTTTATTGATTGGTTAATTATTGGAGTTTATTTTTTTGTAAGTATTGGCATAGGTTTGTATATGTCTAAACGAGCAGGCAAAGGAATGGCTGATTTCTTTTTAAGTGGGAGGAAGTTGCCTTGGTATATTGCGGGAACAAGTATGGTTGCAACAACTTTTGCAGCAGATACACCTCTTGCGGTTACCGAACTTGTTGCACAAAACGGTATTGCCGGAAATTGGCTTTGGTGGAATATGCTTTTTGGCGGAATGCTTACTGTTTTTTTCTTTGCAAGACTTTGGAGGCGTTCCGGTATTCTTACAGATGCTGAATTTGTAGATTTAAGATATTCAGGAAGACCTGCAAATTTTTTAAGAGGATTTAGAGCTGTTTATATTGGAATTTTTATGAACACAATAGTAATTGCATGGGTAAATCTTGCAATGGTAAAAATTTTAAAAGTTTTATTTCCGGAATTTAGTATATTTGGTTCACAAGAATTTTCTTTTATTGGAATTGAATTTAGTTCGCATCTTGTTGCAGTTGCAGGATTAATGTTATTTACTACTGCATATTCTGCATTGTCTGGTTTGTGGGGTGTTTCCTTAACTGATAGTTTTCAATTTGTAATAGCAATGACCGGTAGTATTATTCTTGCTGTTTTTGCAGTTAATCATATAGATGTTGGTGGTATTGCCGGTTTAAAAGAGAAATTGCCGGAATGGAGTTTTGATTTTTTTCCTGATATAAATTCCGAAAAAGATGTAACAGGAGGAGCTTCAGGTATTTTAAAAATGACAGTTACTGCATTTATTGCATATTTGGGCGTTCAATGGTGGTCTAGTTGGTATCCAGGTGCAGAACCCGGCGGTGGAGGTTACATTGCACAAAGAATGATGTCTGCAAAAGATGAGAAACATTCTGTATTGGCAACTCTATGGTTTCAAATTGCTCATTATGCTCTAAGACCTTGGCCATGGATTATTGCTGCTTTTGCTGCTTTAATTTTATATCCTGATGTTGCAGATAAAGGCTCAACTTATGTTATGTTAATTAGAGATTTATTACCTGCAGGATTATTAGGTTTGCTTTTTGCAGCTTTCCTTGCTGCTTATATGTCAACAATTGCATCGCAAACAGTTTGGGGAACTTCATATATTGTAAATGATCTTTATAAACCTTTCATTAATAAAAATGCAGATGAAAGGAAATATGTAGAAGTATCAAGAATTACAACTTTTTTATTGATGATTTTTTCAATAATTATAACAACTCAGTTTGACAGAATTAGTGATGCTTGGAAATTTGTTCTTGCAATGAGCGGAGGTATTGGTTTAGTATTATTGTTAAGATGGTTTTGGTGGCGAATTAATGCTTGGTCCGAAATTTCAGCAATGATTGCACCTTATATTATTTATCCTGTTTTAACTTATGTTTTTGGATTAGATGTGCTTAAAAATGATTTTGAGTTAAGTTTAATTTTAATTGTACTTTGGTCATCAATAGTTTGGATTTCTGTTACATTTCTTACTAAAGCTGAAAAAGAAGCAAAATTAAATTCATTTTATAAAAAAGTACATCCCGGAGGCTATGGTTGGCGACGTATTTCTAAAAAATTACCTGATGTAAAAAGTGATACAGGATATGGAAGGTTGTTTTTTAATTGGTTTGCCGGAAGTTTAATGGTTATGCTTACATTGTTTGGTATCGGTAAACTTATTTTTGCTGAATATTTAATAGGCTTTTCTTTTATTTTTGGTTCTGTTTTGTTAGGAATTATAATTTCATATAATTTATCAAAAGTTAAGTAATAACAGAGTTTTAGAGAGTATTACATATTTGCATATAAAAAAACAGCTTAACTTTTAAGCTGTTTTTTTATGATTTACCTTAAAAAGTATTTATACTAAATATATATTTGTAAAATTTTACTTTTTACAAATTAATCTATGTCAGAATCAAGATCTTCAAATTTAACATTAGTAAACTCATCTTTTAATTTTTCAACTTTATCTTCCTCTTTTTCTTCAATCTTCTCAGGCATTTTTCCTGTTTCAATAAATTCAATTACATCATCAAGAGCATCAGCAAATTTATCAAAATCTTCTTTGTATAAAAATATTTTATGTTTTTCTACTTTAAAACTACCGTCATCATTATATCTGCGTTTTCTTTCAGTAACAGTAATATATCTTTCTCCGCTTTTCGTTTCTTTAACGTCAAAATAATATGTTCTTTTTCCAGCTTTTACAGAACTTGTAAAAATATTATCTCTGAATTTATTTGCTCCGTCAGTTACTTGTTCTTCCATTTGTATTAGAATTTTATAGATATAATTAATTACTGAGAGGCAAAAATAAATAAAAAATAATAAAAAAAATAATAAATGACTTTTTTTATAAAAATATACATTTTTATTTCTCGATTTCAATACTTATTTTTACGCTAAATTTAAAAACTTAAAAATATATATTTAATGTTAGATAAATTTAATTTATTCTTTAAGATACTAATATTTTTAATCGCATCTGTTATAACTGTGTTTTTATTGCCAAATAGTAATAAATTTGGATATGAATTTCAAAAAGGAGAGCCATGGAAACATGAAAACTTGATAGCAGAATATGATTTTCCGGTTTATAAAAATGATGATGTTTTTAAACAGGAAAGAGATAGTATTTTAAAAAACACTAAGCCGTATTTTAAATATAATGCTGAAATGTTAAATTTTGTTCTTGAAAAATTTAATTCAGAATTTGATTTACTCGCTACCAACATTTTATCCGGATTAAAAAATACGGAACAAACTTTGGACTTAAAACAAAACGTACCAAAAATTAAGAAAGACTTAAGAAATAAAATTATATCTTTTTATAAACAAGGGATTTTTGAGCCAATTTCGGATGAAATACTCTTAATACCCGAAAGTTCAGAAGTTTTTATTATTAAAGATAATATTGCGAAATCATATCCTTCTAAGCAGATTTATACGCAAAAAAAAGCATACAATGAAATAGTAAAATTTTATTCTAATCTAAAATCTAAATTTGATTTTCCTTTGCCATATATTAACTTTTCAAATTACATAAAATACAATGTAATTTATGATAAGCAAATGACTCAAAAAGCAGAAGAACAATTGCTAGAAAGCATTTCTCCTGTAAGAGGAATGGTACAAGCCGGAGAACGTATAATATATAAAGGACAACTTATTAATGATGATAAGTACCAAATACTTACATCCTTAAAAAGGCAATATTTGGCAGAATATGATTCTCATTCTAATGGAATTTTAGTGTTTTCAGGGCAGTTTATTTTGGTAAGTTCAATTTTTGCAATTCTGTTTTTATATCTATTTTTTTATAATACAAAAATATTTAATAATAATCGTAAATTATTATACTTTCCTTTCTTTTCGGTTTTAATTGTTGT
>CAMZKV010000043.1 GCA_947311445.1 uncultured Chlorobiota bacterium | reverse complement strand
TTTAAATGCCGGCAAAAATTATGTTTGGTCTGTAATGTGGTTTAAAAAGCTTACAAAATACCTTCAATTAGAACTTAATTATTCAGGCAGAAAATCGGAAGATAACAAAGTTATTCATTCTGGGGGTGTTAGTGTTAGGGCTATTTTTTAGTATTTGACAACACGTAAAGTATCCAATTCGAGCCTAATTTTTAACCACTTTTCTAATGTTTTTGATTTTTTTCTACTGTAACTATTATAAGTTCCTTTATTCCAACTAATAAGAATAGTAGGTATTGTATCATAAGTATTTACAGAGTTTAATTGAATGGTTTTTGCAAATGCAAATTGTTTAATTTTAGGGTATTGAACTGCAAGCTCCTTTTTTAAACTTTGCAATGGAAAAGTGTCTTTTTTAATTCTAATTAGTTGATTTTCAAGAAATTCTATTTTTGAATTTTTTCCCTGAATTATACCTTCTTGTTTCTTGTAAATATCTTCAAGTATTTCCATACGTAGTTTGTTATGAATATCTTCGCCAAGATTGTCAATCTTATGAACAAGTGTATCTATGTTGTTTTTTTCTTGATGAATTGTTAGACAGGTTGAGTCGGTAACAATTATTCCGGAACCTTTTTTTGATAAGCCGTACGCAGGTAACATTTCCTTGTAATCTTTAATTTGGGCTTTCGATAATACCTGATCTGTCATAAAAATATCAATATAAGAAATTGTATCGGAATATATAATGTTGGTATAAATAATATCTGACTTATATTTATTGAAGTTTTCTTCAATGTAATTATCAACTCTAAAGTTAAACCTTGATTTTTGTATAACACTCCAAAAAATCTGTGCACTTGGAAGTATTATTATTATAACAAAAAGTATTATGTATAGTCTAATTTTTTTTTCTTTTACAGGACTCACATAGTTCATAACGGGGAAACGTAAGTATTTTACAACGATAAAAGTTGAAACACTAATAAAAACTGAATTTATAAAAAAGAGGTAAAGTGCTCCAAGGAAATATGTCATTTGCCAAGTTGCCAAACCATAACCCGCAGTGCATAAAGGAGGCATAAGTGCAGTAGCAATTGCAACTCCGGGAATAACATTTGTTTTATCTTTGCTTGAACCTGCAATTATTCCTGCCATTCCACCAAACAAACCTACTAATACATCCAAAAGTGTTGGTTGTGTTCTGGCAAATAGTTCAGAATTTATTTCTTTTAGAGGTGTTATAAGAAAATATATTGTTGAGCTTATTATACTGATTGTAATTGCAATAAAAAAAAATCTACCTGATCGTTTTAATGTATTCCAGTCATTAGTTCCAACCGATAAACCTATACCTAAAATTGGTCCCATTAGAGGAGAAATAAGCATTGCACCTATTACAACAGCTGTTGAGTTCATATTTAAGCCGATAGATGCTATAAATATAGAAGCAATTAATATCCAAATACTTCTACCTTTAAAAACAATATCTTTTTTTATAGTTTCAATTGTTCCTGCAATGTCTGTACCTTCATGAATATTAAAGATGCTATGAAAGAAGCTGGATACGTTTGAAGAAAAAGAATTTGAATCTTCTGTTTTTATACTTTTTTCTTTTTCAGAAATAGTGGTTTGTATTTTATGTGCTTCTCTATCGTCTAATGGCATTTTTTTGTATTTTTTTAAATTAACATCTTCCGTAAATTTCTGTAATCTTCTTTAAAAATATTTTATGGGATTCTTCTATTTCGGTAAATTCAAATCGATATTCCCAATTGTTTCCAATTGTTCCGGGAGTATTCATTCTTTTTTCTTTCCCTTGTTTTAATAAATCTTGAAGAGGTGTAATTGCTGTATTTGCAACTGAAGCCCAAGCAATTTTAATTAATAACCATGCTAAATTCATGTCAAATGAACCGCAATAATCTTTGAAAAACTTTATTTCATGTTCTTGAAAATCTTCAAAAACTCCCAAGCAGGTGTCGTTATCATGTGTTCCTGTATAAACGACACTATTTTTTGTGTAATTGTGAGGTAAAAACAGATTTGTTGCTCCGGAATTAAAAGCAAATTGTAGAATTTTCATACCAGGCAAATCATATTTTTTTAAAATATGTTCAACTCCTACAGATAACTCTCCCAAATCTTCGGCTATTATTTTGTTTTTTTCTTGAAGTATATCATCTAGAAATGTATCTTCGGGCCCCGCTAACCATTCTCCATTTTCTGCTGTTTCATTTCCAAAAGGTATTGCCCAAAATTCCGAAAAAGCCCTGAAATGGTCAATGCGAACAATATCAAACATCTTAAGGTTTATTTTAATTCTCTCTTTCCACCATTTATATTTCGTTTCTTTACAACTATCCCAATCGTAAACAGGATTTCCCCATAATTGTCCTGTCTTTGAAAAATAATCGGGAGGTACACCTGCAACTTTTATGGGTTTGTGCTTGTCGTCTAACAAAAAAATATTTGGATTTACCCATACATCAGCACTGTCTCCTGCTACATAAAAGGGAATATCTCCAATAATTTTTATGCCTTTTTCATTGGCATATTTTTTAAGTTTAAACCATTGGTCAAAGAAAAAAAATTGAATTAGCTGAATTTGCTCTATTTGTTGTTTCAAATTTTTACGATACACTTGTAATGTTTTGTCTTTTCTTCCCCTTATATCTTTTGGAAATGAAGACAAAGGTTTTTCATCGTGCAAATCTTTTAAGGCTATGAAAAATGCGTAATCTGAAAGCCAAAATTTATGTTCTTTTTTAAAATCTTCATATAAAGATTTACTAATTCCAGAGTTTAAAAACTTTTCAGCAATTTTATATAATACAGGTATTTTTTCTTTTTTAACCTTTTCGTAATCTACCTTTTGTTGAAATGATGTTTGCAAAGTGTTTTTAGAGAACGGTAAAGCGTCAATATCAATAAGCAAAGGGTTTCCTGCAAAAGTAGAATAGGAAGAGTATGGCGAGTTTCCAAAGCCTGTATGCCCTAATGGTAATATTTGCCAGTATGTTTGCCTGGTCTCAAAAAGGAAGTCAATAAATTTATATGCTTCTTCTCCAAATGTCCCAATCCCGTATTTTCCGGGTAATGATGTTATATGTAGTAGTATTCCACTCTTTCTTTCTTTCATTTTTTTAAGGGAAAGACCCTGTGGGTTTCCAAAACCCACAGGGTCTGGTATTATAAGATTATATTATTTTCTTCCTGACAAACTTTTCGGAATTCTTCCCATTTTTATACTTTCAGAGCGAAGTCTTCTGCCAACGATTTTTTCAACAGTATTTCCAATTTCTAAAATTCTATCAATATTTATTCCTGTTTCAATACCCATTTCATCCATCATAACAAGCATATCTTCTGTTGAAACAAGACCAACACCGTTGGGGTCTTTGTAATAATATTTACCTGTGCCAGAAACAGGAACACCACTAACAAAATTTGCTGGTTGCCCTCCTATTCCTCCAAGAGTAGATTCAAAGCGTGTAATTCCTGCTTGAAGGGCAGCCAAAACATTTGCCAATCCCCAACCTCTTGTTGTGTGGAAGTGAGCAAGGTGTTTGGATGAGTCAGGAATGGCATCTAACAGCATTGAATAATATTTGTAAACTCTATCTGGCGAAGCTGAACCATCATGGTCTGCATGTTCAATGTCATCTGCACCAATATCTAACCATCTTTTTGTAAATTCTACGGCATCTTCCATTTTTGTAGGACCTTCCATTGGACATCCCCAAATTGTACTTACTGTTCCATTAACTTTAATACCGACATCATGAGCTTTTTTTATGTATTCTTCGCTCATTTTCCAATATTCATCATGGCTTAGACCTGAGTTTTTAAACTGGTGAGTTTCACTTGTTGAAACCATAAGCAATATTCTGTCTGGTCCCCAACCCTCTTTTTTTGCTTGTATTGCACGTTCTATTGCACGTTCTCTGATTGTAACAACAGTTATTTCTACATCATCTAATTTGTCTTTTAATTTTTTGCTGTTTCTAATACTTTTCATTAACTCATCAGAGTCTCTAAATTGAGGCATCCCTTTTGGATTTCCAAAATTAGTAACTTCAATTTTTTTGTAACCGGCAAGTATTAATTCTTCTGATAACCATAATTTTGCAGCTGTTGGAATAAATATTTCTTCGTGTTGAAAACCATCTCTTACAGTTATATCTCCCAAATCAACTTTTTTAGGGTATTGCATATTATTTTATTTTGTTTAAATTTACGTTTTAATTAAAAACAAATATAAAAAAAATTATCAAATATTTTAATTTAAAAACAAAAGGCTTGATTTACAAAATATAAAAATGAAATTATTGTTTAGTTTAAAATGGTATCAGAAGTAAATTTACGAAATTTAGAATTAAAACATATCCTAAAAGAAGTTCAATGCCTTAGTGGTTTTGACTTTTCAAAATATGCCTATAGTTTTATTTTAAGACGAACCGAGCAGTTTATGCAAATAAACAGCATTCATTCTGAGGCAGATTTTATCTATAAAATAAATAAATTTACAAATGTTGCAGGGCAGTTTTTAGATTTTGTTTTTGCACAGCAATTTGAATTATTTAGAGATGCAGAAGTGTGGAACTACCTAACAAACAAAATTTTACCTAAATATACAAACAGAGGTAAATTAACAATTCATTTTCCATATATAGCAGATGGTAATGAGTTATTCTCATTGTTGTTTATATTAAATAACTTTAGTTCAGAAAAGATAAAGATTATAGTAACAGGTGTAACAGATAATCATATTAGTATTTTAAAAAAAGAGTGTTTTACAGAAAAACATATAAAAAATTCAACAAAAAATATTGAATTATTAAGTCCGCCTACAGATATTGAAGGTGTTTTTAATCGCAATAAAGATTGCATTTCTGTAATAAATAACTTTAAAGGTGAAATTATTTATGAAACTTGTGATTTTTTTAATTATAAATATTTAACAGAAATTGATATTGTTATTTTTAGAAATAGGATGTTAAATTTTAATAAAGAATTGCAAGAAAAAGTTATCAAAACAATCATAAATAGTATTAAAAAAGGAGGATACCTTTTAATTGGTGCAAATGAAAAGATAGACTGTGAAATTGGAAAAAAACTAAAAAAAGTGGATAAGAATCTTAGTGTATTTAAGAAAAAAATATTTTTTTAGATTGTGAATAATATTAAATATATACTTATAGCAGGATCAGCTGGGAGTTTCAAAATTATAACTGAAATAGTTGAGGCATTGCCAAAAAACTTTCCCTATGCTGTAATTTTGGTATTGCATAGATTAAGGCATATAAAACAGGGGTTTAAAGAGGCTCTGTCTGCCAAATCTGAAATGGAAATATCCGAACCTTTTGATAAAGAAAAAATTGAATTAAACAGAATTTATATTGCCCCCGCAAATTATCATTTGTTTTTGGAACCAGATAGTACTTTTGCTTTGTCAATAGAAGAAGCTGTTAACCATTCACGTCCAGCTATTGATTTGTCTTTTAGTTCTGCAGGAAAATCTTTGAAAGATAAGGTTCTTGGAATATTGCTGTCAGGTGCAAATAAAGATGGAGCAGTAGGTCTTAGGCATATAAAAGAAAATGGGGGTAAAATTATTATTCAAAACCCGGATGATGCTGTTGTAAGAACCATGCCAGATGCTGGAATTAAAGAGATAAAACCTGATAAAATATTAAGTTCAAAAGAAATTATAAATTTTTTATTAAGTTTAAACTAATGAATATAGAGTTGATTAGAAAAGTATTAGCAACATTATTATTTATAGTAAGTGTTGTCTTTATGTATTTTATTTTTAAGCAATTAGATGTTGAAAGTATTAAAATGTCTAAAAATTTTCTTTTTGCAGGACTTTTCCTTTCTTTATTATTCTTATTCGGGCTTGTTTTTACAAAAACAACAACAACAAAAATAATTTATAAAGAAAACAAAGAAGAAACAGAAGAAGATATAAAAAAAGAATCAATTGAGCAGATAAAAAAAAGTGCTACAATACTATCTGAAAAACATATTTTGTCAATATTGTCAAACATTGAAAAACACTCATACATTAATAAATTTGCAGAATCTTTGTTAATCAAATTTGCTCAAGAATTTAGAGTTGTTCAGGGAATTACTTATGTAAAAAATGTAAAAACAAATAAATTTGAAGTTGTTGCAACTTATGCACTATACGGAAAAAAAGAAAAAAATATTTTTGAAACAGGTATTGGAATAAATGGTCAAGTTGCATTAAATAAAAAAATAAAAATAATTAAAGATATTCCCGAAGGGTACATAAACGTTGTATCGGGTTTAGGGAGCAGTTCACTAGGCAATATGCTAATAATACCCTTTGTTTATAATGGCGAAACTGTTGCTTTAACAGAAATAGCTTCTTTTGAACCATTTCCTGATTATATTAATGAAATTTACAATAAAATAAATAATAAAATTGCAGAAAAATTTAATAAACTAAACTCATAAAAATCGTATGAATAATAAATACATTAACAAATTAATAGATTTAGCTATTGCAGAAGACATAGGTGATGGCGACCATACATCTTTATCTTGCATACCCAAAAACGAAGAGGGAAAAGTGAAACTTCTTGTTAAAGAAGACGGAATAATTGCAGGAGTTGAGCTCACAAAAGAAATAATTAAAAAAGTTGACCCAGAAATGAAAATGGAAGTTTTCATAAAAGATGGTACAAAAATTAAAGTTGGTGACATTGCTTTTACAATTTCAGGAAAAGTAATTTCAATACTTCAAGCAGAAAGGTTGCTTCTTAACTTCATGCAACGCATGAGTGGAATTGCTACGCAAACAGCTGTTTATGCAAATTTAATTGAAGACCTGCCAACAAAAGTTCTTGACACCAGAAAAACTACACCGGGGCTTCGGCATATTGAAAAACTTGCAGTTGCAATTGGCGGTGGAACAAATCATCGTATGGGACTTTATGATATGGTAATGCTTAAAGATAACCACATTGATTTTGCCGGAGGAATAAAACAAGCAATTAACAAAGTAAATTCGTATCTTAAAGAAAAAAATAAAGATATAAGAATAGAAGTCGAAGTGAGAAATTTTGAAGAATTGCAACAGGTTCTTGATACAGGAAATGTTCATAGAATTATGCTTGATAATTTTACCGTTGAAGATACTAAAAAAGCCGTTAAAATAATTAATGGTAAATATGAAACAGAATCTTCCGGAGGAATAACTTTGGAAACATTAAGAAGTTATGCAGAATGTGGTGTAGATTTTATTTCCGTTGGAGCATTAACTCATCAAATTAAAAGTTTAGATTTAAGTTTGAAAGCTATTTAAAAATATAAGATGAACTACAACATAATAATAATTGGCAGCGGACCGGGAGGATACGTTGCTGCAATAAGAGCATCGCAACTAGGATTAAAAGTTGCTGTTGTTGAACGAGCAGAACTTGGAGGTATTTGCCTAAATTGGGGTTGCATTCCGACAAAGTCTTTATTAAAATCTGCACAAGTTTACGAATATGCTAAGCATGCAGAAAATTACGGAATTGAGATTTCAGAAGCAAAACCAAACTTTACAAAAATAATTGAAAGAAGCCGAGAGGTTTCAGCAAAAATGAACAAAGGTGTAGAATATTTATTTAAGAAAAATAACATTACACATATCCAAGGTTTTGGAAAACTTGTAGGAAACAAAACTGTTGAAGTTACTTTTGAAGGGAAAAAAGAAAATTTTACAGCAGAACATATAATTCTTGCAACTGGCTCACGTTCAAGGGAATTGCCAAATTTAAAACAAGACGGAAAACACATTGTTGGTTATCGTGAAGCATTAACACTGCAAAAACAACCGGAAAGCATGATAGTTGTCGGTTCAGGAGCAATAGGAACAGAACTTGCATATTTTTATAATGCAATAGGCACAAAAGTAACTTTGGTTGAATATATGCCAAATATTGTTCCTATTGAAGACAAAGACGTTTCAAGCCAACTTGGTCGTTCACTAAAAAAGCTGAAAATTAAGGTAATGACAAAGTCATCTGTAGAAAAAGTTGAACTTAAAAATAATAGATGTATTGCAACAATAAATTCCAAAGGAAAAGAATTGCAAGTTGAGGCTGATATTGTGTTGTCTGCCGTAGGAATTGTTCCAAATCTTGAAAATATAGGAATTGAAGAAATTGGAATAAAAATTGAAAAAGGAAAAATAAAAGTTGATGATTTTTATAAAACAAATGTAGAAGGTATTTATGCAATTGGTGATATTGTGCATGGACCCGCACTTGCACATGTAGCATCCGCAGAAGGAATTTGTTGTGTTGAAAAAATTGTAGGAAAAAATCCTGATGCAATTGACTATACCAATATTCCGGGAGCAACATACACAACACCGGAAGTTGCATCAGTTGGATTAACCGAAGATGCGGCAATTAAAGAGGGATACGAGTTGAAAGTTGGTAAATTTCCTTTCCGAGCATCAGGCAAGGCTGCTTCGGCAGGAAATCAAGATGGATTTGTAAAATTAATTTTTGATGCAAAAACGGATTTAATTCTTGGTGCTCACATGGTAGGTTTAAATGTTACAGAAATGATTGCTGAAATTGTTCTTGCAAAAAAAATGGGAACAAAGGGGCATGAAATAATTAATACAATCCATCCGCATCCTACTATGTCTGAGGCAATTATGGAAGCCGCCGCAGATGCTTATGATGAGGTTATACATATTTAGTTTTTATTTACTTCCCAAAAGTTTAGATCTTTGGAGAAGTTTCTATTTTTAAACACAAACTAATTTTTAAAAACAAAGATATTGAAAAAAATTATCATTTATATTCTTGCAATAACTCTTATTTTACTTGTTGCATATTCTTTATTTTTTGGTAAACATAAAGAGGCAGATATGTCTTATAAAGTTGTTTCAAACAATGAAAGTATTATTCCTAACCATAATTTTGTTAATAAAACAGATACATTCCCTGCTCCAAAACAAAAATGTTTAACATGTCATAATGGAGTTGAGCCAATTAGAGAACACGACAGCGAAATGGCAAAACAAATTTATGATTTAGGGAAACAACAAGGAGACCCAAATGGTTGTGTAGTTTGCCATAAAGGAAACCCAAATGAATTAACAAATAAGAGCTTAGCACATGGTAAACATTTTATAAAATATCCAGGTTCTGTTTGGACTTATGAAGAAACTTGTGGTAAATGCCATGAAGACCATACATATTCCTTGCACAGAAACCTAATGCAAACAGAAGCCGGTAAAATTCAAGGAGCATTATGGGGTTGGGGCGGTGCTCTTGAAGGAATAAATGCAATTTATGGAAATTATAATATTGATGACCCTGACGGGAAAACACCAAGAATTGGTTCTGAAAGGTATAAGGAATATATGCACAATTTAGCAAAAGAATATCCTAATAATTTTCCTGATAGTTTAATTCAGTTGCCCGAAGCAAATGTTGATAGCATAAAAGAACACCCAGAACAAGCTGTGCTAACTTATTTAAGGACAGAGTGTTTACGCTGCCATGTGGGAGTTAGAGGTAAGCAAAGAAGAGGCGATTTTAGAGGTATGGGTTGTGCGTCTTGTCATATTCCTTTCAGTGACAATGGATTTTACGAAGGTTCAGATAAGATGATAAATAAAAAATTACCTGGTCATTCATTAGTTCATTCAATCCAATCTTCAAGAAAAACTAAAGTTAAAGTTCATGATAAAACTTATTCCGGCATACCTTCAGAAACCTGTTCAACTTGCCACAATAGAGGAAAAAGGGTAGGAGTATCATTTCTTGGAATGATGGAAACACCATATACAACAAATTGGAATGATGATGGCAGCACACAAACTAAACTTCATGGAAAACGTTATCATTTTATTCAAGATGATGCACATCATAGTAAAAAAAGTAGGAAAGGAAATCCTTCGGGAGGTTTAATGTGTCAAGATTGTCATACAACAATTTCCGTGCACGGAAATGGAAATATTGGAGGCACTACACTTGGAGAGATTGAAACTGAATGTGCAGATTGCCACGGTACACCCGAAAAATATCCTTGGGAACTTCCAATTGGCTATGGAGATGAGTTTGGTATGAAATTAAGTAATAAACCTAGAGGCTTAACATCTGAACTTCTTGATGTTCAGAAAAAATTCTCAACAGTATATCCTGTTGAAGATGGCTATTTATTAACTTCCAGAGGAAACCCATATGGAAATGTTGTTAAGAAAGACTCCAATGTAATTGTTCATTCTGCCTCAGGCTTGGATTTTAAAGTTCCGGTTCTAAAAAAAATGACAGCTGACAACTCCTGGGAACATCCCGAAAAAGCAGTTACTGCAATGGTAAATATCGGAAAACATATTGACAAAATGGAATGCTACTCATGCCATTCAACATGGGCACCACAATGTTATGGTTGTCATGTTAAGGTTGATTATTCAAAACAACTAACAGCTACTGATTGGATTAAAACAGGAAATGCTCATTTTTCAAACGGAGAAACTTGTGAAACCGCTCAAAATGAAGATTATAAAAAAACAAAAGGAAAGGTTACAGAAAGTAGATCTTATACTCGTTGGGAAGACCCAATACTAGGAATTAATGGAGAAGGAAGAGTAACTCCTCTTATTCCTGGATGCCAACAAATAACAACAGTAATTGGGGAAGATGGAAAGTCAATAATAAATAATAAAATTTGGAGAACTCCACCAAACACTGAAAATGGAGGGAAAATGGGACAAAGAGGAATTGATATGTCTCCTGTTCAACCTCACACAGTTACTAAGGAAGCTCGTGATTGTGCGTCCTGCCATACAAACCAAAAAACATTAGGTTATGGAATTAATGATGGAAAATATTTGCTTAAAAATGATAGTAACAGATATGCCGATTTAAGAAATGCAGAAGGAGAACTATTGTCTGACAGCTCAACTATTCAATTTAATGCTATTGAAGACCTTCCTATGGATTTGTCGCAAATTGTTACACGAGACGGAAAGCAACTTCAAACTGTTGGGCATCATTGGAATTTATCTTCGCCACTAACACAAGATCAGAGAGAAAAAATGGAACGTGTAGGTGTTTGTATTTCTTGTCATAAAGATTTGCCTGATGGAGATTTATCTTTGAAAGCAATTTCCACAGCAGGAAATATGTTAGATATGATACCCCATACCGATACAGAGCATTCAAATCTTTTAAATAAAACAATAAAATTATCCGCAATTGTGCAAGTTGTAATGCCTATAATTATTTTCGCACTTATTCTAATCTTTTATTTAAGAAGAAGGAAAAAAAGAAAAATTAGTTGAACAACAATGATTTTTTTATAAAACATCTATTAAAACTTAAAATATAAAACACCCAAGACAAAGATTTTAACACCCAAAGGCATACCTAATAAGGTAGCATACAGCTTACTTGTTGAAAAAAGCAAATGTTCCTATGTGCAACAACAAATTTTTTTAAAATACGAATACATAAACAACTTATATAATATAACTTATATTAGATAATTTTAGAACATGAAAAAAATACTATACATAATTACTACAATTTCTTTTTTTATGTCAAGTTGCAATATTGCAAAATTTAGTACGCCAGAGAAGGAAATTATAAACAAAAAATATGAAAATAAAATTATGCCTTTAATGTTAGTTTCAAATAAATTAGACTCAACAATTCTTTATTCCAAAAGCAAAAAATTTAAAGTAAGCAAAAGAGATAAAAAGCTTGAAAAACTAGTAAGTCATATGTATGAAACATGTAATGATAAAACAAATCCGGGAGTTGGAATAGCATCTCCCCAGGTAGGAATAAATAAAAGAATTATTTGGGTGCAAAGGTTTGACAAAGAAGAAGAACCTTTTGAAGTGTATTTTAATATAGAAATAATAAAGTTTTATCCTGCAAAGTCAGAAGGATGGGAGGCTTGCCTTTCTGTTCCAGGTTATAGAGGAATTGTGAATAGGTCAGATTCAATAATTATAAAATATGATAACTATAAGAAACATGATATTATTGAAACTGTAAGAGGGTTTACTTCTGTTATATTTCAACATGAAATAGATCACCTTGAAGGTGTTTTATATACTGATAGGATTTTTGACAAAACAAAACTATATTCCGATAAAGAATATGAAAAAACGTTTAATAAATAACAATTTATTACTTTAATAAACTTTGAATAAGATGGTTAACAATTTATATAAAATTTCACATTCTAGATATGTTATAAAATAGTAATATAAAAAATAGTAAACTGTATGTTATTCTAATATTTTGTTATTTTTGTAAATTATTTTAAAAATGAAATTTTATTAAATTATTATATTATGGCAAACAAAAAAATGATTACATGTGAAGGAAACTGGGCAGCAGCTCATGTTTCTTATATGTTTAGTGAAGTTGCTGCAATCTATCCGATTACACCATCTTCTGACATGGCAGAGTATGTTGACAATTGGGCAGCAAATGGAAAGAAAAATTTATTTGGAGACACAGTTCTTGTTTCTGAAATGCAATCAGAAGGCGGTGCATCGGGTGCTGTTCATGGTTCATTACAAGCAGGTGCTTTAACTTCAACCTACACGGCATCACAAGGATTGCTTCTCATGATACCTAATATGTATAAGATGGCTGGGGAATTACTTCCTGCAGTTTTCCACGTAAGTGCAAGAAGCGTTGCAGCTCATGCTCTTTCAATTTTTGGCGACCATAGTGACGTAATGGCTGTTCGTCAAACTGGTTTTGCAATTCTTGCAACTGGTAGTGCTCAGCAAATTATGGACATTGCCCCTATTGCTCACCTTGCGGCAATAAAAACAAGAATTCCATTTTTACATATGTTTGATGGTTTTAGAACTTCTCACGAAATTTCAAAAGTTGAAATGCCGGATGAAGATAAATTAAAATCAATGATTGACATGGAAGCTCTTCAACGTTTCCGTGATAGTGCTTTAACATCAACCGACCCTGTAACAAGAGGAACTGCTCAAAATCCTGATATTTTCTTTCAAGCAAAAGAAGCCGCAAGTCATTTATACTTGCCTATCGCTGACGTTGTTAACGATTATATGAAAGAAATTTCTAAAATGACAGGACGTAATTATGCTCCATTTACATATTTTGGTGATGATGACGCAGAGCATATTATTGTTGCAATGGGTTCTGTAACTCAAACAATAAAAGAAACTATTGAACACCTTCAAGCACAAGGAAAAAAAGTGGGTATGATGATTGTTCATCTTTACAGACCATTCTCTGCTAAATACTTTATGGAAGCTCTTCCTAAATCTGCAAAAATACTTACAGTTTTAGATAGAACTACTGAACCTGGTGCAAATGGAGATCCTTTATACCTAGATATAAAAGACGTTTTTTACGGAAAAGAAAACGAGCCAATGATTCTTGGTGGACGTTATGGACTTTCTTCAAAAGATACAACTCCTGCAATGATTGTTTCAATCTATGAAAACATGGACAGAAACGAACCAAAAGATCATTTTACTCTTGGTATTATTGACGATGTTAGGTTTACAAACTTACCATTGCTTCCTGAAATTAGTACAGTGCCAAAAGGAACTTTCGAAGGTAAATTTTTTGGTTTAGGTTCAGACGGAACTGTTGGAGCAAATAAAAATTCAATAAAAATTATTGGTGATAATACTGATAAATATGTTCAAGCATATTTTGCTTATGATTCTAAAAAGTCTGGTGGTATAACAATTTCTCACCTTCGTTTTGGAGACAAATTAATTCGTTCAACTTATTTAGTAAAACAACCTGATTTTGTTGCTTGTTCAAATTCATCATATCTTTATAAGTATGATATGCTTGAAGGCATTAAAGAAAATGGTTCATTTTTATTAAACACAACTTGGGATGCAGAAAAAGTTGTAAATCGTTTGCCTGAAGCTTATAAAAGAGTAATGGCAGAGAAAAATATTAAATTCTATACAATTGATGCAACAAAAATTGCAAAAGAAATAGGACTTGGTAACAGAACAAATACAGTTTTACAATCTGCCTTCTTTAAAATTTCCGATATTATTCCTTTTGAACAAGCAAAAAGTGAGATGAAGAAATTCATTTTAAAATCATATGGAGCAAAAGGTGATAAAATTGTAAATATGAACTATTCTGCTGTTGACAAAGGTGGCGAGGCTTATGTTGAAATAAAAGTTGATGCTGATTGGAAAAACCTAAAAGGTGAACTTCAACTTGGAGTTATAAGAGATGATAATACTCCTGATTTCATTAAAAATGTAATGGATCCAATTAATGCTCTTAAAGGTGATGAAATACCTGTAAGTGCTTTTATAGGAAGAGAGGACGGAACATTACCAGCAGGAACAGCTCAATACGAAAAACGTGGTGTTGCTTCAACAGTGCCAAAATGGATAAATGCAAATTGTATTCAATGTAACCAATGTGCTTATGTTTGCCCTCATGCTTGTATAAGACCTTTCTTAGCTACCGACGAAGAAGTTTCAAATGCTCCTGATGGAATGGTATTTGAAGCTGGAAAAGCTCAATTAAAAGGATACAATTTCAGAATTCAAGTTTCTACACTTGATTGTACCGGTTGCGGTTCTTGTGCTGATGTTTGTCCTTCAAAAGAAAAATCTTTAGTTATGGTTCCTTTAGACGATGAACAAAGTGCAGAACAAAGTAATTGGGAACATTGCCATGATGTTATCGGATATAAAGATACTGTTATGGACAAAACTAAAAACATTAAAGGTTCACAGTTTGCTCAACCATTATTCGAGTTCCATGGAGCCTGTGCCGGTTGTGGAGAAACCCCTTATATTAAACTTATAACACAGTTGTATGGAGAATCAATGACAATTGCAAATGCAACAGGTTGTTCTTCAATTTATGGTGGTTCTGCACCTGCAACTCCTTATGTTGCTAGCAAAAATGGAATGGGTCCAGCTTGGGCAAATTCATTATTTGAAGATAATGCAGAGTATGGTTATGGTATGGCATTAGCAAACCGTAAACAACGTGATATTATTGAGAAAAAAATGAATGAAATGATGGCAGAGGGTGTTTCTGCATCAACAAAAGAAGCTTTTGAAGCATGGATTGCAGTAAGAGAAGATACAGCAAGTGCAAAAGAAGCATCTTATAAAGTTGTTGAAACATTAAAGTCTGAAAAATCAAAAACAGCAAAAGAAATTTTGGCTCTTAAAAAATATCTTACAACACAATCTATTTGGATTATTGGTGGTGACGGATGGGCTTATGACATTGGATATGGTGGACTTGACCACGTTTTAGCATCAGGAGAAAATGTAAATGTTCTTGTTGTTGACACTGAGGTTTATTCTAACACCGGAGGACAATCTTCAAAAGCAACACCAACAGCTGCAATTGCAAAATTTGCTGCATCCGGTAAAAAAATTAGAAAGAAAGATTTAGGAGCAATTTCTATGTCTTATGGTTATATTTATGTTGCTCAAATTTCAATGGGTGCAAGTCAGGCACAAACAATGAAAGCAATTAAAGAAGCAGAAGCATATCCGGGACCTTCATTAATTATTGCATACTCACCTTGTATTGCACATGGACTGAGAAAAGGTATGCACCAAGTACAAGATGAAGAGAAAATGGCAGTTGCATCCGGATATTGGACTAATTATCGTTTTGACCCAAGATTAGAAGAAGCGGGTAAAAATCCATTCCAATTAGACTCAAAACCACCAAAGTTTGAATTGTTTAAAGAATTTATGTTGGGTGAAGTAAGATTTAATTCTCTGTTCAAATCATTCCCTGATCAAGCAGATGAATTATTTGCAGCAGCTGAGGACAATGCAAAATGGAGATATAATTATTATAAGCGTCTTTCAGAAATGGAATTCTAGTATCTTTTAGTTTAGATTAAATAAGTTCTCGTGCCACCTTTTGGGGTGGCACGATTTTTATTTAGGGACTTTCAGGAAATAGAAGATTTTTAATTTTAGCCGAAGTTTTGCAAGTTGCAGGTACGACCTACAAGAAATTTTGATAAATTTTCAAAACATGAAACGTTAAGAACAAAATTGTTTCGGCATTAAAACTATATGTTATATTAGTTTGTAAAACAGAACTTTATAGCATTCCGGAATTTTGTAGAATAGAACCGAAACCTTAATTTTGTTTAGTGAAGTGTTTTGTAAAAATTTACATAAATTATTGTCAGTCTTGACTTTTTGTTACTTTTGTGTTAAGACAACCACGAAGTGCCTCTTGACTTTGACAGAATATTGACTATAATATAATTTTTGAACATAAAAACTCAATAAAATTAGGCTTCTAAATTTTTTTTTAAATTTTATCTATGGTGCGAAAATATTTGTTTTATTCATTATTTAGCCCTATATTTGCACCATGGCATTTTTAAGATT
>CAMZKV010000042.1 GCA_947311445.1 uncultured Chlorobiota bacterium | reverse complement strand
GTTGAACTTTCTGTATAGTTTCCTGTTCCGTCATCTGCAACATCTAATTTTACGCTAACCGGTGAACCGAGAGGTGTTGTTGCATCTGCTGTTGCCGAATAAGAAAAATCAGCACTTGCTCCAGCAGCAATACTTGTTCCTGTTACAGAAGTTGTATTTAATGTTAAATAGTTATTTAGGTCTGATGCTTTTGAAAGAGTTCCGTTAAAAACAGCATCAGCATGTCCTGTGTTTGAAACTGTAAAAACTAAATCTCCTGTTTCTCCCGGATCTAATGTTCCGTCAGAATTGCCATCATTTGCTATTGTTAAATTGGCTATTGATAATGCTGGAGCATTAACTGTTACATTTTTTGTTTGTTCCCAAGTGTCTGAACCGGAAGTAATTGTTATTGTAACCGGTACCATATATTGGTCTGCTATATCATTATTTACAGTTAAAGTAAATACTCCTGTACTTGCAGAAGTAGTTGTTCCTGCTGCAACATCTCCATAAGAAAAAGTAGGATTACTGATACTTGCATTTGCATCTGTTGTATTAACTGTTACAGAAACAGCAGGAGCCAAATCTGCTCCAACATTCTCTAAAGTAATATCTAAATTAACAGATTGACCAAAATCAACTTCATTATTATAAGTGGCAACAACCATATAAGGTCCTGACAATGCAGCAGCCGGAACAGTTGTCATATAAGGAATATATTGAGGTTTTGTAACTACAATATAAACATCTCCTCCTGAAGTAACAGGTGTAATTGGTACATCAACACTTCCTGTTCCGTCAACAAGAGCAGCTCCATGAAGAACTCCGTCTTTTGAGATTGCTACATAAGAACCGGGCTCTGCATCTACAGTATATGTGCTCATGCCAATTGGCAAAGTAGGTAAATGGCTTACAGTATTAGTTGACCCTTGTGTTCTGTATGTTACAAGTGAAGGGTCTCCAAGACAGTTATACGCTTCCCAATAATAAAGAGGATTAGAATGTTGAGGATAACCTGCAACATCAACTTCAGTAATAACTAAATTACCTAGAAAAACTGATGCATCAACAGTAACATATTCTTCACCAAACATAGCGTCATAAACTCCTGGTGTTGTTTCTTGAACAGTTGGTACATAGCCGTCATTATTTCCTGAAATAGGGAATGCTCCTACTGCCCAGTAAAAATCTTCAAACCAATAAGAAGAAGGAGAGGAACCTATATAGGCTACTGCTCCTTTGTTTTCTGCTCTCATCCATGCTTCTCCTATACATTCTCCGTATCCAAAATCAGCAGACATACAACAGTTCCCAACTGCAAGAGGATATTTGTCTGTATTTGAAAAAGCATTAACGTTTGAAATTGAAAGAGCAGGGTCCGCCCAAGAAGTTTCATTACAATGTGCTGTATAATTAATGAAAGAAACAGATATTCTATCATTGTCATAACAACCTGAATATGAGGATAAATAGTCGTTTACATTTGTGAAACCATGAGCGGTATTAAAATAGTTTGTAGTACCGTATTGGACTGTTGGTTGTCCAACACGAGGATTCCAAGTCCCGTCAGCACCAGCAATTAATGTTACATCATCTAAATATGTTGGATCTGAAAATTCATATCTTTCATGGTATAAAGTTTTGTCAATTTGTGGTTGTAGTTGAGCAACTGTTGTTGCAGAGAATCTTCCGTAATACATTTCAGGGAAGTAATCACCGTCTTGACTAAAATAATATAAGTCGGTTGCACGTCCTGAGTTTACGCCTGTTTGTGAAGCAGGAATTTGAGGAGTGTCTCCAACAAATAAACAAAAACTTGGAGCAGGACTTTCTGGTGTTCCTGCATCATAATGTGTTTGTATCCATGTTTTAATAGTAGCAACAGTATTATAACCTTCATCGGTATAATTTACTATTACATCAAATCCTTTTTTAGTTTTCCAAGCTATATAAGGTGCTAATGCTGTTTCAAACATTCTGTCTGCAAGAATTAGCATTTTAACAGGGTATTTTGTTAAATCAGGATGATCGTCAATAACTGTTTTTGTATTTAATAACTTACTGTAAACACTCTCAAAATAAGGAGAATAAGTTGCTTGTTTAATATACTCTGTTTTAGATACATCTGCATTTGTAAAGTTTACTTCAACTTCAATATTGTTATAAACTTTTATAGTTCCGTTTGAAGGATTGTAGTTTACGGGAGAAACCGAAAGTTTTGCAATTCTAACACCACGCATAATACCTTGAATTTCTACATTTGCAATTTCAAATGAAGAATATCTTTTGGAAGTATAAGCATCTTTAATATAATGAAATTTTACTTTTGTAGGGTCTTCACTTTTGTTAACATCAGGCTGAGCAGGAATTATTTCATTTGTAATTCCAAAATCAGATAGCTTGTATTCATGAACTGTATAGTTCTTAACTTTTACAGAAACTTCTGCTCCAAAAGGAATTTCAATAAGTTTACTGTAGGCAGGAAGTTTAGGTTCACCAATTTTTCCGGTAAATCTTGCTCCGGGAATAACAATCTCATCGAAAGTTCCTGCTTTTGTTTCAACAGAAAAACTTCCAATTTGAGAATGATTAAAAGTTAAATCTAACTTTTTATAACTGTTTTCAGTTATATCGATAGTGTTTTTTTCTGAACTTAGAGTTATCACACCTTTTTGTGCAAAACCGTTAGAAAGAAAAAAAACTATAGTCAGTAATGTAAAAAATAATTTTTTCATAAATTTTTTTTTAATTAATAATTTTAGTATAAATGATAGACGCAACTTATTTAAAATAGTTGCATTAAAAATTTTTGCAATTTATAAGTTTTTATTATTTTTTCAAAAAAAAAATTATTAGATAACAAGAAAGGTTTTTAAATTTGCATTTTCAAAATTATAAAATATTATTTATATGGCTGATATAAGAGAACTTAATGAAAAAATAAAGCAAGAAAGTGTTTTTATTGATACAATACGTAATGAAATGCAACGTGTTATTATAGGACAAAAACATATGGTTGATAGTTTACTTATTGGTTTATTAACAGGTGGACATATTCTTTTAGAAGGAGTTCCAGGGCTTGCAAAAACATTGGCAATTACATCATTAGCAAAAATTATTAATGCTAAGTTTAGTAGAATTCAGTTTACTCCTGATTTGCTTCCTGCCGATTTGCTAGGTACGATGATTTATAGTCATAAAAGTGAAGAATTTATAACTAAAAAAGGTCCTATTTTTGCAAACTTTATTCTTGCAGATGAAATTAATCGTTCTCCGGCAAAAGTACAGAGTGCTTTACTTGAAGCTATGCAGGAAAAACAAGTTACAATTGGACAGAACACATACAAATTAGATAAGCCTTTTATGGTTTTAGCAACTCAAAATCCTATTGAACAAGAAGGAACTTATCCTTTACCGGAAGCACAGGTTGATAGGTTTATGCTTAAAGTTGTTATTCATTATCCTACAAAAAGTGAAGAGCAAGTTATTATAAGGCAGAATATTGCAAAATCATACCCAAAAATTAATACTTTGTTGAAAACTGAAGATATTTTAAGAGCAAGAGATTTAGTAAAAGAAATTTATTTGGATGAAAAAATTGAGAAATACATTGTAGATATTGTTTTTGCTTCAAGAAATCCCGCGAGTTACGGGCTATCGGAATTTGAAAACTTAATTTCTTTTGGTGCATCTCCAAGAGCAGGAATAAATCTTGCACTGGCAGCAAAAGCTTATGCGTTTATTCAGCACAGAGGAGCTGTATTTCCAGAAGATGTTAGAGCAGTTTGTAAAGATGTAATGAGGCACAGAATAGGACTAAGTTATGAGGCTGAAGCTGAAAATATTAGTTCGGAAAATATTATTACGGGGATTTTGAATGCAGTGGAAGTTCCGTAAATGGTAAGCAGTTTAAGTTATTTATAGATGTTTTTTTCTTTTTTTAATTGATTGGTGTTTTTATAAATTCTGTAACAGTTTGAAGGAATTCTTTTTCTTTTTCAATATGGATTAGATGCCCTGCATCTTTTATTATTTTTATTTTCGCATTATAAAAAGTTCTGTAAATCAGTTCTTTGTCTTCTTTTCTGAAATATGGAGATTTGCTTCCGAATATAAAAAGAGATTTAATTTGTTTTGCTTTCTCGGAGATGATAATTTCTTTTGAAATTTCATTTAAATTTGAAAATAAAATATTTGGATTTATTTTCCATGAGAATTGCTTTTGCTCATTTCGATAAATATTTTTTTGAAGAAGTTGAAGTATGAAAATATCTTTAAAAAACTTAAGAAAATAATTATTAATTTCTTTTCGATTTTTTAGAGTAGAAATGTTTGAATTTATTATAATTTTAAGAATTTCTTGGTGGTTTAGAGCATATTTCAAAAAAATCTTATCATGTTTATATTTTTTGTGAGAGATATCAACAATTATCATTTGCTCAACTTTTTCGGGGAACTTAGTTGAAAATTGTAAGACAGCTTTTCCTCCCATTGAATGTCCTATAAATGTTGCTTTTTTCATTTCTTTTTTTTTTAGGAACTTAAGAAAATCAAGAGTCATTGCATTATATGTATGTTCTTTACTGTGAGGAGATTGTCCGTGATTTCGCATATCTAAAAGAAATACTTTATGTGTTTTAGAAAGGAGTTTTGCAATTCTTAACCAATTATCAGACATTCCGAAAAGTCCATGAGCAATAATTATGGGTTTTCCATTTCCGTATTCTCTAAAAAACAGATTCATTTATTTTAAGTTTTTAAAACTATTTTCAATTTCTTTTGATATGTTTTTTAGAACTTCTTTAAAAGCAGGTTTTCCATTAATTTGCGTAACTTCATGTGTTTCTTTGTATTTTTCAATAACAGGAATAGTTTTGTCTTCGTGCTCTTGAAGTCTTTTTACAATTCTTTCAGTGCTACTGTCATATGGCATTCTTGCATCAGTTTTGCTTCTTTGGTCTAATCTTCTTATTAGTTCTAATGTGTCAACTTTCATATCAAAAATTTTTGCGATATAAGAGTCATGTTTTTTTAATAAACCGTCTAAAATATAAGATTGTACGAGAGTTCTAGGAAATCCCTTAAAAATAAAGCCTCTTTTAGCTTTTGTGTTTTCTAATTTTTTTTCAATAAGTGGAATTACAATTTCATCGGGAACTAAGTCTCCCGAATCGTAAATTTCTTTAATTTTTTTACCTATTTCAGTATTATTTTGTATTTCATTTTCAAGCATTTCTCCTGTTGCAATAAATTCAAGATGATATTTTTTTGCAAGAGCCTTTCCTAATGAACCTCTGCCGGAGCCGGGATGACCAAACATCACAATGTTTAATAGTTTTTTACTTAATCTGTCATCAATAATTTTTTCAATATCTTCGGTAACTTTTGTAATTTTTTGCATTCCGTTAACGGCAATATAATTTCCTTTTTCTTTGTAGAAATTAAGAACCGGAAGAGTTTTATCTTTGTATTCTTTTAATCTGTTTTTTATAACTGCTTCATTATCATCACTTCTTCCTGATGTTTTTCCTCTTTCGAGTAAGCGTTTTACAGATTCTTCTTCGTTAACTTCAATACTTATTAAACTGTCTAAACTTGAATTTAGTTTAATCATTAATCCTTCAAGAATGTATGCTTGGATGTATGTTCTAGGAAACCCATCGAATAGAAAACCGTTTACTTCGGAATTAGATTTTATGGTTTTTTCAATAATTTGAACAATAATTTCATCGGAAACCAAACCTCCTTTTTCAATAATACTTTTTGCTTGTTGCCCTAGTTTTGTATTCTCGGCAAGTTCTTTTCGTAATAAGTTTCCTGTTGAAATATAGAAAAGATTATATTTTTTTATAAGAAAATCAGATTGTGTTCCTTTTCCGGCACCGGGAGGTCCAAATAGTGCAATGTTTAACATATTTTTTTGTTTTTATAGTTAAAAATCTTTTTTTCGTCTTTCTTTTTTTTCAGAATGTTGTTTTTTATTTTCTAATCTTTTCAAAATTGATTTTCTAGAACGTTTTGTTTTTGTTCTTTTTTTGGGAACTTTTAGAGCTTCTTCTAAAATTTCATAGAATTTATTTACGCAGTTCTTTTTGTTTTTTACTTGGCTTCTTGATTTTTGAGAAACTATTTGTAATATTCCATCTTTATTTATTTTAGTTTTCAAATTTCTAAAAAGAAGTTCTTTTTCATCTTCATTTAATAGCTCTGAATTTTTTACATTAAAGCGAAGTTCAACTTTTGTATTTGTTTTGTTAACATGCTGACCTCCTTTTCCTCTGCTACGGGAAGTTATAAAATTAAATTCTTTATTAAAGTTTCTATATAGCATGAAATTTTTTTATTGAATGATAAAGGTAAAAAAAAATATTTATTTGTTAATGAATTCTTTACTTTTGTGTGTATGAATACTATTATGATAATTTGTTTTTTTGTTTTTGTATTATATTTTTTTCAAATTATAGTGTTTCTAGTTGGTTTTAGTAAAATAAAAATTTATGAACCAAATTCAGTTTTGAAAGATATTGAAAATAAAAAATACTTGTCTGTTATTATTCCTTTTAGAAATGAAGAAAATAATTTAAACCAATTATTAAAAAGTCTTTCACAACAAAGTTTAAATTCGGATTTTTTTGAAGTTATTTTTGTAAATGATTGTTCATTTGATAATTCTGAGGATGTACTTTTGGCTTCAATTAGCAAAATAAAAAATTATAAATATTTAAAAACCAACAGGTTAACTTCGGGTAAGAAAAATGCTTTAAAACTTGGAGTTAGAGAGTCTGAAACTGAGCTTATTGTTACAACTGATGCAGATTGTATTCATAATAAAAAATGGTTGGAAACAATTTTAAGTTATTATCTTGAAAATACACCAAAAATGATTATTGCTCCTGTTCTAATGAAAGGGAAAAGTTTTTTTGAGAACTTGCAATCAGCAGAGTTCTTTAGTTTAATTGCTTCAACTGCCGGTGTAGCAGGGATTAAGCGTCCTATTATGTGTAATGGTGCAAATCTAATTTATGAAAAAAAAGTTTATAATGAGTTTAAAAATGCTTTAAAATTTGAAGAAGTATCTGGTGATGATGTTTTTTTAATGCACAATATTAAAAGTAAGTATCCTAAGGATATACACTATTTAAAATCAAAAAACGCCATTACTTATACATTTGCTGAAAAATCATTAAAGTCATTTTTTAAACAAAGGTTTAGATGGGCATCAAAAAGTAAATCTTATAAAGATTTTGATACAATCTTTGTTTCCTTATTAGTTTTTATTACTAATTTTATTTTAGGAACTTTAATAATTAGTGTTTTTTTTAATAAAGACTTGTTTTTAATTGCAGGTATCTTATTTGGAACTAAATTTTTAGTTGATTTTTTCTTTTTGTTATATGTAAGCAACTTTTTTAAACAAAATAAAAATCTTGTTTTTTTTCCTGTATTAAGTTTACTTTATCCTTTCTATATTGTTTTTACTGTTGTTGGGAGTTTGTTTTATAGGATTAAAATTTAGGCGAATTTTTAACTAATTTTGATGTTTAAAAAAAACAAATTTATCATAGTAAGACTGTTACAGCATTGATAAAATTAGGATTAGTTTATTTTATATAAATTGCTTATTTTTAGGTAATTATATTTTATTTTTAACTTAGATATTTTCTGTATTCCCCTATTTATTACACATCTTAATAAGTTTAAAGTTTTATACCAACAACTAAAATATCATCTGCTTGGTCATTCTCTCCTTTCCAATCATAAAAAGTTTTTTCAAGAATATCTTTTTGCTCAGACATTTCTTTATCAGAAATTTCTTCTAAAAGTTCTCTGAATCGTTTTTTCATAAATTTCCTTCCGGACTCTCCTCCAAATTGGTCATAATATCCATCAGAAAACATATACAAAGTATCTCCTAAATGTAGTTGAGCTTTTTTATTTGAAAAAGATTCTTTATCTTTTAAATATACTCCAACTGGCATTTTATCTGCTTGTACTTCTGTTAATTTATTGTTTCTAACAATGTAGAGTGGATTATATGCACCCGAATACTGCAAAACAAGAGTTTCTGTATTAAGAAGAATTAGAGCCATATCCATTCCGTCTTTTGTTTGGTCATCTTCCCCGGTTTGTCTTAATGTATTTTTTACTTTTTCTCTTAGGTCATCTAATATTGTTGAAGCAGAACAAGAATCTGAATTATGAAATTCATCAGTAACTATTTCATTCATAAATGCAATTCCAAGCATACTCATAAATGCACCCGGCACACCATGTCCGGTAGAATCTGCTACAGCAAAAATTATATTTTTTCCTATTTTTTTAAACCAATAAAAATCTCCACTAACAATATCTTTTGGTTTAAAAAACACAAAAGAGTCATTTATTGCTTGTTTAATTAATGATGCAGGAGGCAGTAATGCTTCTTGAATTCTTTTTGCATATTGAATACTTGCTGTTATTTGTTCATTTTGTTCTGTTATCTGAACATTTTGGTTTGAAACAAATTTATGTTGATCTTCGATAACCTTTTTTTGCAAAATAATTTCTTGATTTTTTGCATTTAATTGGTCATTTATAGATTTTAGTTCTTCATTTTGATTTTTTACTTGTTTGTGTTGGTCTTCAATAATATTTTTTTGTAGATTAATTTCTTCATTTTTTGATTTAAGCTCTGTATTTGCAATATTTATTTTCTCATTTGAAGTTTCAAGAATTATGTTTTGGGCTTCAATTTGTTTTTCATACCTTCTTCCAACAAGCCTTGCCATAAGAGTTGAAAGTAGAGCAGTTAGTAAACTAATTATTCCAAAACCAATAAGAAACATCTTTTTCTGATTTGAGATTTCAGATTTTATGCTTTCAATATTTTCATGTGCAGACAGCATCCAGCCAGTGCCTTTAACTGGAACCATGAAAGCAACTTCAGTTTTGTTTGGGTAGTGAAAAAGTCCTCCACTAGAAAGTCCTTCTAAAATAACATTTCTTGTTTTAAAGACTTCCCCTGTTTCGTTATTTTCAAAATTCATTGTACTCGGAAGTTTCATTCCAATTTTATTTTCATCAGGGTGGCAAATTAGTTCGGCATCGTATTTATCAAACATACAAAGAAATCCTTTGTCTGCATCTGTTCCGTTGATGGATTCTTGAAAATTTTGCCTAATATCATCTTTAGACTGTCCTTTTTTTAACTGATTTTCTAAAAAAGCAGCCATAGTTTCTGCCTGTCTTTTATTAATGTCAAGTTGTAGTTCAACATACTTTTTTTGCATATAATTTAAAGATAATGTCATCCCTATATATCCTAATCCGGTTACAACTAATGCAACTAATAGAAATGTTAATATATATAGCCTTGTTTTCATACGTTTAAACTTACTTTAAGAAAAAATTAGATTATTATAGTTTATTGGTAATCAGGATTTTCAATCAGTTCCATACCACAAGAAGCACAAATTCCTTCAATATTTGAATTCCCTTCTTTATCGCCTTGCGGACAAATATATTTGAATATTTCTTTCTTTTTTTCAATTAATGAGTCCTTCTTGACTCTTTTTTCTTCTGAATTATTTTTTGAAATATTCTCAATTTTATCTTTTTCATCAATATTTTCTTCGGAAGAACAAGAGAATATCAACATTACCATCAATAGTAAAAATGTAAAGATACCAAATTTAAATTTCATTATCTGTGATTTGAGTTACACTAAATCGTAAAATTCGTATGTCATTTTTTGTAGCTATTAAAATGGAATTTCATCTTCTTCTTCAAGAGGTGGTATGTCGTCTTCTGTAAATTCTGGCGGAACGTCTTTTGAGATTTGCTCACTACTGCCACCTTTTGATATTTTCCAAGCTCTCAAATCTGTGTACCAACGTTCGTTATATTCTCTCGATTCCGGATTGAAACTAACTGTTACTGTTTCTCCCTCACTTAGTTTTTTTACAGCATCAGCTTTGTCTCCCCAAGCAGAAAAGCAAACCTTTTTTGGGTACTGACCTTTTGTTTCAATTACAAAATCTTGTTTTATCCATTTCCCAAATTTACCTTCTCCGCTAACTTCGTCCATAATTTTTTTAATTGTTCCGCTAATTTCTAAACTCATTTTTTATTAAATTAAAGATTAAAAAACCAAAGTTATAAAAAAAGTCTCAATATTACATTGAGACTTAATTATTTATTAACACAAAATTTTTATTTAGTCAATTACTATTTTTTCTATTGTATCTCCTTGTCTTATTAGGTCTATAACTTCAAGACCTTCAACAACTTTTGCAAAGCAAGTATGTACACCATCAAGATGAGAAGTATTATTTCTAGAATGACAAACAAAAAATTGAGACCCTCCTGTATCTTTGCCAGCATGTGCCATTGAGAGAACACCTCTATCATGGTATTGTTTATCTCCGCTTGTTTCACATTTAATTGAATAACCGGGTCCTCCTACTCCTGTTCCTTGTGGGCACCCTCCTTGAATAACAAAGTCAGGAAGAACTCTGTGAAAAGTTAAACCATCATAAAATCCGTCTTTTGATAATTTTACAAAGTTTGCAACTGTTTCGGGTGTTGCATCATCATAAAATTCAACTTTCATATTACCTTTTTCTGTATATATTGTTCCTGTTGTCATATTATTTTTTTATAATTGATAATAATTCAACTTTAAAAATTAAAACACTAAAAGGTTTAATACTTGCACTTCCTCTGTCACCATATGCTAAATTATATGGAATATATAATTCATAGGTGCTACCTTCTTTCATTAATTGAAGTGCTTCTGTCCAACCTGGAATAACTTGCGTTACACCAAATTCAGATGGTTTTTTTCTTTCATAAGAGCTATCAAAAACTGTCCCATCTAACAATTTACCTTCGTAGTGTACTTTTACTTTATCAGCAGAAGTTGGAGTTGCACCCGTTCCTTCTTTTAAAATTTTATATTGTAAACCACTTTCAGTAGTAACAACACCATCTTTCAATTTGTTTTCAGCTAAAAACTTTTCACCTTTTTCCAAAACATCTTTAAATTGAATCTTATTTTGAGCAAGTCTTTTTGCTTCTTGTTCTGCTCTCATTTTCATCTGAAATTTCATCATAACATTAGCAATTGCTAATGAATCCATAACAGATTCGTCTTTTACTTTTCTATCTTTCATTGCTTTTAGCATGACATCAAGGTTTACCATTGTATCAATTTCGCCTCTTTCAAAGTTTTTTGCAATGTCATTTCCTATTGCATAACTTAAAGAATCATCAAATGTTTTAATTTCAACATTTGCATTTTCTCCGCTTTTACATCCTGCAACAAAAATAATTGCTGCTAAAAATATTATTAATCCTAATTTTTTCATTTGAGAAATTTGTTTAATGTTATTAATTTATTTTATTATTTTACAATAGATATTAATTCTACTTTAAAAATTAAAGTGCTAAATGGTTTTATTTTTTGTCCTGCTTGTCTTGAACCGTATGCTAAATTAGAAGGAATGTACAACTCCCAAATTGAGCCTTCTTTCATTAATTGCAATGCTTCTGTCCAGCCTTTAATTACCTGAGTTACACCAAACTCAGTTGGTTCTCCTCTGTCATAGGAGCTGTCAAATTTAGTTCCATCAATTAAAGTGCCTTCATAATGCACTTTTACTTTATCAGAAGCAGTTGGTATTGCACCTGTTCCTTCGGTCAATATTTTATATTGCAAGCCACTTTCAAGAACTTTAACTCCTTCTTTTTTGGCATTTTCAGCTAAAAACTTAGTTCCTTCATCAACTATTTCTTTATGTTTTTGAGCTTCTTGATTTTCAAAAAAATCTTGTATCATTTTGTTTGCATCGTCAGCATTTATTTTTGCTGCATTTTCATAAAAATCTTGAAAAGCTCGTCCAATAGCTTGTGGATTCAAGTTTTTTATTTTTTGTTTTGATAAATTATCCGCAATGCTTATTCCAAAAGCATAACTTAAAGAATCGTTTTCTGTTTTCATTTTTATATCTTTTACTTTTTGAGCTTTAGTATTAAAAGAGAATGCAAATATTAGAATAAATAATAATAAGTTTTTCATCTGTAAAAGGTTTTATAATTAATTGATATTAAATAAGTTGATTTAAACGTTTTAATTTTGAAAATATTTTGTTCTGTACATAGAAATTTTATGAGTCTATTTAAAATTAGTTTGCAAAAATAAAAAGATGTATGGTATTTTAAAATTTAATTTTAATAATTCCATAATTAACTAATACTTTTTAAAATATTCTTAAAAGTCTTAATTTATTTCAAAACCTAATAAAACTGTATATAAAAGTAAATTCTATTTTCGTTATTAAAAAAAAATAGCTACAAAATTGTGGTAGAACCATAAGAACATAAGTTTAGCTATTTAAAAATGTGTTTTTTTATTAATTTCTAATAATTTTCTTAAAAAAGTTATATTTGTATTTTCAAATTAAAAAGTAATATGGCATCATTTAAAAAATTTATTGGAAAGTCTTTTTATAAGATAAAAGGTTGGAAGTTTATCGGAAACGTTCCTACTGCACCAAAATACGTCTGTGTTTTAGCACCACATACTAGCATTTGGGATATGGTTTACGGAAAAATGTATAATTGGGCAATGGGTATGGAACCAAAAATAATGGTTAAAAAGGAATTCTTTTTTTTTCCAATGGGAGCTTTAATAAAATCTTGGGGAGCAATTCCAATAGACAGGAAATATCCGGGAGGAGTTGTAAAACAAATTACAGATAATATAAATAAAAATGATAATTTTATTTTAGCAATAACCCCCGAAGGAACAAGGTCTCCCAATCCAAACTGGAAATCCGGCTTTTACAGAATTGCTCTTGCAGCCAAAATTCCAATTTATGTCAGTTTTCTTGATTTTAAAACAAAAACTGCTGGTTTTGTTGGAAATGAATTTATACCTACCGGAAATACTGAAAAAGACATAAAGGAAATAAAAGAAAAATACAGAGGAATGGAAGGACTTCACAAAGGTAAGTTTAAAATATAATAAAATGGAATTGAAAGTTACAATAATTCAATCAGATTTATTTTGGGAAGATATAAATAAAAACCTAAACAGTTTTTCGGAAAAAATAAACTCAATTCAAGAAAAAACTGATTTGATTATCCTTCCTGAAATGTTTGCAACAGGTTTTTCTATGATACCGGAAAAATTTTCTAAGTATGAAAAAGAGTTAATTGATTGGTTTTCAGAATATTCATCTAGTAAAAATGTTATAATAACAGGGAGTATTATTACTAAGGATAATAATAATTTTTTTAATACTTTAATTTGGATGCTTCCTGACGGAACCTATAAAACATACAACAAAAGACATTTGTTTACATTTGCAGGAGAAGACAAACATTATTCGGCAGGTAAAGATTTGCTACTTACAGAAATTAATAATATAAAAATAAAACCACTTATTTGCTATGATTTACGATTTCCTGTTTGGAGCAGAAATAAAAATAATTATGATGTTTTAATTTACATTGCAAATTGGCCAGAACGAAGAAACGATGCTTGGAAAACATTATTAAAAGCTAGAGCCATTGAAAATCAATGTTTTGTAATTGGAGTTAATAGAATTGGAAACGATGGGAATAATATTTACCACTCGGGAGATTCTATGGTAATAGACCCAAAAGGAAAAACAATTAGTTCTATTAATGCTCACGAAGAAAAAACAGAAACTCTTACATTAAATATTGATGAATTAAATGCTTTCAGAAAGAAGTTTCCTGTTGGTAATGATGCTGATAGCTTTGAAATTTTTTAAAAATTAATTAATTCTTAAATTTTAAAAACATGAGGTTTTTTACAACAATTTTAATAATAATTACTTTAACAAATATCTCTTTTTCACAAAAATCAAATTCTAATTTAGAGAAATTTTCACAAAAATTGCTTAAAAACACAATAAAATCTAATCTTTGGTTACTTGATACTACTAAAAGCTATACTGGACAAGGAAGTACAGGCTGGAATTTTGATTATATTGAGATTGTTAAATCAAGAAATTCAAAAGGCTTACCAACTTTAATTGAAACAAAAGAAAAAAGAGAAGGAACTCAATCATGGGTTAATGTATATCATGCAGAAATTTCTTATTTTTATAATGATACTGTTTCGGAATATAAACTTAAAGAATGGAATGCAAACACAAATAATTGGAATACAGAACTTTCATACTATGAAACAAAAAATGAACAAGGGAAAAAGCTAATTCATTTTTTAAGAACATGGAGTAACTCTCTTGGATATTTTACTGCAGGAAATAAGGAAATTTATTCATATTCAAATGGATTAAAAATTATTAAAGAAGATAAAGATTGGAATAATGGTACTTGGGAAGATTTTTTTAAAACGTACTATTATTATGATAATAACAATAATGATACACTTGAACTCCAAAAAAGATTTATAAGTTCAGGAAATTGGAGAGATAATTGGAAAACTAAATATGAATATGATATAAATAATAAAAAAATATTTGTACAAGAGTGGGGATACGATTCTTATTGGGATGAATGGTTTGACGATTTAAGAACATCATTTGAATATTATTCAGAAAATAGTTTAATAAAAGAAGAGTTTACTGAAAGATACGACAATTCAAAATCCGGATGGTACGATTCTGCAAAAACAAAATATTTTTATTTAGCAAATGATTTACTGGAATACAAAGAGGAACTTGATTTACAAAATTCAGGAAATAATTTAAAATATGAATACACATATAATGTAGAAAATCAAGAAAAAACTTTCTTTTTATATGATTGGAATGGTAGTAGCTGGGTGCTTTTTTACAAAGTTTTTGATATTTATGATGAAAATACTAACCAAACTTCATTTTATTCTCAAACGTTGGATGGAACATGGAAAAATACTATAAAAGAAGAATACACTTGGAATCAATATGCTGTTAACATTAAAAGTTTAACAAATAAAGAATATAGAATATATCCTAATCCTGTAAGTAATATCTTAAATATTTTGTTAAATAATAAAGAATATGGAAACATTGAAATAATTGATTTGTCAGGAAAACTTATTTTAAAAACTTTCAAAAGTAAATCAAATTATAAAATTGATGTTTCAAGTTTTTCAAAAGGAGTTTATTTCATTAAAATTTTTACAAAATCCGGGAGCAATACTTTTAGATTTGTAAAAAAATAATAAAATTTTAAAACTTACAATATAGATTTTTTAACATTTTTGATGTAATATATTTAATCATTGCACCTTAACAAAACTAACTATACTTAGATTTTTGATACACCTGTTATTTTACTTCAAAGGTGTAATTTTAAGAATTTTTTTAGTCTTAAGATTTAGGTTTTTATATATTTGCAAAAAAAAACTAATAAAAATGTCTGCAAAAGGTTCAAAACTCTCAATTTATGCCGCAATTGCTGCAAATGTTTTAATATCAACATTAAAATTTATCGCAGCATTTTTTACTGGTAGCTCTGCAATGTTATCAGAGGGCATACACTCAATGATTGACACTGTGAATGGTTTATTGCTACTTTTAGGAATTAAACATAGTAAAAAAGGACCCGATAAACTTCATCCATTCGGACATGGAAAAGAAATTTATTTTTGGAGTTTTATAGTTGCAATACTTGTTTTCTCTCTTGGAGGCGGAGTTGCAATTTATGAAGGAATTCACAGATTATTGTATCCTGTTTATGAATTAGATAACTCTAACGTTATTTGGAGCTATGGAGTTTTAATAGGAGCAATTCTTTTTGAAGGAAGTAGTTTAATAATTGCATTAAAAAACTTTAGAAAAACAAATTCAAAAAGTTTCAAAAAAGCTTTGGAAGACAGCAAAGATGCTTCTGCAATTGCAATAATAGTTGAAGAGTCCGCTGCACTCATAGGTCTTGTCATCGCATTAACCGGAGTTACATTAACTTTATTAACAGATAACCCTACTTTTGACTCTGCGGCATCTGTGCTAATAGGTATTTTACTTGTCTATGTTGCTTATTTTCTTGCGACTGAAACAATGCAATTATTAATTGGGGAAACAGCATCAGATGAAGACATAAAAATTATAAGCGATGTTTTAGATGATTATAAAGAAATAGAATTTTTTGGTAATATTAGAACAATGCATTTAGGACCCGATGAAGTTATGGTAGGAGCAGAAGTAAACTTTTACAACTCAATAACAGCAGGTAGAATTGAAGAAATTATTGCAGATATTAAAAAAAGAATTAGAGATAGAAAAGTTAAATTTACTCATATTTATGTTGAAAGCAATTCAATTACTGAATCTACTTTTAATTAAGTTTTTTATATTTTACTTCAATTCTAAAAATACTTTTAAATAAGACTTTTTTAATCATTTGCATTACCAACAGTATAAAAATGAGAATAACTAAACAAATAATAAAAGGATTTTCTTTAATTTTATTTTTCAGTATTATTTTAACAAGTTGTACAAAAGTCTTTTTAAAAATGTACGGATTAAAAAATCCAATTACTGTTAATGAAGACTTAATTTTGAAAATAGGGAAAAAATATAATATTCCAAAACAAGATAGTTATGAACTTGATACATCTTACTACGCATTTTTATTTACTTTAGACACAACAAGGTATAGTTCTCAAATTAAAAACCATTATCAACCATTGCAAGCTCTTTATTATGATAAAAAAGGGATGTTAAAATCTTTTTATATAAATTGTTATGCCGGCGGATTTCCAAACCTTAAATGGAATAGAAACAAAGCATTTTCAACTTTTCTTCCTAAACAACAAGCACCAATTGATAGCATAGTCTCACTAAAAACGCAACTAAAATATTTTCAAAAACTTTCATATACAGAAGATTTTTCCATTGATAGTTTTGATTATATTATAATAGTTCATTGGAGCAGATTTATGGGTAGACAGAGCAAACGTTTAATAAAAATTGTTCAAAAGAATAAAAAATTGGCAACTAACAAAAAAGTTAAAATCATATACGTGAACAATGACAATCATTATGTTGAAAATGATTAAAAACAAAAAAATTAAAAAAAATCAAACATTATAAAAAAAACGATTAATATTGACCTCTGTTAAAACATATTAAAATATCAGAGTAAAATATGAATATATTCAAAAAAAAAAGACCTCTTGTTATTGCTGGGCCGTGCAGTGCTGAAAATGAAGAGCAGGTAATTAACACAGCAAAAGAATTATCAGCATTAGGGATTGAAATTTTTAGAGCAGGAATTTGGAAGCCCAGAACCAGACCTAATAATTTTGAAGGAGTTGGTACTATTGGTCTACAATGGCTCAAAGCGGCAAAAAAAGAAACAGGAATTAAACTTACAACTGAAGTTGCAAATGCAAAACACACAGAAGAAGCCTTAAAAGCTGGAATTGACATTTTGTGGATTGGTGCAAGAACCAGCGTAAACCCTTTTGCAGTTCAAGAAATTGCAGATGCTATCAAAGGCACAAATATTCCTGTAATGATAAAAAACCCAATAAATCCGGATATTGAATTATGGATTGGGGCAGTTGAGAGAATACAAAAAGCAGGAATAAATGATATTGCTGCAATACATAGAGGATTCTCTTCACTATCAAATTCTAAATATAGAAATGATCCTGATTGGCAAATTCCAATTGAATTTAAAAGAAGACTAAGAAATATTCCTATGATTTGTGATCCAAGCCATATTGCAGGCAGAAGAGACTTGCTCCAACAAATATCACAAAAAGCAATGGATTTGAATTTTGATGGTATGATGATTGAAACTCATCTTGATCCTGACAATGCACTAAGTGATGCAAAACAACAGATTACTCCAGAAAATTTAAAAATTCTACTTAATAATCTAATAATAAGGCATAGATATAAAACAAATGCAATATTTCCTCAATATGAAGAAACTTTGGAAGAATTAAGAACGAAAATTGATGAATATGATAATTTAATTTTGGAAATTATTGGTAAAAGAATGAATACCGCCAAAGATATTGGAAAAGTAAAAAACAAAAACAATATTACTATTTTGCAAACAAATAGGTGGGACTCAATTTTAAAAAATGCTATATTAAAAGGAGAAAAATTAGGATTAAGTGAAAAATTCATAAATACCCTATATTATGCTATTCATCAGGAATCTATTGACAATCAAACTATTATATTCAGAAATAAAGAAAAAGAATAAAGTAATAGATATTAATGTTTTAAAAAATAAATAATGGCATAATAATAGCGTGTATATTTAGAAGTATTCATTTATGCACATTGTTAAGTAAGCCTAATTATAGTGAAACGAGATAATAAAGCCGGAAAAAAAAAATTTACAATAAACAAAAAAAGCATTTCGATTATACCGAAATACATAGACAAAACTATTAAAGCACCTGCCTCAAAAAGTGTTATGCAACGTGCTATTGCTTTAGCATTATTAGCAACAGGAAGAACAAATATACAAAACCCTTCGTTTTCGCAAGATTCACTATCAGCAATAAGAGTTGCAGGAGGAATGGGTGTGTCCATTATGTTTTCTGCCGATAAACTATCAATAGAACGAACTGATGAAGTTACGCAAACAAACTTAAATTTTGGAGAATCAGGATTAGGTGTAAGAATGTTCAGCCCCATTATTTCATTATTTGATAAACATTACATTATAAATGGAACAGGTACTTTGCTTAAACGCCCAATAAAAAATCTTGAAAACATATTGAATAAAATTGGAATATCAGCGATTTCAAAAAATGGATTTTTACCTCTAAAGATTTCAGGCAAATTAAAAGGAGGAAAGTTTACAATTGATGGTTCAGAAGGATCACAAGTCTTAACAGGTTTATTAATTGCACTTCCATTAGCAAAAAATGATTCTGAAATAATAGTTAAAAATCTTAAAAGTAAACCATATATAGATTTGACTATCAAAATGATAAACGATTTTGGTGGAAAGATTGAAAATTATAATTATGAAAGATTTATTATAAAAGGAAATCAAAGATATATTGGTCAAGAATATTTTATTGAAGGAGATTGGAGTGGGGCTTCTTTTCTACTTGTTGCAGGTTTAATTGCTGGAAAAGTTGAAGTTACAGGTTTAAACCTTAACTCTAAACAAGCAGATATTGAAATTCTTTCTGCAATAAAAAAAGCAAACGGAGAAATAATTATAAGTGATAATTCTGTTATTACAGAAAAAAGCAAACTAACTTCTTTTGAATTTGATGCCACAGATTGTCCTGACCTCTTTCCTCCACTTGTTGCAATGGCTTCATTTTGCAAAGGAACCTCAAAAATTAAAGGAGTAAGCAGATTAAAGCATAAAGAAAGTGATAGAGCAAAAGTTCTTAAAAAAGAATTTTCAAAGATTGGAATAAATATTAGTATTGAAGATGATTTTATGTTTATTGAAGGAGGAAAAGTCCAAGGTGGAACAGTAGACTCAAACAATGATCATAGAATTGCAATGGCAACAGGGATTGTTGCATTAGGTGCAAAATCTGAAATCATAATTTTAAATGCTGATAGCGTAAATAAATCATATACAAGATTTTATAGAGATTTAAAATAAGCTAAATCTTAGGCTATAACCAGTTTTTTATTCTTTATGAAACCATTATATCAAAAAGTTTCAAAAATTTGTAAACTTAAAATATTCTTATAGGTAGATATAATAGTTTGCTAAATTCAAAAAACTCAAAAATAATTATAAAAATTTCAAAGTAACCAATTAGTAAAAATTTTAATTGATTACCTTGAAATTAAGATATAGGATTTTTATAAAAACCTAATTTTTCAATAAAATACCTGTTTTTACACCTTCTTTGGCAACTATTCTATACATGTAGCTACCTGCAGAAAGAGTTTGAACATTAATTTTACTCTGATTTGCTCTGTAAAAAATTTGTCTGCCCTGCATATCATAAATGATAAGTTTATAATCTGATAAATTTTCAGCCCCTTTTATATTTACAAAACTGTTTACAGGATTTGGATAAACACCTATATTAACTAAGTCAGAATTCTCTGAAATGCCAACTATAGTAATCGGTAGGTAACTAAATTCCCAGTCTTGATAATCTTCTTGTTGATTTGTTGAAGGATTATAGGAGGTCTTATGTAGTAAGTCTATTTTATGATTAAATAAAAAACTGAAATAACTTGAATACTCTTCAGGTATTATCAGGCTATTTCTGTCAACCTGATTATCATAAGTTCCTGTTGAAATCTCCGAAGCATTGGAATTCCATGTATTATTTGCAAGATCAAACAAAAAAGTCTTAGTACTATCCACATTCTCATAGCTGTCATAAGTATAAATATTTTTTGAATTTCCCTGCCAAACACCATTGTTAATGTCCCAATAGTATATCTCTTCTATCAATTTATTATAAGGAGATGTTGCATCATAAGTATTTAATATTTTGTTAGAATTAATCCAACTCGATGTATTTATATCATAGTATTCAAATATATCTTCTATTAAAAGATTATTCGTATCATAAATATAAGATTGTTTAGTACTTTCTACATATAGATTGTTTGCAGAATCCCAAATTTTGGATAATTTTAAGGTTAACAAACCAGAAGTATAGGAATAAATAGTTTTTGATTGATTTTTCCATGTTGATGAAGGTGTATCATAGTAAAAACGTAACAAGGAATCAATTACACCAGCATTATAAAAATATTGTACTTTCTGAGTAAAAACCCAATTTGCATTACCAGTATCATAATATGAACTCACTTCCTCTAAAAGATTTCCATCTGTATCATATTGTGGATATAAAGTTTTAAAACTACTTGTCCATGTTGAATTTGCCGCATCATAATTAAAAAAATATACTGAATCAGTGTATTCTGTTGAACTATTATAACTCCACTCCTTTTTTGAACCATATGTATTTCCTCCAACATAAGAATACTGGACTTTTTGTGTTTGTAAACCACTCGTATTATACTCGAAACTTTGTTCTGAAATTATTATACCACTATTGGTCAAGTCTCTTTTTACAACTGTGTCTACCATAAAATAATTCTGTGCTACTATTTGCATTGTTGAAAGCATTAAAATAGCTAAATAAATAAATGTTCTTTTTTTCATAATTTCGTTTTTTAATTTATAAATAAATAATTTAAGATAAAGATATCTTAATATCTGTAAACTAGACATAGAATTTTTAAATTAGGTTGCATAGAGCATAAAAAAAAACAAAAAAAACTTATAATGTTGCAAATACGCTAAAAAAATAAGGCTAAACGATTTTATGAATTGTTTTTTTTATAAGCATAAAATGTAAAAATCAAATAAAATAAAAAAGATAAACTAAATTTTGTTTTACTCTCATTTAAAAATATAATATTAAATATACAATTGCATTGAAAAAAAGGAAAACCTTTATTTTTTTAATTCTATAAACAAACTATTTGTGATGCAAAACGCCCGATAAATAAATGATTTATATCGGACGTTTTGCTTTATAAATAGTATTAAGCATGAGTTTAATAAAGTCGAAAAAAAAAACGACTTATGTCGTTTTTTTAATTCAGTTTTCACATTTTTATAAACAATATTTTTCTTTGTTATAATTCAAAAAAATACAATCATTATTTTTACTTCCTAAAAACTCATTATCAGTCCAAAGAACCAATCATTTTTGCAGGCACAACCCATTCATCAAATTGTTCATTTGTAACATAGCCTAAATCGATTGCAGCTTTTCTTAAAGTTGTATTTTCTTTATGTGCTTTTTTTGCAATTTTGGCAGCTTTCTCATAACCAATTTTTGTGTTAAGTGCTGTTACAAGCATTAAAGTATTTTCTAATTTATGTTTTATTTCAAGATGATTTGGCTCAATTCCAACAGCCAAATTATCATTAAAAGAAACACAAGCATCACCCAAAAGTTTTGCACTTTCTAAGAAGTTGTGAATCATTACAGGTTTAAAAACATTAAGTTCAAAATGTCCTTGCATTCCTCCAACTGTTATGGCAGCATCATTTCCAATAACTTGTGCACAAACCATTGTAAGAGCTTCAACTTGTGTAGGGTTAACCTTTCCCGGCATAATTGAAGACCCGGGTTCGTTTGATGGAATAATTAATTCGCCAATTCCTCCGCGAGGTCCCGATGCCATAACTCTAATATCATTAGCAATTTTCATTAAACTAACAGCAAGCTGTTTCAATGCACCGGAAGATTCAACTATTGCATCATGTGCCGCAAGTCCTTCAAATTTATTTGTTCCTGTTACAAAAGGTAAGCCTGTTAAGTCAGCAATCTTTTTTGCAACTAAAACATCATAGCCATTAGGAGTGTTAAGTCCTGTTCCAACAGCAGTTCCGCCAAGAGCAAGTTCTGTAAGATGTGCAAGTGTGTTTTTTAAAGCTTTTAAACCAAATTTAATTTGCGAAACATAGCCAGAAAATTCTTGTCCTAAAGTTAAAGGTGTAGCATCCATCCAATGAGTTCGTCCATTTTTTACGACATCTTTAAAATCTTCAACTTTTTTTGCCAAAGTGTCTCTTAGTTTTTCAATGCTTGGAATGGTATTTTCTATAAGTATTTTATATGCAGCAATGTGCATAGCAGTTGGGAAAGTGTCGTTTGATGATTGAGATTTGTTTACATCATCATTAGGGTGAATTGGGCTTGCTCCTTCACCAAGTTTTCCTCCTGCTAGTACATGAGCACGGTTTGAAACAACTTCATTAACATTCATGTTTGATTGAGTTCCTGAACCTGTTTGCCAAATGACTAATGGAAATTGCTCATTTAATTTTCCATCAATAATTTCATCACATACTTTTTCAATAAGTATTTTTTTTTCATTTGAAAGTACTCCTAATTCATTATTTGCCTGAGCAGCAGCTTTTTTCAAATATCCAAACGCATTAATAATTTCTTTGGGCATAGAACCAGAATCTCCAATTTTAAAATTTTCTCTTGAGCGTTGTGTTTGTGCTCCCCAATATTTGTCAGCTGGTACTTTTACCTCTCCCATTGTATCATGTTCAATTCTGTATTCCATAATATTTTATTAAGTTTTTAATTATAATTCTCAAAAAAACAAAATTACAAAATATATGTAATATAATATATGCCAAATAACAGTTTATATATTTTTTTTTTACCTATTAAAAAATGAAGATATTTTAAATTAATATAAACTAAAATTGTTTTTAACACAATACCTTTGTTTTTTTCAATTCGTTGAAATTCAATAAAATATTAAAATGTAAAGTTTTTTTATTTTGTATTTGACCTTTTCTTATAACTGTATTTTTTAATATGAAATGATTGTGAATGACTAGAATTAAGGAATATTAACTTTTTTTATATAAGTAGAATAAGCAAGTTTTCTATATTTGTTTTTTTATCGAAAAACTATAAATTATGAATTGGATTTTATTTTGGCTATTAATATACCTTGTTTTAATAATTTATTTTACTCTTAAATACGTAAAAGTAGGAAATTTAGAAAGTTATTTGGTAAATGACAGGAAAACAAAAACTTTTCCGCTTGTTGCAACAACTCTAGCAACATTTGTTGGAGGAGGGACTTCAATGGGACTAATGGCAATGGGATATGAATCTGGTTTTGCTGCTGTGGGAATTGGGATTGCTTATGTTATAGGTTTCTTTATTTTATCTCGCTTTGCTGGACAAATAAATTCCGAAGGAAGGAGAAAAAAAATCTATTCATTTTCTCAATTTCTTAATAATAAATATGTTGGCAAGAGTACTGATGTATATTCAAAAACGTTTTCATATTTAATGAATGGAATAAATATTTTTATTTTTTTCTTTCTTCTTGCTGCTCAGTTTGTTGGTATGGCTTCCTTATTAAATTTTGCTTTTGAAATTGGTTATTTGCCTGCTGTTATTATTTCAAGTATTATAGTTATTATTTATACAGCATTTGCAGGAATGTCAGGTGTAATTATTACAGATTTAATACAGTTTATTATTATTGTTTTAATGATTATTTTTATTTTTATACCTGGTATTTGGGCTGACACTGAACAACTTACAAGGTTAAATGAGCTTCCAAAAGAAATGCTAAATGGTACATCTTTGGGAATTGTGTTTTTAATTGCTTTACCTTTATTTTTATCGCATTCAGTTTTAATACGTATGGATATTTGGCAAAGAGTTCTTGCCGCTAAAGATGAAAGAACTGCAAAAAGAGTTAGTATATTTTCGGGATTAGGGATGTTACCTTTTTATATAATTTTCCCTTTAATAGGCATGACCTTAAAAGTTGTTTTAGATACCCCTCTTGAAAACTCTGCTGATGTTGCATATTCTTTTTTAAGCAGACATAGTTCTCCTATGATACTTGGTTTTGCAGTAGTTGGTTTATTGGCAGCCTTAATGTCTTCGGGAGATAGTTTTTTAAATGTTATTTCAATTTCAGCAATTAAAGATTTCGCAGGAAGAAAAAATATTAAAGAAAAACTTGATCCTAAAAAACTTCAAAAAAGCATAAGGATAATATCCATGTTTTTTGGGATTTTAGCACTTTTAATAGCTCTTTTTTTACCAAATATTGTTGATTTAATGGTTGTAGGAATTGCAAGTATCGTAATTTTTGTTCCTGTAACTTTTTATGCTTTAATTAAAAAAGATGTTTTGCAATATAAAAAACAAGCTCTCTATAGTTTATTTACAGGTTTTGTTGTAAACTTGTCTTTCTTTATTTGGGGTACAGTTTCTCCTGAGCAGTTTAGTAATAAGTCTTCATTTATTCCTGCTTTTATTATTTCTTCTTTAGTTTTAATTTTTGGTATAATGTTTAAAAATATGAAGACAAAAAAAAATAAATAATTTTTTTATTAGTTTGATTGATTAATAAGTGTTTGGAAAATATCTTGCACATACATATATAACTTTATAGTATAGTTGTTTAGTGAAAAATACTATAAAAAACATTTTTTCATAACATAATAGTTTATTTTTGACAAAAAATTTGAATTATGTTATTGAAACTATACGAAGAAAACCCGGCTGAAAGGCAAATTAACAAAGCTGTTGAAATATTAAAAAACGGTGGATTGGTCATTGTTCCCACTGATTCTGTTTACAGCATTGCTTGTGATATAAATAATAAAAAAGCAGTTGAAAAACTTGCAAAGCTTAAAGGTGTAAAATTAAAAGATGCAGATTTTTCATTTGTTTTTGGAGAACTAACTTGTGTTTCTCTATTTGTTAAACCTATAAGTAATAGTTTGTTCAAAGTAATAAATAGAAATTTACCAGGACCTTTCACATTTATTTTAAATGCAAATAATAACATTCCTAATTTTTTTAGGAAAAGTAAAAAAACAATTGGAGTTAGAATTCCAAACAATAATATTGTTAGAACAATTGTTAGAGAAATGCAAAATCCTATTCTTGTAAGTTCTGTTCATGCAGATGATGACATAATAGAATACATGACTGACCCTTCATTAATTCATGAAAAATATATGAAAATTGTTGATGCTGTTATAGATGGAGGATATGGCAAAATTGAAGCATCAACTGTTATTGATTGCACAAAGGGAGAAATTGAAGTTATTAGGGAAGGAATTAAAAATTTAGTTTGATAATTTAACCCGCTTTAATGGATAAAGCAGGTTTACAAAAATATAGAAATGACAAATACTATTTTAAATCATAGGTCAATAAGAAAATACAAGAAAAGGAAACTTGATAAAGAATTAATTGACAAGATTTTACAAGCTGGGATTAGAGCTTCCAATACTGGTAGTATGCAAGCGTATAGCATAATAGTTACCCAAAGTTCAAGCAAGAAGAATGAATTATTGCCTTTGCATTTTAATCAAGAAGCTGTTAAACAAGCTCCTCTAATCTTAACTTTCTGTGCAGATTTGAATAGATTTAACAAATGGTGCGAATTGAGATCTACGAAACCTGCGTATGATAATTTTTTGTGGTTTTACACAGCAAGTATTGATGCCAGCATAACAGCCCAAAATTGTGCAATAGAGGCAGAAGCAAACGGTCTTGGAATTTGCTATATGGGAACTACTAATTATACTGCCGAAAAAATTATTGATGTTCTAAAGCTTCCAAGAGGCGTAATTCCTGTTACAACGTTAACTGTGGGATATCCTGATGAAACTCCTAGTTTAACTGATAGGCTTCCAACTAATGCAGTAGTTCATTATGAAGAATATAGTGATTTTTCTGAAAAAGAAATTAATGAAATTTATAAAGAGTATGAAAATTCTGATTTTTCAAAAAAAATAGTTAATGAGAATGGAGTTAAAAGTTTGGCTCATGTTTTTACAGAAAAAAGATATACAAAAGAAAATAATATTCATTTTTCAAAATCGCTTCTTGAAGTTGTAAAAAAACAAGGTTTTTGGAATCATTAATTTTTTATTGAATTTAATATTTGAACTTCTGTTAGAAATGAAATGTATAGTTTGTAAAATTGAAATAACAGGCCGGAGCGATAAGAAATTTTGTTCAGTAGAATGCAAAAATTATTATCATGTTAATTTAAGGCGAGTTACTGATGTTGCTGTTCGGAGTATTAATAAAATTTTGCACAGAAACAGAAGTATTTTACTTGAAATACTTGGAAAAAGAAAAACTCAAATAAAGGTTAAACGATTAGTTCTTGATCAAAAAAAATTTAATTTTAAATATCATACACATATAATTCGAAATAGTAGAGGAAAACTTTTCTTCTATGTTTACGATCTTGCCTGGATGGAATTTTCTGATAATGAGGTGCTTATTGTGAAAAGAAGATAGTTTGTTAAGTGGAGCTCTTGTCAGGGTGTGAAGTTGCAATTATTTTAGCTTAATGTATTAATCATTTCAGAAATCATTTTTTTTGGATTTTTGGCTTTAAAAATTCCTGAACCGGAAACGAAAATATCACAGCCTGCATCTGAAACTTCTTTTATATTGTCAATTTTAATTCCTCCATCAACTTCAATTTCAATATGTTCAGAATTATGTTTTTTAAGCATTTTTTTTAGATTTTGAAGTTTTTTTATTGTATTTGGGATGAAACTTTGTCCTCCAAATCCCGGATTTACTGACATTATTAAAATTAAATCAACATTGTCTAGAATATTTTCAAGAACGGAGAGTGGAGTGTGAGGGTTTAAAGAAACACCGGCTTTAATTCCTCTTGCTTTTATTTTCTGCAAAACTCGGTGTAAATGATTTGTAGATTCAGAATGAACAGTAATATAGTCAGCCCCTGCATCTGCAAAGGCATTTATATAATAATCCGGGTCTGAAATCATAAGATGTACATCAAGCGGAATTTTTGCAACTTCATTAATTGCTTCAACAACAACAGGTCCCATAGTAATGTTAGGGACAAAATGTCCATCCATAACATCAATATGCAAAAGGTGTGCTCCGCCTTCTTCCACCATTTTTATATCTTTTTCTAAATTTGAGAAATTTGCTGATAATAAGGATGGTGATATTTTTTTAAGTTTCAATTTTGAAGTTTTAGAGATTTCTTTTATTAAATATCTGCAAAATTAATAAAAATCGTAGCAAGTTTAATACTTTTTGACGAAATTATTAAAAATGAAGGTCAATTTACTTTAAATATTGTTAATATGTAGGTTGAAAGAAACCACCGTCAGGGTTTTTAACCTCTGACGGGGTTAATTTAATTGTTATATGAATTATCTTTTAAAATAAAAGTCTCCAAAAATAGATGAGTTTTCCCAAGTTAGTTGTTGTTTGCCGGAAATATTATAAACATTATTTCTTACTTGTTTAAAAACATCTTCTATTTTTAGTCCTGGTTTTTTTAATGCTTTTACTAGTTCTTGGGTATATAGTCCATTATCTCCTGTTCCGTCTGATGCAACAGAACCGGGGGCAGTAGCAAATGCAATATATGTTCCTTTTGGTGCATTAACGGATGCATAACCATTTCCTCCACCAGACCGAAAACTTCTGGCAAAAGGGTTGTTTCTGCAAGCATCAAGAATAACAATATTTAAATCGTTTCCTGCATAGTCCATTTCTCCAAGTATTCTTTTTAGGTTGACTGCTTCAAGTTCAACATCTTGTTCTTTGTTAATTACTGCATTCACAGGAACAATATAGTTTTCTCCGTTTAGTTGAAGTCCATGTCCGGCATAGTAAAAAAGACCAATTCCTTTTTGAGATGCTAGTTTATTTCCGAATTCTCGAATTCTTTTTTTCATGTCATTTTGAGATAAATTTGTAAAAGCCAATACTTCAAAACCGAGATTTCTAAGTTCTTTGGCAATTACATTTGCATCATTAGGAGGATTTTTTAAAGGCGACATAGTGTAGTCTCCATTTCCAATAATTAATGCTAATCTTTTTTGATCAGTTGTAACAATTTCTTGTTTTACAATAACTGTTCTAGTATCTGAAGTTACTGTTCCGGCATTGTTTGTAACTTTTACAGTAATAATGTTTTTTTCGTTTTCTAAAGATATTTCTCTTTCTATTGTATAATCGCAACTTGCATTAACTATTGAGTATCCTCTTGTCGCATTGTTAACTTTTATTATTCCGTTTACATAAAATTGAACATTTTGAAGATCGGTTTCAGATTTTATACAAACTTTTGCTTTTATAAATTTTTGTTCTTTTGTTGAATTTGCATAAGCAGGTGTTATCCAAGAGATTTCTGGTTTAGATGAGTTTTTTATACCTTTTCCTTTAAATTCATCGTTTTCCCAAAGCCCTGTTTTTGATGTTCCATTTTTATAGAACATAGTTCCTATACCATTATATTTTCCGTTTTTCCATTCTCCAACATATTTTGATCCTGATTTAAATTTATAAGTACCTTGCCCATTATAAGTTCCATTTTTCCAATCTCCTTTATAAACATCTCCATTTTCAAATGTATAAGTTCCTTTTCCTTCTCGTTTTCCATTTTCAAAATCGCCAATATATTTACCTCCTGTTTTCCAAACATAAGTCCCAAAACCATTTTCGCAATTTCCTGATATACAGCCTGTTTCTTTGATGATGCTTTTTCTAACCAAAACATCTTTTTCCCAAATACCAGATTCTATTTTCCCGTTAGGATAATATAATGTTCCTTGTCCATGGAAATAATTATCTTTAAATTCTCCTACATATTTTTTCCCATCTTTATATTCAAAAACTCCATCTCCTGTCATATTTCCTTGAACATATTCTCCTGTGTAATATTTATAAATTGATTCTGGTTGATAGGTATATGTAGCTTTGCCTTGTTTTTTTCCTTCTACCCAATTTCCATCATATTTAGCACCATTAGAAAAATAGTTAACACCATATCCGTGTCTTTTTCCATAATTCAAAGAGGCATCAAATTTCCAATATCCTTCATATTTTTCTCCTGATTCCCAAGTGTATATTCCATATCCATTTGAGCAGTCGCCAGAAATGCATCCATAACTGTTTGAACCCGAGCCTGTATATCTGTCATTATCCCAAAGACCTTTTTCTATTGTCCCGTCAACTTTGAAATTTATTCCAAATCCGTTTCTTAAATCATCTTTCCATTCTCCTTCATATCTTAATCCGTTTGCAAAATAATTTGTGCCTTGTCCGTTTCTTTTATTATTTTTCCATTCACCGTTATATTTCTCACCATTTTTCCATATATATGTTCCTTTACCATTTGAGCAATCTCCAAAAATACAACCTGTAACTTCTCCAATTTTTCCTTTCCATTTTCCGTTTTCCCAAATTCCTGTTGAAATAGTCCCATCTGCATATATATATGTACCTTCGCCATGTTGGTTTCCTTTCATCCATTGTCCTGAGTGTTTTACTCCCGAAGCCCATGTAAATGTTCCCATTCCATGTCTAAGTCCGTTAACAAACTCTCCGGTGTATTTTCCTCCATCTTTATAAGTTAAAGTTCCATTACCTTCTTGTTGTCCGTTTACCCAGTCGCCAATGTACTCATCTCCTGTATCCCATACATATTTTCCATATCCGTTTGTACAATCTCCATAGATACAACCTGTTGATTGGCTATATATAAATGATGATAATGATAACAGGAATAGAAATAAAAAAGTTATTTTTTTCATGTGTCTAATAATAGTTAAAAGTTTTAAAGTTAAAAGTTAAAAGTTTGAAAGTGTGAAGTTAAAAGTCAATTTGCATTTATTAAAAATGCATAGGAAATACACATTTTAGTCATTCCTTTGTGTGCTGAAACTTTTGTCTTTGGTGTTTCATAACTTAAAAATATAGTTATTTGTTAGTTTTAGATATCAGTTGTTATAAAAAGCAAAAATGTTTTTTTAAATTAAAGAAAAGTAGAGGTCTTTTTTAGAAATTATAAAAGTATGAAAATTTTAATAAAATATATAATATTCAGTGATAATTTCTTTGAATTAATTTTATATTTATTGAGTAAAATTTTGTTCTATTTAGCTAACAAATAGATTGTTAACTAAAAAAACAAATGATGTGTAGTTCCAAAAGTTGTTTTGATTAATATAAGGTATTTAGTGGTAAATAGAAAAAAATGTATTATTTTGATGGTTTTATCTATGCAGAATTTTATAATATCTTTTGAACTGATGTTTTATTTCAACAATTAAATCATATTCATTTGCTTGGAGTAGAAATTTTCTTTCAAATCTGCAAAATTTCATAAATCTTTTGGTCTCTGTTTTGTTTAAACCGGTAAGTTCAGATACTAATTCAGCATTATATTTTGATTCAATTATTCTATTCTCAATATCTTGAAGTTCAAGTTCTTTAACTTTTATTTTTTGTTTTTCGCTTTTTGTTTTATAGTTTATTGGAATTCCAATAGATGCAGATGCTGTGAGTAATGCTAATTCTTTTGGGTCAATAAGGCTGTAAAACCATTTTTCAATTCTTTCTTTTGTTTTTTGTTTTGCAGTTTCGGTATGTGCAAATTCAAACTCGAAATCTTTCCATCTTGCATCAAAAATATCGACATTTGCAATTTTATAAGTTTTTTCAATTAGTTTAATAACATATATTTTTGCTTTATCTACGGTGTCTCTTAAAGTGAAATATTGCTTTTCAAAACCAAGTGCATTAATTCTTAAAATATCGTTAGATAACATTGTTACATGAAAAAAACCAAGCGAATCACAGGTAAAAGACTTTCCTTTTTTTATGTTAGTTATTGTTGCATAATGCACAGGGGAATTATTTTTTTCATTAATAATTTGCCCTGTTATTTCAACAATTCTATTTGTTTGAGAGAAAGATTGAAGTATTGATAGTAGAATGATTGGAATAAAAAATATTTTTTTCAATTGTTCTTAAATTAAATACTGAAATAAAAGTAAGCACCAAATTTATAAATAATTCTGTCTTTTATAAACTTTAATTAATATTGTGCTTTTAAAAATTAAACGAATATTGTTAAATATTTGTTACAGTTTTATTTAAAGTTGACTCTTTTTAATATAAGAAAGTTCATTTTGTTACGTTTATAAAACTATTATAAAAATGAAATTATGCAGTTTGTAAAAATTTTATTTATCTTTTTATTCTTTGTTTCGGGTAATTTAAAGTCTTTTTCTCAAGAAGATTTAAATGAAGTTTCGGATATTAAAATTTTGTTCGATAAGTTATATTTCGCTCAGACTGATTCAGTTAAAAATAGTATTAATATGCAAATTTTAACTTATATGAAAGATTATTTGCAAGAAAAACATAATTTCATTGAAGATTTTAAAGATGTTAAAAATTTATATGTACTAGAATCTGACGATAATTATATTTCCATATTAACATGGGCAATTCAATATTCTAATAGTGAATATAAATATTTTGGTTTTATTAAATATTTTGATAGGAATGGAATTGTAGATTATGTTGAGAAACTTAATGATAATATGACTCTTATTAGTGAGTATTCTTCAAATAAAGTATATCCAGAAAATTGGTATGGTGCTGTTTATTATAAAATAATTACAAAAAAATATAAGAAAAAAAGGCACTATGTTTTGCTAGGTTGGGATGCTAATGATAATTTTACAAATAAAAGAATTCTTGATGTTTTGTTTTTGGAAGATGATGAAACTCCAATTTTCGGTAAAAATGTGATTGATTTTAATAATAAATTTATATCAAGAATAGTTTTTGAATATAATGAAAGGTCTAGTATGATGCTTAGATTTGATAAAAAACAAGATATGATTATTTGGGATCATTTGTCGCCTTCAAAACAAGAGTTGAGAGGGCATTACAGGTATTACGGGCCTGATTTGAGTTTTGATGCTTTAAAATATGAAAAAGGAATTTGGAAATTTATGTCAGATATTGAGATAATGAAAAAATAGTATGGAAAAAAAAGATGAAAAATTTGAATTATATAAATTTACAGCTGACAAAGGTCAGTCTCCTTTAAGAATTGATAAGTTTTTGGTTGATAGAATTGAAAATATTTCTAGAAATAAAATTCAGAAGGCGTCTGAAAAAGGTTATTTGATAGTTAATAATAAAGAGGTAAAATCAAATTATAAAGTAAAACCAAATGATATTATTCAACTAATGACATTTTACAAGCCTGAAAAAATTGAAATAATTCCTGAAAATATTCCATTAAATATTCTTTATGAAGATGAATATTTTCTCATAATTAACAAAGTTTCCGGGATGGTTGTTCATCCTGCTTATGGAAATGAAAATGGCACTTTAGTTAATGCGCTAATGTATTATCTTGGTGATATTGAGATGTTTAAAAGTGGCGAGATTAGGGCAGGTCTAGTTCATAGATTAGATAAAAATACATCTGGTGTAATGGTTATTGCAAAAGATGATGAAACACTAACAAACATTTCAACACAGTTTTTTAATCGTGTTCCTGAAAAAAAATATCTTGCCTTAGTTTGGGGTGTTCCAAAAGAAAATGAAGGTACAATTACAGGGCATATTGGCAGAAGTCTAAAAAACAGAAAAGTAATGAGTGTTTTTCCTAATGGAGAATATGGAAAACATTCTGTTACGCATTATAAAGTTATTAAATATTTAGGATATGTCAGTTTGTTGGAGTGTACACTTGAAACAGGTAGAACACACCAGATTAGAGCTCATATGAAATATCTTGGAAATCCAATTTTTGGTGATTTAGAGTATGGAGGAACTGAAATTTTAAGAGGTACAAGATATACAAAATATAAACAGTTTATTCAAAATTGTTTTAAGATAATGCCATATCAGGCTTTGCATGCAGAAACTTTAGAATTTAAACATCCAAAAACAGGTGATAAAGTAAAATTTAGAGCAGAACTTCCTGATAATTTTAAAGAATTAATTTTAAAATGGGAAGATTATCTTAGTAACAGAAAAGTTTAATTTTTTTTTATACTTCATTAGTTTTAAAATATATTTTAAAAAAATCTTTACTAGTACCACCTTTGCATAAGATATTATTTTGGTTTTCTTTAAGTGCAATTTTAAAAATTGTACCAGAAAAACTATTTTCGTTAGTAGATAAAGTTATATCAAGTTGAATTTCATTTTTGAATTGCTTAATTTTAGGAAAAGAGAAAAGTTTCTCAATTTCAACAATTCCATCAATCCCTGAATCTGTTTCACCAAGAAATTTTTCAATACATTGCATTTGGTTGTTATATGTTCCGTTAAGATTTAGGATTGTTTCTGTTAAATTTACAGAATCTTCTGAAAAGCCTATTCTCATAAGTTCTTCTTTGAAGTTGTCTAGTCCTATTTTATTTAATTTATATAATGTAGAGATTAGTTCTTTATTATATTCTGGAAACCCAATTCTTTCTGCAATTCCTGAAAGTAATTTTACATTATTAATTTTTATAATAACTTCTAAATTATGTTCAACGAAAATCTTATCAATTATTTGAAGTAATTCGATTTCATTTTCAAATGAAATAATCTTAAAGTTTAATTCGTTTTCAAAATCAGATATTTTGAATTGTTTCAAATCACTTTTTTGAAAAATATTAAGAATTTTATTCTTTTGTAGATAAATATTGTTCATGTGTATAAGAATTATTTAATTAGTTTATATTGAGTAAGTTAGGTTTGTTTTTATAATAATTTTTTTATAAAAAAAGCTCTGTAAAACAGAGCTTTATATAATTAAAGTAATTTGTTATAGTTTTCTTTTTGTTTCAGTTTCTCTAAATGATTCAATAATGTCTCCAACTTTAATATCATTATAGTTTTCAACATTTAAACCACATTCCATTCCCGAAACAACTTCTTTAACATCATCTTTAAATCTTCTTAAAGAACCAAGTTCTCCTTGGTATTTAACAATTCCTTCTCTAATAATTCTTATTTTATTATCTCTACTAATTTTTCCGTCAAGAACAAAACAACCTGCAACTTTACCAGATTTAGAAACTTTAAATACATTTCTAATTTCAACAGTAGCAGTAATTTCTTCTTTTATAATTGGAGAAAGCATTCCTTCCATTGCATCTTTCATTTCTTCAATTGCTTCATAAATAATTGAATATAGTCTAATGTCAATTTCTTCTTTTTCGGCAAGTTTTTTGGCTTTAAGAGAAGGTCTTACTTGGAAACCAACAATTATTGCATCGGAAGCGGAAGCTAACATAACATCAGCTTCTGAGATTTGTCCAACACCTTTATGTATAACTTTTATTTGAACTTCGTCATTCCCAAGTTTAATTAGTGAGTCAGCAACAGCTTCAACAGAACCAATAACATCACCTTTAATAATAATATTTATTTCTTGGAAGTTACCTAATTGAAGTCTTCTTCCAATTTCATCAAGAGTTATATGTTTATGAGTTCTAAGAGTTTGCTCTCTTTGTAATCGTTTATTTTTGTCAGCAATTTCTCTTGCTTCTTTTTCTGAATTTAGAACATAGAAAATGTCTCCTGCTTGCGGAGCACCGTTTAAACCCAGCAGTTGAACAGGAATTGATGGGCCAGCTTCTTTTACTTTATTACCTCTTTCGTCAAACATTGCTTTAATTTTGCCTGAATGTGCTCCTGCAAGGACAATATCTCCAATTTTTAAAGTTCCTGTTTGTACTAAAATAGTAGAAATGTATCCTCTACCTTTATCAAGTTCAGATTCAATAATTGTTCCTTTTGCAGGTCTGTCAGGATTTGCAGTTAACTCTAACATTTCAGCGGCTAAAACAACTTCATCCATTAGTGCATCAACATTTGTTCCGTGTTTAGCAGAAATATCAACAGATTGATATTTTCCTCCCCATGCTTCAATAAGTAGATTTTTTTCTGCAAGTTCTTTTTTAATTCTTTCAGGATCTGCTCCGGGTTTATCAATTTTGTTTATAGCAAAAATTATTGGTACTTCTGCAGCTTTAGCGTGGTTAATGGCTTCTTCTGTTTGCGGCATAATTTTTTTGTCATCAGCAGCAATAATAATTATTACAATATCAGTTACCTTAGCACCTCTGGCACGCATTGCTGTAAAAGCTTCATGTCCGGGAGTGTCAAGAAAGGTAATTCTTTTACCATCCTTCATTTTAACATTGTAAGCACCAATATGTTGAGTTATACCTCCGGCTTCACCTGCTATAACATTTTCGTCTCTAATAAAATCAAGTAAAGAAGTTTTTCCATGATCAACATGTCCCATAACTGTTACAATTGGTGGTCTTGGTTTTAAATCTTCTTCTTTATCTTCATAGTCGTCAATTTCAACACCTTCGGTAGCTGAAACAAATTCTACCTCAAATCCATATTCTTCGGCAATAATTCCAATTACTTCGGCATCTAGTCTCGAATTAATTGTAACCATTTTTCCTAATTCAAAACTTGTGGCAATTACCTTATTTACAGAAACATCCATAAATTTAGCTAATTCGTTTGCAGAAATAAATTCAGTTAACTTAAGGATTGATTTTTCCTTTTCTTGTAATTGAATATCTTCTTGAATTTGTTGTTGAGCTTCGTCTCTTTTTTTTCGTCTGTGTTTTACAGAAGTTTTTTTAGATTTATTTGTTAGTTTTGCTAGTGTATCTCTAACTTGTTTTTGAACATCTTCTTGGCTTACTTCTTCTTTCTTTTTGTATCTTTTCTTTTTGTCGAAAGTTTTTTTGCCTTTGTTAGCAGTTGCAGTTGTATTTGTGTTTATAGGTTTTCTTATTCTTTTTCTTCGTTTTGTTCTTCTGTTTTCAACTCCTGCTTTTTTTGCACCGGGAGTTGTTTTTTTAGAGCCTTTTTTCTTTTTTTCTTCAACAACAATTTTCCCAAGAACTTTTGGGCCTGTTAATTTTTGAAATTTTGTTTTTATAAAATTCTTTTCAGCTTCTTCTTTTTTCTTTTTTGCTTCTAATTCTTTGTTGGATTCTATTTTTGCAAGTCTAAGTTTTTCTTCTTGCTCAGCATTTTTTTGTTTATTTAATTTGGCAAGTTCTTCTGATTCAATTTTTGCAATTCTTCTTTTATGGCGTTCTTCTTTTCTTTGTTTTGCCGTTTTTTTATCAGGTTTTGTTTTTTGATTTATTGCATTCAAATCTATTTTACCTTTAACTTTTAAAGTATTGACTTTTTGTTCTGGTTTATCAGATTTAGTAGCTTCTTCTTTTTCAGGTAAATCTTTTTCACTTTTATTTTTTTCTTTTTTTAAATCATCATTAGTATTTATATCACCGCTCTCTTTCATAGAGTCTTCAGTAATTTCTTCCTTTTTTATCGAATCAATAATTATTTCTTCTTTAACTTCTTCTGGAATTTTTTCATCTTTAGTTTTCTCGGGAACTTTTTCTTCTTTAGTTTCTTTTGGTACTATTTCTTCTATGGTCTCCTCTAGAATTTTTTCTTCGCTAGTTTCTTCAATAGTATTATTAACTTCTTCTGTTTGTTCTTTTACTTCTGAAAGAACAGTCTCAGTTTCAGTATCTTTTATAATACTTTCTTCTCTTTCTTTTCTTAGTTTTTCTGATTCTTCTTTTACTAATTTGTCAGAACTAAATTTTTTCAATAGCAATTCATAGCCTTCTGCAGAAATTTTTGCATTTGGTCTGTTTTCAGCTTCAATATTGTTATTTTGAAGATGTTCTATCAGATGTTCTTTTCCAACATTAAGCTCTTTTGCAATTTGAAATAGTCTCTTACCTTTAATAGTCTTAGCCATATAAATATTGTAACTAATTTTGAATCAGTAAATTGATTCGATAAAAAAATGATATACTGCTTTATTAACAGTATTAAATTATAAAATATTTTTTTAAAGCATTAAGCTTTATTTTCTTCAAATTCATTTTTAAGTATTTCCAAAACTCTGTCAACAGTTTCGTCTTCAAGGTCAGTTCTTTTAATAAGTTCTGCTCTTGAAATATTTAAAACACTTTTTGCTGTATCACATCCAATATTCTTGAATGCTTCTAGTACCCAGCCATCAATTTCATCAACAAATTCCATGATATCAACATCTTCTTCAATCTCTCCTTCGTCAATGTTTCTGAACACATCTATTTCATAGCCTACGAGTTTGCCTGCAAGTTTAATGTTTAAACCACCTTTTCCAATTGCTTTTGATACTTCTTCCGGATCTAAAAATACTTCAACTCTATCTTCTTCTTCAATAATCTTAACTTTTGTAATTTTAGCTGGATTTAAAGCTCTTTGTATGTATAGTTTTAAGTTGTCAGAGTAATTTATAACATCAATATTTTCATTTCGTAACTCTCTAACAATACCATGTATTCTTGCACCTTTCATGCCTACACAAGCACCAACAGGGTCAATTCTGTCATCATAAGATTCAACAGCAACTTTTGCTCTTTCTCCTGCAATTCTCACAATTTTTTTAATGGTAATTAAGCCATCGTATATTTCTGGCACTTCCAGTTCAAATAATCTTTCTAAGAATGTTGGTGATGTTCTTGATAAAATAATTAGAGGAGTATTATTTTTCATTTCAACTTTTTCGACAACAGCTCTTAAAGTGTCTCCTTTTCTGAAAAAATCTGATGGTATTTGTTCTGTTCTTGGTAATATCATTTCATTATCTTCGTCATCAAGAATGAGCATTTCTTTTTTCCATACTTGATAGACTTCTCCTGTAATAATATCTCCAATTTTATCTTTATAAATTTCATAAATATTATCTCTGTCTAATTGTAATATTTTTGAAGATAAATTTTGTCTAATTGATAGAATATTTCTTCTTCCAAAATCGGCAAGTTTAACTTCGTCTGCAAATTCTTCTCCTACTTCATAATCTTCATCGATTTTATGAACTTCACTAATTGCAACTTGCATATTTGGGTCTTCAACCGCATTGTCTTCAACAACTTCTCTGTTTCTCCAAATTTCAAAATCTCCTTTGTCAATATTAATAATGAAATCGAAATTTTCGGATGTTCCGTATTGTTTTTCAAAAGTAGATCTGAAGACTTCTTCTAGAACATTCATCATTGTTGCTCTATCTATATTTTTGTTTTCCTTAAAGCTGGCAAACGTATCAATTAAATTCAGATTATCCATTTTTCCATAATGTATTAAAATGTTATTACAACTTTTACTTCTTTTACTTGTTTAAACTGATAAGTTATTGTTTTTTCAATTTTAGCAAGTTTTTTTTTCTTTTTTGATATAATTGGTTCAATAGTAAAAGCCATTTTCGAAACTTCAATTAGTTTTCCTGTTTGCTTTTCTCCGTCAATAGTTAATACTTTTACTGTTTTACCTATATTTTTTTTATATTGTTTAAAAACTTTAAACGGTTTTCCAAGACCTGCGGAAGAAACTGTTAGTTCAAAATCTTCAACTTCTCTGTCAAAATTACTTTCAATTATTTTACTTAATACAACACAATCGTCAATTTTTATTCCATTAAAACTGTCAATGTTAACTTTGATTTTATTACTTGAAGAAACTTTTATTTCAGTAATGAATATTTCTTTGTCTTGAATATTATTATCTTTTGAAATAAGTGCTTCATTAATTATTTGTGTAATTTTATCTTTTGTTATCATTTTTTTACAATAAAACAGGGGACTTTATAGTCCCCTTACCTTTATCTTCCATATTCTGCGTGCAAATTTATGAATTTTGTTTTAAACTCCAAATAATAAATCAATTATTATTTATTTGTTTGACATTTTTCGTTATCAAGATAGTTTGGAGGGAACATATTTTTTATAATTTCTAGAAAAATTTCTTTTTTGTTATCTTTAAATATTGTAAAATTTGCTTGTAATTTTTGTATTTCTTTTAAAGCTTTATCAATATTAAGTTTATTTTGTTCTTGAATTATAAATAATTCTTTATTTTTATGATAATCAGCAAGATATTCTTGTTCTGTTTGACCTGGAGTTGGTATTAGTATCGCTTTTTTTTGTAGTTTAATTAAATCCATTATTGTTGTATATCCTGCTCTGCTTATAATTGTTTTAGAAGATGTTATTGCTTTTTGCATTTCATTTCTTGATAAATGATTTATTCTAGTTATATTTTTGTTTGTATTTTTTTGATGCTTTTGTGGTTTTCCGGAAACTATTAATATTTTTTTACTTGTGCCGGTTAGTTGTTTTGTAATTATTGCATCGAATATACTTCTTTGTGGTTCAGGTCCTGAAATAATTACCATAATATCATAAATAAAATTTATATCTTTTTTTTGTATTGAAACAAATTGAGATAAAATACCTATAAATGAATAGTTATTTGGAAGTTTATATTTATGAGATAAATTTCCTGATAGATTTATTTCATCTGAAAAATCAGGAATTAAGCATTTTTGAAATTTTGAAATTCGTTTTAGGTGTATTTTATTTACTGTTTTTTCAAGGAATTTTAGTTTTTTTGGAAGTTGTATAAATATTTGATGGCTTATGAAAATAGAAGGAATATTTTTATAATATAAACCGTATCTGTTGTCAGATATTATAAGGTCAATTTTATAGTTATGAATTATTTTTTTTAATTTTAAATGCTCTTTTCTTATGCCAATTAAAATTTTCGGTATTTGAATTAAGATTTTAAAAGTAAGAGATTTTTTTTTAGAATATTTTATTTTAAAAGAGCTTAAGTTAATGTGTTTTAGTTTAGGAAATTCAATTTCTAATAATTTTGCCGATTCTCCTTCTGCGGCAATTATGAGATTGTAACCTGCATTTATCAACTTATTTATTAAGGGGATATCTCTAACAGCATGTCCAATGCCCCAGTTTAGAGGTGAAATTAATATTGTTTTATTTTTTTTTACCATTTAAAAACTTTCTTTAATTATATTCCAAAGATTTTCAGCTGTTTTATCCCAACTAAACAATGTTTTTTGCAGTCTTCCTTTTTCAATTAAGTTTTTTCTTAATATTTCATCTTCTGAAATTTTAATCATTGCATTTTTAATTTCGTTTATAGAGTTAGGGTTAACAAATATTGCAGCACTTCCTGCAACTTCTGGCAAAGATGTTGTGTTTGAGCTAATTACAGGTATGTCGCAATTCATTGCTTCTATAAGTGGAATGCCAAAACCTTCAAACAATGGAACAAATGTCATTGCAAAAGAGCTTGCTAAAACATGGTGTAAATCATTAGGGCTTAACCTTCCTGTAAAAATAATATCATTTTTAAATTTTGAAAGAGAATATGCTTGTTCAATGTCTTTTGTAAGGAACATTTTTGTTCCAACAATTACGAGTTTAAAGTTTGAATTTGACTCTTCTTTAAATATTTCAAATGCTTTAAATAATCGTGCAATATTTTTTCTTGGGTGCAAAGTTCCAATAAAAATAAAATAATTTTTTCCTTCTGAATATTTTTGTTTTGTTGAAATTTTAATGTTTTCTGAAACAGGAATATACATTTCATTGCAACCATTATAAACAACTTTGGTCTTATCTTTTTTAATGTTATATTGATTTTCAATGTCTTTTTTTGAATATTGCGAAACTGTTGCAATTTTATATGCTTTTTTTGCAAATTTAGGAAAGAAATAATTGTAATATTTTCGTGTTAAAAACGGTAAGTCTTGTGGGCGATGTGCAAAGTTAATATCATGTATAACAGGTATTTGTTTGATTTTTGAGGATAAAGAAATGTATCCGTCAGGAGAAATAAATAAATCGGCATTAATTTTTTTTAGTGTTTTTTTTACAGATATTTCAAACCATAAAAACCATAAAAACGGGTGTCTGGCAGGTGGTTTTATAATTATTGGTGTTATATTATCAGAGAAGATAAATTTATTGGAATATTTGCGGTCAAAAAGAAAATAAAAATCGTGTTCAGGATGATTTTTTGTTATTCTTTTGAGAGTTTCGTATGTAAACCAACCAATTCCATCAAGTTTATTTTCAATTAGTAAACGAGTATTTACAACAATTTTCATGTGTTTAAAAAAGTTAAAAGTTAATTTGTATTTATTAGAGATGCACGGTAAAATCTAATTTTTAGTCATGTACTTGGGTGTAAAAGTCTTTTTCATAGGTGTTTAATATTTGCTGAGCCTTCGGGTTAATGAGTCTGTGTTTGCTTAATTGATTGATATATAATAAGTTTCAATAATATTGAGACTTAAAATAATTGTGTTGTCTTGCACTTAGGAACACTTGCTTTCTATTGCAAGTAATCAATATGCAGGTTTATAATTTTGTTCATGTGTGTCTGAGTATTTTTTGAGGGTGTTTCATATATTTTATTAAATAAATAGACAAAATTAAAAACTGAAAGCAAATATTTATTACTTTTGATGTTTATTTTTTAACAATTCTTAACTTTTATCTTTTGAGAAAAAAATTTGTCCTAAATCTTATTTTTTTATTGTCTTTAAACTTGTTAATCAAGCCTTTTTGGATTTTTGGTATTGATATGACAGTTCAAAATACAGTAGGAGCTTCGGAATATGGCTTTTATTTTGCTTTATTCAATTTTTCCCTTCTTTTAAATATTTTTTTAGATTTAGGAATCACAAATTATAATAATAGAAATATTGCTCAATTTAACCATCTTCTGAGTAAACATTTTTCAAATATAGTAGGTTTAAAGTTTTTATTGGGTGTTTTTTATATAATTCTTATTTTAATAGGAGCTTTTTTTATAGGTTATAATGAAAGACAAATTAAGTTTTTATTAATTTTGGCAGGAAATCAATTTCTACTTTCCCTTATTTTATATATGCGTTCAAGTATTTCAGGTTTACATCTTTTTAAAGTTGATAGCATATTGTCTGTTCTTGACAGATTATTAATGATTATTTTTGTTGGTTATTTATTATTAAAACATAAAGAATCTTTTATAATAGATTGGCTTTTATATGCACAATCTGCTTCATATATTATAACTGTTGTAGTTTCTTTTTTCATTATTAAATCAAATTCAATCGGCTTAAAACTATATTTTAATTTTCAGTTTTTTAGAGTTATATTAAGAAAAAGTTATCCTTATGCTTTATTGGTTTTATTAATGACTTCTTATACAAGACTTGATTCTGTTATGATTGGTCGCTTAATAGAAAACGGAGACACGCAAGTCGGAATATATGCTCACGGATTTAGGATTTTAGATGCTGCTTCGCAATATGCTCTTTTGTTTGCCACATTGTTGCTACCTATGTTTTCAAAAATGCTAATAAAAAAAGAAAATATTGCACATTTAGCCAAAATTTCATTTTTACTGTTAGTTATCCCTGCTCTAATTATTTCAATAAACTTATATTTTTATAAAAAAGATATTATTTATGTTTTTTATGATGAGCATATTCAAGAATCTGCAAAAGTTTTTGGAATTTTAATTCTTGGGTTTATTCCAATTGCTTCATCATATATTTTTGGAACATTGCTTACTGCAAATGGAAATTTAAAAGAACTAAACATTATGGCAGGAGCAGGTTTGGTTTTAAATTTGGTTTTAAACTTTGTATTAATACCTGATTTGAAAGCATATGGAGCAGCAATTGCAAGTTTAGTAACTCAAGGTTTAACAGCTATTCTTCAAATATATATTGCTTTCAGAATCTTTGATTTTAAACCAAAAATAAAATCAATTATTTCAATATTTGCATTTGTATTATGGATTGTTTTATCTGCTTATATTTCAAATAAATACATAATAAATCGTCCTGTTGCATTGATAGTTACTTTAACTTTTGGAATTTTAAGTGCTTTTGCTTTTAAATTAATTGATATTAAAATTTTGTATAGAATAATTAAATATGATAAGAGTTAAACTAATTAATAAAAAAATGCAATACATAAAACATAATATAAAAAATAGAATATCATATATTACTTTAAATAGGCCTCTAAAAAGGAACGCTTTAAATCCTCAACTTGTTAATGAGCTTAAAGAAATAATAAAGATTTCAGAAACAGATAATACCGTAAAAGTTATTATTATAAAAGCTGAAGGCAAAGCATTTTGTGCGGGAGCAGATTTAAAATATTTACAGAAACTTCAAAGCAATACATATGAAGAAAATTTTGAAGATTCTAAAAATTTGATGGAGCTATACAAAATGATTTATCTTTCTGAAAAGGTTTTTATTGCACAAGTTGAAGGTCATGCAATTGCCGGAGGTGCTGGTTTAGCTACCGTATGCGATTTTATATTTTCCGTTCCAGAAGCAAAGTATGGTTATTCTGAAGTTGCAATTGGTTTTGTTCCTGCAATTGTAAGTATTTTCTTAACTCGTAAAATAGGCGAGGCAAAATCTAAAGAACTGTTACTTACCGGAAGAATTATTTCAGCAGAAGAAGCAAAAGAGATGAATATTTTTAATTTTATAGAAACAAAAGAGAATATCCAAAATGAAGTTTATAAATTTGCTCAAAAATTAATAACAAAAACTTCATCTGATTCGCTAAGAATAACAAAACAACTTATTGCACAAATTCAAAGTATTAATATTGAAGATGCTTTTGATTTAACAGCAGAAACAAATGCAAAATCCAGAGAAACAGATGATTGCAAGAAAGGGATAAGTGCCTTTCTTGATAAAAAAGAAATAAAGTGGTAAATAAAAAAGTTTCGTTTCATACATTAGGTTGCAAATTAAATTTTTCAGAAACATCTACAATTGCAAGAGAATTTTACGAAAAAGGATTTGAGAAAGTTAATTTTGGAGATAGTTCTGATGTTATTGTTATAAATACTTGCACAGTTACAGGAACAGCTGATAAGAAATGTAGGGAAGCAATTAAAAAAGCAAAAAAGAATTCTCCTGATGCATTTATTACTATAACGGGATGTTATGCACAGGCTGAGTCTGAAAAGATTGCTAAAATACCTGGTGTAGATTTAGTTTTAGGAATGAATGAAAAATTTAATGTTTTTAAGTATTTCAATGATTTTAAAAAACAAGAAACTGCAATTATACATTCATGTGCAACATCAGAAATAGAAAATTTTGATGCTGCATTTTCATCAGGAGATAGAACTCGTTCTTTTTTGAAAGTTCAAGATGGATGCGACTATCCTTGTACATATTGCACAATACCAAGTGTGAGAGGAAAGAGTAGGAGTGAGACAGTTTTAAAAACTGTTGAACAAGCAAAAATGATTGCTGAAAAAGGATATAAAGAAATTATTCTTACAGGTGTAAATATTGGAGATTTTGGCAAAAGTACAAATGAAACATTTTTAGACTTAATTAAAGAATTAGATAAAGTAAAAGGTATTGAACGATATAGAATTTCTTCAATTGAACCAAATTTAATAACAGATGAGATAATTGAATTTACATTACAATCAAAAAAGTTTTTGCCTCATTTTCATATACCTTTGCAATCTGGAAGCGATAAAGTTTTACAGTTAATGAAACGGCGCTATAATGTTGGTGTTTTTAAAAATAAAATTGAGAAAATAAACAGACTTATACCCGATGCTTTTCTTGGAATTGATGTTATTGTTGGTTTTCCGGGTGAAACAGAAAAAGATTTTAGCGATACATATAATTTTTTAAAGAATATTGATATTTCTTTTTTGCATGTGTTTTCTTTTTCAGTTCGTTCTGGTACTCCTGCTGAAAAAATGCAAGGACATATTTCAAAAGAAGTAATTAAGAAAAGGAGTAAGATGCTTCATCAACTTTCTGATATTAAGCATATTGAGTTTTATAAGCGTTTTGTTAATACTGAGCATAATGTTCTCTTTGAAGGAGCAAAATATGAGAACTCAATGTTTGGATTTACTGAAAATTATATTAAAATTGAAATTCCTTTTAATAAGAAGCTAATAAATAAAATAGTGAGATTTAAAATTTTAAAAATAAATGAACAAGGGAATGCAATTGGTGAAGTTTTGTAAAAAAGTTTTATCTTTATCTTTTTAAAAGATATTAACAAATCCTAATGTATGAGTTTCTCTAACGAAAAAAAATAAATCAATAAAAATAGACACATGAAAAATATAATAATTTTTTTAAGCCTGATTGTATTTATTAAATATTCTAATTCACAAACAATTAATTTGATTTTTCCTAATGGAAATGAAAAATTTATAAAGGATACATGGTCTCCACATAATATTATATGGGAAAGTACAGGTATTTCAAATTTTAAAATAGAATATTCAGTAGATAATGGAACTAATTGGGTTGAAATTGTTAACAATTGCACAGAAAATTTTTATTCTTGGACAACACCCAATGTTGAATCTACTAATTGTTTGATACGTGTAAGCGAATTGGGAGGTGGTGTTTTTGATGAAAGTAATTCTGTTTTTGAGATTACAAATCAGAACATATTTATTGCTGAGTGGAATACAAGTTTGGGACAAGTAAGAGTTGAATTAAGAGGAGATTTAGCACCTGTTACTACTCAGAATTTTATTAATTTAGCAGAAAAAGGTTTTTATACTGATTTAATATTTCATAGAGTAATTTCCGGGTTTATGATTCAAGACGGATGTCCGTATGGAACAGGAACAGGAGGACCTGGCTATTCTTTTTATGATGAATTTCATCCGGATTTAAGACATAATATACCAGGAATTCTTTCAATGGCAAATTCAGGACCTAATACTAATGGATCTCAGTATTTTATAACTGTTGCTCCAACAGAATGGTTAAATGATGTGCATTCAGTTTTTGGAAGAGTTATAGATGGAATGGATGTTGTTTATGAAATAAGTGAAGTTGAAACAAATAGCAATGATAAACCTCTGACTGATATTGATTTAACAATAAGTATAGTTGAAAGTATTCCTAGTTTAAATATTTTATATCCTTCAAATGGACAAAAAGTTGAAAAAGGAAGAGAAATTAAGATGCAATGGGAAAGCGATTTTATTGCAGATGCAAAGATTGAATTTTCAAGTGATAATGGTGCAAACTGGACAAGTATAATAGATAGTGTCCCATCTTGTACTGAGAGTGTATTATGGATTGTTCCAGACAATGTTTCAACTGAGTGTTTAATAAAGGTTACAAGTTTAAAAGATGCAGCTGTATTTGCTATAAATAATTTTGAGATAAGGGAAAAACCTGCAAATTTAGCTCGGTTTGAATTTTATGAAGGTGTAACTCCTCCTTCGGATAATCCTGAAAATATTATAACAGAAGGAAATAAGATTAATTTAAAAATTAGTATTGAAAATTTAATGAATTTTAATATTACTTCTCTGAGTGCTAATATTTTAAGTGAAAATGAAGATGTTTCTATTATTTCAAACTCTGTTTCTTTCAATGATATTCCAATTTCTGAAACAGTTTGGTCTAATCAAAGTTTTGAAATAGAACTACCAGATTATATTCCTGGAAACGGGCAATTTAAATTTTCATTATATGGAATATCTCCTGATATTGACGGAGATTTTTGGTTAGGAGATTTTATTATCCCGATTTTAAAGAAGTATCCTTTTTTAACTGTGGATGATGACGATATTCCAGATAGCCAGGGAAATGGAAATCAAATCTTAGAACCAAATGAAACTATTGAATTTGTTTTGAAGTTTAATAACAAAAGTGAAGAAATATTATATGATGTTTATGGTAAATTAACCACAGAAGAAAGTTTTATAAATATATGGGATAATGTGAGCGGTGCAGATGGTTTTGTTTATGATACAGCAGCATACAATAATGGAAATCCAATACCTGCAAATTCTTCCGTAATTGAACCAATCCATGATTTTGTTTTTGATTATACTGCTGATGATACTTATCAAACTGATTTGACTTTGAAAGTTTATGGATATCTTTATGAAGAAAAAGGTTCTAGTTGGGATGAAGGTGGTATTCTTATGAAATGGGGAATTCCTGCAGAGTTAAATAATTCATATCCTCCATTAGGAATATACGATTTAGGTAAAAACAAGGGAGATTTTAAAATTTTGCTAAATCCTACTAAAAAAACACTTATTATTTCATATAGTTTTATTAACATGGATAAAATCAATTTAGAATTGAAAAATATACAAGGTAAAATAATAATGAATAAGCAATTAAATAGTAAACTAAATATTGAAAAAATTAATATTGAAGGGTTGCCGAGTGGAATTTATTTCGTTAGTATTAAAGATATAGTAAAAAAAGTTATTATTTTAAATTAATAAAAAAGAGTATGGATATTGATTTTCGTTTTTTAAAGAATAAGTTTCCAAGTTTTGAGAAAAATCTGGTAAAAGATATGTTGTCAAATGGTGTAACAAAAGAAGTTCCAAAAGGGATGGAAGTTATTCGGCATGGGCAATATTTAAAAATGCTCCCTATTGTAATTAGTGGAGTTGTGAAAGTCTATAGCCAATATGAAGATAAAGAATTTCTTTTATATTACATACAACCAAATGAAAGTTGTATTATGTCTCTTTCTGCAGTATTAAAGAATTCTCCTAGTAGGGTGTATGCAACAACGGGAACAGATGCTGTAATTATGATGTTTCCAGTAGATATTGTTAAAAAATGGATAAAAGAATATCCTTCATTTAATTCTCTTTTTTATTCGCTTTATGATGAAAGGTATTCTGACTTAATAGAAACATTAAACAATGTTCTTTTTGAAAAATTAGATAAAAGAATTTATGAATATCTTCTTGAAAAATCAAAAGTTTCTGGATTAAAGAAAATAAAGATTACTCATAAAATTATAGCATTAGAAATGGGCACAGCAAGAGAGGTTGTAAGTAGAATCTTGAAAAAACTTGAGAATAATAATCAAATTACTCAAGAAAAAGGAATTGTAGAAATTATTTAGCTATTTTTATTTAAAATATAAAATTAAGACCTACATATAATCCTGATTTTCCATCTTGATAAGAAACAGCTCTTCCATAATCAGTTGAAATTACAAAGTTTTTGTTCATTACTATGTAAACTCCAACACCATATGAAAAATGGAATTTATTGTTAGAGTAATTTATGCTTTTTAAATTAGACTCTTCTGAGAATCCAAAGTCAGATTTCACTAAATCAGTATTAAACCTATACTCTTCTGTTACAGTAGCCACATCAGTAAAACAATTTAATGAAAGATAAAAATCTTGTTTTATAAATTTTAACGACCAAAATTTCCACCTTAATTCCGTAGTTCCATTTGCAAATCCGTTACTAACTATTCTGTTTCTTAAAATGCCTCTTAAGTTTTTAGCACCACCTAAACCATCTTCTGTTTTTTTTGAATCAATGAAAAAAGGCAACATATAATAAGGAATTTCTCCCCATAGTTTTGTTTGATAACTTAATCTATATGCAAAAGTAAGTTTGTTTAGTCTTAAAGAGAAATATTGGCGATGAGTTAATAATAGTTTCCCGAAATTAGATTTGTTTGCTAAAAATGAAGGTGCATATAAAAGTAAGACTTCTGTCCAAATACCTGAATTACAATTACTTTCATTATCTCTGCTGTCGTAAATTATTCCGGATTTTAGATAATTTATTTTTCCTCCGTTCTTTTCAGAGTTTTTTATAATTCCCCATTTAACATATTTATCATATAACGTTGCTGTGTCAGGCAATAAAACTTTAGTTGATTTATGATTGTTTATTTTATCCCTGTCAACACTTTGAATCATAATATTATAATGCGAAAATCCAATTAACCATTTAAACTTAGTTTTTTTGAATGGAGATTGAAAATCAGTTTTAAATCGAAGCATTTTTCTTTGATGCTTATAATAAATTTTTGAAATATAATTAATATTTTTTTCTGATTGAATTTCATAATTATGATTGTAAAATGATTTACTTCCATTAAATCCATAAAACCCAAGTGTTTGGTCAGTAATATAACTAAACTCAGAAGTAAGTCTGACATTTTCAATAATTTTATCAGAATCATAAATAACTTGTGCTAATCTACTTCCTTTTGTCGATCTGTACCATTTTAAAAGTAAGGAATGTTCATATTTTGGATAATTTTCACCATCACCATAATGAAAAATATTAGCAACAATGCCGGTTTTTAAACCAACATCAGAATCAAAAGCAAAAATTGGAACAAAACCTAATCCAAAACCAGTTTTATTCTTCTTTAAAGAGTCATTTTCTTGAGCAAAAAAAATAGTTGATATTAGAGATAATAAAATTACGAAGAAGCCGTTTTTCATGTGTTTTAGATTGTCTAATTAGTTGATATTAAACGAGTTGCTTTTTGTATTTAAAACAGCTCTGTTGTTCAGCACATAGGAACACTTGCTATGTTGTGCAAGAAATAAATCTGCTAGATTATAAGTATGCACTTGGGTGTCAAAATGTTTGCTCTTATTTGTTATTATTTCATTAGAGAATATTTGTTTGAAAATAATGTTTTGTATTAAAAAAAGTGCAATTTATATAAATATAATTTTGTAGAATCAAAAATATTTACTTTTTTTGCAATCAAATGTGATATTAGTTACACAACATTGTTTTAAAACATTTTATATTTGCAAAGACATTATTAATTTTTAATAAATATTTTTTAGAATTTATATTAATTAACAAATTAGTAACAAAATAATCATTGCCATATGGCTTCTGAGTTTTTAGAGTTCCTCAGAAGCCAGGCAATGATTCCTTTTTATGGCAAATAATAAAACTGCATAGTTTTAAATTAATGAAATATAGTAAGCATTTTTAATAATTTGATATTCAAGTATTTTCTCTCGAATGAACTAAATACTAACTAAAAAAGATGCCAAATTCTTTCATGTCCTTTTAATTGAATCAAAATAATTTTTAACTTTTTTTTGACACATGAACCCAGAGTCTCTGCAAAGCTAAGCACTAAAGACATAGATTTTGACATTCATTGAAATGACATAACAAAGCTACATTTTATTTGCAGAACATAGCAAGTGTTCCTATATGCAGAGAAACACAAATATTAATAACAATAGAAACATTAGTAACTTGTTTATTGCCAATTAATTAACAAACATCAGACACATGAGATATTCAATGAAAATTATTAAATTTACAGCATTTTTTTTAATTATTATTTTTTCGTTATCAATAAATGCACAACAAAAACTTGAAAATGGAACAAAAGTTCATAATTTTTCTGTTAAAGATAATTATAATAAAAAAATTGATTTATATCAAATCCTTAATAAACAGCCGGTTGTACTTATTTTTTATAGAGGTGAATGGTGTAAGCATTGCAATTTATACATGAATGATCTTTCTGATTCCTTGTCTATGATTACTGATTTAGGAGCAAAAATAATTGCAATAACACCAGAAAGTAGTTATTACATTGATGAAACTATTAAAAAAACAAATGCAAATTTTAGTATTGTTTATGATGAAGGGCATAAAATAATGGATAATTATAAAGTAACTTGGCATGTTTCCGGATTTGCTCATTTCTTTTATAAACTTAGAGGTATAAATTTAAAAAAATCAAGTAAAAATTCTGATAACGCATTACCTGTACCAGCAACATATATTATTGGGACAGACAAAAAAATTATTAACGGATATTTTAACAAAGATTATACTCGTAGGATGCCTGTTAGAGAAATTGTTAAAACATTAAAATCTATTCAATAAATTGAGTATAAAAATTAACAAATGAATACAAATTACTCTAAAACTCTAACAAAATTATTCGATATTATTTTAGATTATATTGAGAATAATATCCAAAATTCAAATAAAGTTATTGAATATAAAAATCCTATTAATTTAAAAAAAGAATTAAATTTAAAAATTAAGAATAAACCTATTTCAGAAGAACAATTAATAAATGAAGTTGAAAACTATCTTAAATATAGTGTAAAAACAGGAAATAAACAGTTTTTTAATCAACTTTATTCAGGTTTTACTTTACCGGGATTTATTGCAGAAATTTTAACTTCCATAACAAATACTTCTATGTACACTTTTGAAGTGGCACCGGTTGCAACTTTAATTGAGAAAGAACTTATCTCTAAAATGTGTAAAATTGCAGGTTTTGAAAAAGGTTCAGGAATATTTGTTACAGGAGGAAGCAATGCAAATCTTATAGCTATGTTTTCTGCAAGAAATAAAGTTTTTCCGAATTCCAAGAATAATGGGCTTTATAGTACAAAGGTACTAACTGCATTTGTGTCAGATCAGGCACACTACTCTTTTTCTACTGCTGCAAATATACTTGGAATAGGGGCAGATAACTTAATTAAGGTTAAATCTGACAAAGAAGGCAAAATGATTATTAATGAATTAGAGAACGCAATATTAAATTCTTTTAAAAAAAATGAATTGCCTTTTTTTATTGCCGGAACTGCCGGAACAACAATGCTGGGAGCATTTGATAGATTTGAAGAAATAAGTAAAATTTCTAAAAAATATAATTGTCATTTTCATATTGACGGGTCTTTTGGAGGTTCAATAATTTTAAGTAATAAAAAAAGGTATTTATTTAAAGGACTTAAACAAGCAGATTCTTTTGCTTGGAATCCTCATAAATTGATGAATATTCCTTTGGTTGCATCCGTTATTTTATTTAATGACAATAAAGTTCTTAAATCAAATCTTACAAAACTAACAGCAGACTATATTTTTCATGAAAATGAAGAAAAAAATTGCGACTTGGGTGAAAGTTCAATACAATGCGGTAGAAAAAATGATGCACTTAAAGTTTGGCTTACTTGGAAGTTTTTTGGAGATATAGGTTTTGAAAAAAGAATTAATAATTTGTTTGAGATTGCAAATTATTTTAAATCAAAGATATTGGAACACAATAGCTTTGAACTTATGGCAGATGTGCAAACTTTAACGGTTTGTTTTAGATATAACACTAAAAATATTTCTGATTTAAATTCTTTCAATATGAAAATTAGGGAAGAATTAAGAAAAAGTGGAAAATCAATGGTTAATTATGGATATATTGAAAAAGATTTGACAATACGTTTTGTTATTTCAAATGCTGATGTTACAAAAGGTGATATTGATGTCTTTTTTCAAAATTTTATTGATATTGCCCATAAAATAAACAATTAATGCCCCAAAAAGATTCAATAATAATTTTAGCATGGCCAAAAACACCCGCAAAAGCAATAGGAAGATGGTATGATGTGGCAACAAAGTTTTTAGGTTTCCTAAAAGATGGATATTATATTGCAGGACATGCAGCTGCAGTTATTGTAAATCACGAAAAAAAAGAATTGCATTATTTTGACTTTGGTCGTTATCATATGCCAACAAAATTTGGCAGAGCAAGAAGCAAAGAAACTGACCCTGGTCTTAAAATTAAAGCATTAGCTGTTTTTTCTTCCAATAATACATTAGTAAATATTGAAGAAATTTTAAATGAAATATTTTATAATGAAAACTGCAAAGGAAAAGGTAAGTTATATGCATCTGTTCTCGAAAATGTAGATTTTAGTTTAGCTTTTGAATATGCAAAAACTATTCAAAATAATGATGCTGTTTCATATGGGCCATACTTAATTAATGGAACAAATTGTTCTAGGTTTATTACTTCAATAGCAAAAAAATCTAATCCAAAATTTATGATTAAATTAAAGTTATCTTTTTCTTTTTTACTAACTCCACTTACAAAGGCTAATGTTTTTGCTTGTAATAATTATTATTATACTGTAAATGAACAAGGAGTTTTTAAACATAAAGTTTCTTTTAAAGAGCAGATCAGTAATTATATGCTTCCATTACAAATATAAATTATAAAAGAAATAAAATTTTGAAAAATAAATGTCTGAAATTAAAAATATAATACCTAAAAATAGCAAGTTTCTTGATGGAACCGGAGAAAGTGCTTGGTTTTTTTTTGAAACAGGCTCTGAAATTAATATTTTCTACATTAGTAGATATTCTACAACAGGGGTTTTAGAATGTAAAAATACTTTTATGCTTCAAAACAAAGGATTTAATATTCTTGAAGATTATGATGTAACTTATGTGTCGCATTGTGCAAAGTGTACAGTAATTCAAGGAAATAGGAAATATGTTTTTGTAAAAGTTGGCTGAAGATATATTAATCCATTACACATCTTACAGATTGTGCTCTTGTTTTTAAATTCCAAGTATAAATATAGTAAGAAGCAGAAGGTAGTTCTTTAAATAAAGTGTATCCGCTTGCATTTTCAATATCACTGCCGTATAAATCGTCAGTTGAAGTCCAAAAAAATGCTTGTTCACCTAAATATTGAGAATCTCCATCTTCAAATCTTATTCCGCCTGGCAGAACAGTCATTCCGGATTCGTTAGTTGCATCACTATTAGGTGTAAACCAGTGTTCAGTTCCTGTTTCTTTTAGTTTACCGTGCATTATTTCCCAGCCACCAAGAGCATCTCTCATTTCGTCCCATTCAATTTCACTTGGAACATGCCAACCTGTCGGACAAACTCCTTGCACATTACTTGGGTTGTCGTTAGTTCCTTCTGCTCCATTCATAACAGCTGCCCATTTGTATAGTTTGCCATAAATATCTTCATTTGCAGAATTGTTGTCATAAGTATAACTGCCTGAAATATTTGTCCCATCGGAATATTTGGTAGATTTAAGATTTTCTGCCATCCACCATTGTGAGCCTATCTTTACAATAGGGTAGTTGTTATTCTCAAAATCAATACAGCTTAAAAATTCAAAATTATAAGTTGTAGAAGAAGTTGGAGAATCAGTTATAATTGAGCTGTGATTTGAATAAATACCGGTAAATTTTAAAATGTCTCCGAATGTAAAAGTAATATCGTTTGAAGATTTTGTTTTAGTATTTTTCATTTGATTCACTACTGAAAAAGATAGCTCAGGATTTTTGTGAGTCGATTTTTCGCAAATTACTAATGAACTATGGTTAAAGTTTTCTGCAAATATTTTTATTAAATAGATACCACTTTTTTCGGGTATAAAATTTATAATGTTTTCCCCACGGTGTAGAAATTTTGTTTTTTTAATAATTAATTGTCCTAATTGATTGTAAATAAGTATATTAATTGTCTTGCTCTCATTAATATAAAAACTAATATTTGTATTATCTATAAAAGGATTCGGGAAAGTTTTATAATTATTTTTATCAACTTCAAAAATAGAAACAGAAGTTAGGTTTAAAACATTTGTTCCAATTAGAGTAGTACTTGTGTTGTTAGATAAGTTTTCAATAATAACTTGTTCTGGAATTTCGGGTGTTCCATTAAAAGTTAATGTAATTGTTTGTGATTCAATGTATAAAACATGAATAAATAACATATATATTAAAAAAAGTATATTTTTTATTTTCATAAAACAAATTTATAAATATTTAAAATATATCTTTCATTCTATCAAAGAAACTTTTTTCATTTTTATCGGGTTTAGGCTCAAAATTATCAGAGTTTTTTAGTTTTTCCAAAATTCTTTTTTCATCTTTTTCTAATTTTGTAGGAACCCACACATTTACCTTAACTAAAATATCTCCTTTTCCATAACTTCCATATGTAGGTAAGCCTTTCCCTCTTAATCTAAGTACTTTACCTCCTTGCGTTCCGGGAGCTATTTTTATTTTTACTTTGCTTTCAATAGTTGGTATTTCAACAGAAGTTCCAAGAGCAGCTTCCGGGAAACTTATAAATAAATTATAAAGTAAATCTTCCTCGTCTCTAATGAGTTCCGGATGTTCAATTTCCTCAAAAACAACATGCAAATCTCCATTTATTCCACCTCTTCTGGGAGCACTACCTTTTCCTCCAACTTTCATTTGCATTCCTTCTGCAACTCCTGCAGGAACAGTTATTTGAACAACTTCCTCTCCTTTTACAATGCCCTCGCCATAACAATGTGTACATTTGTTTTTTATAATTTTACCTTCGCCTCTGCAAGTAGGACAAGTGCTAGAGGTTTGCATTTGTCCGAGCATTGTATTTCTAATTTGAATAACTTGCCCTGAGCCTCTACATGTTGTACAATTGTCAAAAGAGCCGTCAGCAGAACCAGTTCCAGTGCAATGTGAACATTCTACATATTTTTTGACTTTTATTTTTTTAGTTGTACCGTTTAAAATGTCTTTAAGGTCTAATTTAACTTTTACCCTTAAATTACTGCCTTTGTTTACTCTTCTTCCTGTTCTTCCTCCACTACTAAAACCACCTCCAAAACCAAAGTTTCCAAATATATCTCCAAAATGAGAAAAAATATCATCCATAGACATACCGCTACCACTAAAACCTTGCCCTCCTTCAAAAGCTGAATGACCAAATCTGTCATATTTGGCTTTTTTTTCTTCATTACTTAAAATCTCGTATGCTTCTGCTGCTTCTTTAAATTTTTCTTCTGCCGATTTATCTCCCGGATTTTTATCCGGATGATATTTTAATGCAATTTTTCTATATGCTTTTTTTATTTCAGTTTTGTCAGCATTTTTTGAAACACCAAGTATTTCGTAATAGTCTCTTTTTGTCATTTTGTTTGAAATTTATAATTTTTGATTTGAAATTTAATAATTAAAACTTCAAACATTTATTCTCCTACAACAACTTTTGCGTATCTAATTATTTTATCTTTCATTTTATAACCTTTCTCTATTACATCAACAACTTTTCCTTTTAGTTTGTTATTGGGAGCTGGTATTTTCGTAATAGCCTCATGTAAATCAGTATCAAAAACTTCTCCTTCTGCTTTTATTTCAGAAATCCCTCTATTTGATAAAAAATCAACTATATTCTTATGTATCAGGTTTATACCTTCTTTTATAGAGTCTAAATCTTTTGCATCTTCAATTGATTGTTTTGCTCTATCAATATTATCAATAACAGGAAGCAAGTTAATTAAAATATCTTCTCCCGCATTTTTCATTAACTCCATACGTTCTTTTAGCGTACGTTTTCTGTAATTATCGTATTCTGCTGTAAGCCTAAGATACTTATCATTAAGTTCATTATATTTTTCTTCAAAATCTATTTCAATTTTTTTATTCTTATTATTTTTTTTTACTGAAATTTTTTTCTCAGAATTTACCGTTTGATTTTTGTCTTTTTTAACGCTATCTTTTTTATTTTTCTTTGCCATTTTCTTTTTTTATTAAATATTTAAGAAGATTTTTTTAATATTTAAACTGTTCGAGAAAATATCAAAATTTTTGCCAAATATATACATAAGACAAATTGTCATTTTTTTATTTAATAAATATGAAAAACAGACATATACTTATGTCGTTTTAGGTATAATATTTGCAAAAGAAAACAAATAGATTGTCAAATAAATAATAAATATTGAATTTATTTAGTTTTATTTGTATAATTTTATGTTTTTAAAAGATAAAAAATAATTAAAAAGTATTAAATATGAAAAAAATTGCTTATTTTTTAGTTCTGCTATTAGCTGTTTCTTCTTGTAAGTTTAATGATGACCCTTATTCAATTGTTAGAGAATTTGATGGAGGCACTTTTATTACTCCTGATGGGAAAGTAAAATATATAAGTGCAAACCCTGATAGTTTAATTATTGCTACAGATAATTATGCAATAATACAAACAGGTATTACCTATATTAAAAAGAATGCAGATAAAATATTGTCTGACAGTATTTTAATATATGGACACGTATATTCAAAAAGTCCAAATCCTGTTGTTTGTGGATATGATTCTGTTGGTAAAATTGATTTAATTAATAGATTAAATAAAAGAGCAAAATACACTTTTAAAGGCTCTAGTTCAAAACCTAATGCTTTCTTAACATCAGATGATTTAAAAGCAGGAATGGATTTCAGTAATGGTTTCGGACTATTGTATGAAACAGAATATTATGTTCGTTCATTTGTTGTAACCGGTAGATTTGAAAATGGCGAACCCGTATATGAAGATATTGCATACAACCAAAGAGAATTGAAATTTACTACAGACACACCATTAGATTTGTGGGTTGGAGGAACAATGGAAAATTCTCCTGCTGATTTTCCTTCATTTGAATATAAAGGTGCTACTTCATTTACTTATGATGGATATATGTTTGTGGTTCAGGGGCATACAAGTGCCTCTTTGGGGACTCACATAACTCTTTATAGATATGATCCACAAAATAATATTTGGGAAGATAATATTTATAATAGTTTTAATATTGGGTTTGGGAACAATTTTACAAATGCTGTAAGTTTTGTTATTGAAAATGTAAAAATAAATGGAGTTACTTTTGATTATTTATATCTTGGCCTTGGAAAAAAAGATGATAATTCATTAAACTCTCAATTCTATAGAATAGACTTAAGTAGATTTGAGTCAAGTTGGACAAATATTACAAATGCTGCTAATGAATATAATTTCCCCGGACAATTATCTCAAAATGCAATAGGTTTTTCCATTGGAAGTATTGGTTATGTTCTTGGAGGTACATATACAGGAAGTGTAGGAAGTAATTATTATGTTTTTGACCCCAATGAAAGATCTGGAAGTGCCGTAGAAGGTACATGGAGGAACGAAAGTAGTTTTGATTTTCAAGGAGGACCAAGAACAGAAGCTGTTTCTTTTAAAATTGGAGAAGAAGTATATCTTTTTGGAGGAAGAGATAATGCCGGAAATTTCAAAAGTGATTTATACAGATGTAATCAAACTTATGATAAATCTTTAAGATTTACTCCTCGTGCAGGCTTGCATGATACACTTGCAAGAGTTGATGCCATTGGGTTTGCTCTTGGAGAGAATGGTTATATTGGATTAGGACGAAATGCAAACGGAGATGTTCTTAGAGATTTCTGGAGATATAATCCATTTACAAACTCGTGGGATAGAAGAGCTGATTTTGGAATGATAAAAGACGATGGAACAGGAGAATATGTTGCAGTAGGGAACGCTAGATATGAAGCTGTTGGAGCAGGAATAAAAATTAGTGATGATGATTATCGAGGATATGTTGGAACAGGTTGGAATGGATCATGGGTTGGTCCGTTGAACAGTGGAAAATTTAATGATTTTTGGCATTATAGACCTTAAAAAAGTAAAATTAAGTAAAAAAGCATAAAAAAATAGATATGAAAAAGTCAATAGTATTAATATTAATTGTTTTCTATTCAGGATTAAGTTTCTCTCAATGGAATAGTGAATATGATTATTTTTCTTTAAAAGCTGGTGCAACGCACACTTTGTTTAGCAAACAACCTGCTGAATTACCAAATAAAATGTTAATTTCTCCGGAAGGAGACCATTTACAATTAGTTCCAGCAAAAGGAATTAATTTAAATTATGTTCCCGGTTATTACGGAACTTTAATATATAACCATGATTTAAAGAAAGGTAATTCCGGTATCAGTATTGGAATAGACTACAGAACATACGGAATTGCAGCAAATTATGAAACAACATTTCCTTCTGGAACGACACCTGCACCAGAAATATATAAATTAAGAGAAGTGTATAATATTTCTCAAATAACTTTGCCTGTTTATTTAAAATATGGAAAGAAATTCTATAAAACTCAAAAATATATATATGCCGGTGTATCATACAGCTATAATTTGTTTTTATTAAAATCTGAAAATGTTAGTTATAATGAAACAATTAAAAGAAGTCAGCCTGAAAAATATAAAGATATGATGAAAACCGGGAATTTTGCTGGAATAGTCGGTTTTAATTATATGTTTTTAAATTTTGAAGCGAACTATGTAGTAGGAAATTTTTTAAGTAAAAATTATGAAGATGCAACTATTGGAGTTAAACCATTTGCCGGATATCCAAAAGGAACATTCTTTATAAAAACAGGCTTAAATATACCTCTAAATAGTTGGACAACAAGAAAAGTTTATGCTGCTGAAATGTGGCTGAGAAGACTTTTAAGATAAATTTTTATAAAAAAATATTGAATGAACTGCAGTTTACAAATAAATTGCAGTTTTTTTACGTATAAAAATTAAACCTTTGTTCTTATCTATTGTCAAATAAATGTATTTACTAAAAAAATATACTTAATTATTTAAGTTTTATTCACCTTATACTAATGAGCTTACTAACTACATAAATAGTAGAACTAATTTTAGAATGAATTCAACAAATAAAGAAAGCCAAATAAATCAATTAATTAAAGAAAAAGATTTTGATAATGCTTTTAATAACATTGTTGAAGAATACAAAGAACAACTATATTGGCATATTAGAAAGATTGTATTGCTCCATGATGATACAGATGATGTTTTACAAAATACATTTATTAAAGTTTGGAAATATTTAGAAAAATTTAAAGGAAAATCTAAAATATACACTTGGATATACAGAATTGCAACAAACGAATCAATAACTTTTATAAACAAAAAAAAGAAAAAAATAGAAGAATCCATTAATTCCTATGAGAAATTTTTAAGTAATAATTTACAAAGCGACGAATATTTCAATGGAGATGAGGCACAATTAATTCTGCAAAAAGCAATCTTAAACTTGCCGGAAAAACAAAGACTTGTGTTTAATATGAAATATTTTGATGAAAAAAAATATAAAGATATGGCTGAAATATTAGACACTTCAATTGGGAGTCTTAAAGCATCATACCATCACGCAGTTAAAAAAATCGAAGAATTTGTAAAAACAAACCCTGATAGTAACTGAAAAAACTGGAATCTAGTTTATTCAAAAATATTACAATTTAAAGTAATAAAAAAAATGAACAAAAAAATAAATATAAAAAATCAAGGATTTAAGACTCCGAATAATTATTTTAATGAATTTTCTGATGAAATAAAAGCTCGTATTTATGAAGAAAAATTAAAAGAAAAATTTGGCAAAAAAAATCCTTTTTCAGTTCCCGATACTTATTTTGAAAACTTTATACCAAAAAATGAAAACAAAAAACAAAAGCCACAAAAAATATTTGAAATATTAAAACCATATTTAACGATAGCAGCAGGAATAGTCGTTGTTATTGCTATGTGGCAATTTATACTTTCAAAAACCAATATAAAAACAACTGTTATTAATAAAGAAGAAACTATCATAGGCAATAAACAAAATTTTGATGAATATGATATGATGGAATTATACTTGGGAGCAGAAAATTACATTTATGATGGAGATATTATATCTTTATCAGATTCTAATGAAGAAGAAACAAAATTTGAGATTAATGCAAACGAAGATGAAATATCTAATTTTTTAACAGATTACAGTGATGATTATGATATAGATGAAATCTTAGCAAGTTTATAAAACAAATTTAACTCTAATGTTAACTTTAATAAAAAAAGAGATGAAAACTACAATAAAAATTTTTATATTAATTATGTTCTTTGGAAATACTATTTTAGCACAAGGAGAAAAGCATTTTCAAAAACGAAATGAATTTCTAAAAAAGCAAATTGAATATATAGTATCTCAACTTCAGCTTACAGAAAAAGAAAAAAAAGAGTTTATTCCTCTTTTAAAAGAATTAAATACAAAAAAAGAAAAACTTTTTATTGAAAAAAGAAACAAAATGCACTATTTTTATAAAAATAGTTTAAATATGTCTGAAAAAGAACTTACTGATCTAGCGGACTTTCTTGCCCAAAACAATTTACAACAAGCAAAACTCGGCAAAGAATATAATGAGAAATTTAAAAATGTTTTACCACCCATAAAAATAGTTTTATTATATAAAGCAGAACAACAATTTAAAAAAATGCTCTTCAAAAAAATGAAACATAAAGGGCAAGTAACGAAACAAAACAAATAAATCTTAAATTTCATTATTTTATATTTGTTTTTTGTATTTTGATTTTTATTTATCTTTACGCTTCCAAAAATAATGCAATGAAGTTTGAAGAAATAATAAAAGAATTAAAAAACAAGATATACAAACCAATATACTTCCTATACGGAGAAGAGTCATATTTTATTGACAAAATTACCGATTATATTTCAGAAAATGTTCTTAATGAAGAAGAAAAAGCATTCAACCAAACTGTTATGTACGGTAAAGACTCCAAAATTGAAGATGTAATAAACGCTGCCAAACGCTTTCCAATGATGGCAAATCATCAAGTATTAATCGTAAAAGAGGCACAAAACCTTAAACAAATTGAAAAACTTCAATTTTATGCTGAAAAACCACTGAATTCTACAATCCTCGTAATTAATTTTAAAAATAGGAACTTCGATAAAAGAAAAAAAGTTTATAAAGCTCTAAAAAAAACAGCAGTAATTTTTGAGTCAAAAAAACTTTATGAAAATCAAGTTGAAAGTTGGATTACGGCATATCTTAAAAGTAAAAAATATTCAATTCGCCCTGTTTCAAGCAAACTTCTGACAGACTTTTTAGGAACAGATTTAAACAAAATTTCAAACGAGCTGGATAAATTAATAATTTCATTGCCTGAAAATACTACAATTACTCCCGAACATATAGAAAAAAATATAGGGATTAGTAAGGATTATAATGTTTTTGAGCTTCAAAACGCTCTCGGGCAAAAAGATGTTTTAAAAGCAAACAAAATAATTAATCATTTTGCAAATAACCCAAAGGCAAATCCTATGGTTATGGTAATTATCAGTCTGTTTAACTATTTCTCAAAAATTCTTACTTACCACTATACAAAAGATAAAAGCCAAAATAATATCGCCTCAGTTCTAGGAGTTCATCCTTTTTTTGTTAAAGATTATGTAATAGCGGGAGGAAAATATAATATCCGAAAAACAGTTTCAATAATTTCTTTATTAAGAGAATACGATATGAAATCAAAAGGTTATAATAATGTAAGTACAACAAATGGAGATTTGTTAAAAGAACTTGTTTTTAAGATTTTACATTAAAAATATATTACTTTTGCAAACCAATTAAAATAAAGTAATAAAAATGTATTTAACCCTAACATTAGTAGTATTAACATCAATTGTTTCAATTATTGCATTCAATAATTTAGAGTTTTTTAATAAACTAAAATTTAATGCATATTTAGTATATCATAAAAATGAATATTCAAGAGTATTATCTCATGCCTTCATCCATAGTGGCTGGATGCACCTTATTTTTAATATGTATGTTCTTTGGATGTTTGGAGAAATGATAGAACCAGCTTTTTCATCTCCTGATTTTTTTCCGCATACATATAAATTTGGCAGTATTTTATATATGCTAATGTATGTATTAGCAATTCCTATTGCAACAATTCCCTCAATAATTAAACATAAAAATAATCATTATTATAATTCCGTAGGAGCATCGGGAGCAGTTTCAGCAGTTGTTTTCACTACAATATTATTAGCTCCAACTTTACCTCTCGGCATAATTTTTATTCCAATTAGATTACCAGCATATATCTTTGGTTTGCTTTATTTGGCATACACAATATATATGAGTAAAAGAAACAAAGACAATATAGCACACGAAGCCCACTTTGCAGGTTCAGTTTTCGGATTAATTTTTCCTGTAATTTTAAATCCTGGCTTAATAGAAAATTTCATATTTCAAATATCTCATTAGTGAAAAATATAGAATACAATTATCAAATTTTAAAAATATGCAAAAGAAAAAAATAGTTATAGCACTCGGAGGAAATGCACTTCTTAGAGGAGACCAAATTGGTACAATTGAAGAACAAGAACAAAATACAGCAGATACTCTTAAAAATATTATACCTTTCATTAAAGAAGGACACGATATAATTTTAAGCCATGGAAACGGACCACAAGTAGGGAATATTCTTATGAGAAATGATGCCGGTGCCGAAATGTATGATATACCACAAATGCCTTTGGACATATGCGTAGCAGATTCGCAAGGAGGAATTGGATATATGATAGAAAGAAGCCTAAGGAATATTTTAAGAGAAGAAGGAATAAAAAAAGATGTTGTTACATTAGTTACTCAAACACTCGTTAAAAAAAATGACCCTGCGTTTTCAAATCCAACTAAACGTGTTGGGAAAATTTACCCAAAAATAGAAGCAGATAAACTAGAAAAAGAAAAAGGATGGAAGTTTAAAAAAAGTCCAAAAGCTGATGATGCATGGAGGAGGGTAGTTGCATCTCCCGAACCTTTTGATATTTTTAATATAAAAACTATTGAAAGTATTACAAAAAGCGGAGCAATTGTTATTGCATCGGGTGGTGGCGGAATACCTGTCTATATTGATGAAGAAAACAATAGCATAAGACCATTAGAAGCAGTTATTGATAAAGACAAAGCAACGGCAGTTTTAGCATCAAAAATTAATGCAGACGAATATTACATTTTAACAGATGTCCCTTATGTCTATATAAATTACAGGCAACATAACGAACAAAAATTAGATTTCTTAAATAAAATTGATGCTGAAAAATATATGAAAGAAGGAAAATTTGGAGAAGGAAATATGGCTCCTAAAATAAGAGCATGTTTAAATTTTGTTGAAAACGGAGGCAAAAAAAGTGTAATTACCGAAGCAACTAAACTAACCGATAAATCTTTCGGAACAAAAATTACACTAAAATACGAAGATTAAAACTAATATTTTGAAAATTACATTTCTAGGAACAGGAACATCACAAGGAGTGCCACTAATTGGCTGTAATTGTGAAGTTTGCAGTTCAAAAGATACAAAAGATAAGCGACTTAGAAGTTCAGCATTAGTCTCAGTTAATAATAAAAATATACTGATTGATGCCGGACCTGATTTTAGACAACAAATGTTGCGAGAAAAAATCAAAAAACTTGATGCAATACTTCTTACACACGAGCATAAAGACCATATTGGAGGTTTGGATGATGTTAGAGCTTTCAATTATATTCAAAAAAAACCTATGGAAATATATGCAGAAGAACGTGTATGCAATTCTTTGCAAACAAGAGACTTTGCATATGTTGTTGAAAGAAAAAATTATCCAGGAATTCCAAAAATGAACTTCCAAAATATTGAAAATAAAACTTTTAAAATTGAAGATGAAAAAATAATCCCAATTAGAGGCACTCATCACAAATTACCTGTTTTTGGTTTCAGAATTAAAGATTTTGCATATTTAACAGATATGAACTATATTTGCAATGAAGAAAAGAAAAAACTTAAAGAACTAAATGTGTTGGTAATAAGTGCTTTAAGACGAAAAAAACACATTTCACATTTTAATCTGGAAGAAGCATTAGAAATAATAAAAGAACTAAAACCTAAAAAAGCATATTTAACACATATAAGTCATAAACTTGGTTTTTATAAAGACTTACTAAAAGAATTACCCAAAAATGTTTTCCCTGCATATGACGGTTTAAAGATTGAAATTAATTAATGAATAATGAAGAAACTAATAATTATATTTATAAGTTTAGGTATTTTATGTGTTGTTGGATACATAGGGTGTGATTATCAGGAGCAACAAATTGCAAAACTCGAAGAAAAAATTTACCTTTTAAAAGAAGAAACAGTCCCTTTGAGATTTAAAATTATTGAAAAAAATGAAGATAAAATTACATTCTTATTAAAATTTTATGAACAAGATGAAAATAAAGAAGCATTTATTTCAGATACTATTACTTTGAAAGGTCAAGAACTTTCTTTCGACTTTTATGTTGTTCCCGTAAAAGATGTTAAAAATAACAGACAAATTAAAATAGCTTTTCCCTACAAAATCTTCACAAATAAAATACCTGCAAAAAATGGTAAACTTCTTTTTAACTATTACAACGAGCACGGATTTCCGCAAGTTTTTAATAATGCCAATGCAGACACTTCTTTTATTAACAGAATGACAGAGCTGTTTGCAAAAATAAAATCAGGAAAAACAGAAGAAATTGAAGATATATACGGAAGTATGGTTCAAGACATTTATAAATTAAATGAATTTTCAGAAGGGCATATTTATCAAATAATCATTCATTCAAAAGGAGGAATTGAAATAAAAGAAAATATTGAATAAACAGTATTAATACTATTATTAAGAATAAATAAAATTATTAAAAACTGAAAAATAATTATAATATAAGCATAATAGAAAAAACTTAATTTAATATATTAATTTCATAAAATAACAAAATTATGAATAACTCACAAGAATTATTAGAACAAATTAATTGGTTTTTAAAACCGGTTTCAGACTTTATATTGTTTCTGTTTACAACAACAACAGGATACGTTTTAATGCTTCTTTTTTTAATTTTTTATTTACTGTTTACCCTAATAAATGCAGTGCGTATCCGTAAACTTGCACATCAAGCAATAAGTAGAAATTTACGTGTCCCATTTATTGAAAAAATATATATTATTTTCAGTGAATTACTAAAGGCTTTTATGGGAATTATTTCCAAACTACCTGTTTTGCTTGGAATTTTTATTCTTCTATGGGCTATTGTTGGAATATCAACAGGCTTATCAGGAATAAATGATTTTATTGAAAACCAAAACAAAATTAAAGAACTAAAAACGGTTGTTCGAAATCTTGATAAAAGTTATATAGTTGCAAAAATGGAAATAATGGATGTTAACTATATCGAAAATAAAACATCTCTGAAGATATATTTTTATGATTATGAACTTGATGGTTATTTACCTGAAACACAAGATGTTGAAATAAAGGGAAGAGATATTTATTTTCTAAACTATGTAATGAATTTCGACTATTCGGAAATTGCATCCGGCAAAAAAGTAAACCTTGTTCTACCATATAAAATTTTTAGTGAACAAGTAGCAAAAGATGATGGTATTTTGTTGCAATCAACAGATAAAGACGGAATTCCCTATATATTTCATAGAGACGATGATGAAATTTATGGTATTGAAAAAGATAATTATTATAAAAGATTAAAAGAATTTTCAGAATATATCCAAGATAATGAAAAGGCAAGAAAAGCAGGAATAAAAAGTTTTTATGCCGCCGCACCTCATTTTGTAAATAATATATATAAAGGTCAGAAAATTATAATTTGGTCTGAACAAACAGGAGGATTAGTTCTAAAAAAAGAAAGAATGTTTTAAATGAAAATTTATTATTAAAATGAAAAAACTAGCATTTCTAATAACAATAATAGTTTTAAATTTTCCTATTTTTTCCCAAATAGGAAATGACTTTTATGAACAAAAATTTAAGGAAGCAAACCAACTATATTCACAAAATAAATTTGAAGAAGCAGCAGAAAAATATCAAGAAATAATAGATGCAGGATATGTATCAAAAGATTTATTTTATAATGCAGGAAACACATTTTACAGACTCAATAAAATTGGCGAAAGCATATGCTTTTATGAAAAAGCATTATTGTCGAACCCTAATAATGAAGATATTAAATACAATCTTGAATTAGCAAATTTAAGAGTAAAAAATCGCCCTGCAATACTTCCCGAGAATGCAATAGTTAGTTTTTTTCAAAATCTAGTATTTTTAGTATCGCCGGTATTTTGGGCTTACATTAGCATTTTCTTATTCATTGTCTTTCTTATTATGTTTTTTATCTATATAAAATCCCGAACGTCTAAATTAAAAAAGATATATTTTTTAATTTCAGCTATTGTACTTTTCTTTTCATTAACCGGAATGTTTTTTATGCAATACCAAACAAATTACATAAATTCTCACAATTTAGCAATTGTTATTGAAGATGAAGTTCAAGCAAAAAGCTCACCAGACGAAAAAGCAAATACAATATTCTCAGTATTTGAAGGATTTAAAGTAAAAATAGAAAACAAATCAGGAGATTGGTGCGAAATAAAATTAACCGATGGAAAAAAAGCATGGATTAAATACAAATATCTAAAAACAATCTAATGACTAAAAAACAAGAAAAAATAGCGAGAATATTTATGCTTGTAATCGGAATAACTTTAATTAGCTCAGGAATAATAGTACTTTTGTCAGGAAAACAAAATTTTAAAGAAACATTAATTAATAACTTTCATTTTTTTATAACAGGTGGAATTCTTACTTTTCTTGGACTTACATGGCGGAAAAATAAAAATTGAAAACAAATTACTTGTTAATTTGTAATTTATTAATTTTCTAAATACACCAAAAACACTTATTGGTTTTTACTTCTGTATTTATAATTCAAAATTTATTATATACTTAAAACTATTCAATGAGTTTGATGAAAAAAATCAATACAACGGTAATATATGATTATTAAATTCTTATAGTATATTTGTCCAAAATAAAATATTATTTTGACTAAAACATATAAAATAACCGACTTCCTTCCCACAACAAAAAAAGAACTTAAAACTTTAGCGTGGGAACAACTTGATGTTATCCTTTTTTCCGGAGATGCTTATATCGACCACCCGGCATTTGGAGCTGCAGTTATCGGAAGAATAATTGAAAAACATGGTCTTAGAGTTGCAATTGTTCCACAACCAAACTGGCGTGACGATTTACGAGATTTTAAAAAACTAGGAAAACCTCGACTATTCTTTGGTGTAACTGCCGGAAATATGGACAGTATGATAAACCATTATACAGCAAATAAACGACTTCGTTCCAATGATGCCTACACAGCTGGTGGAAAAGCTGGGTTTAGACCAGATTATGCAGTAACAGTTTACACTCAAATATTAAAAAAAATATTTCCTGAAACTCCCATAATTATCGGTGGCATTGAAGCATCTTTAAGACGTTTAACGCATTACGATTATTGGTCTGACACCCTAAAACCATCAGTAATTATTGAAAGTGGTGCAGATTTATTAGTCTATGGAAACGGAGAAAAATCAATTGCAGAAATTGCTAGGCTTGCAGATAAAGGTGTGCCAATTTCAAGCATGAAGAACATTCCGCAAACTGTATATTTAACTCAAAATGTACCAAGTTTAAAAAAAATAAAATCAAAAAAAGCTATTATTTATCTTAATAGCCATGAAGATTGTATAAAAGATAAAAAAAAATTTGCTCAAAATTTCAAGCAAATTGAAATTCAATCTAATATGATTCATGCAAAAATATTAGAGCAAAGAGTTGGAGAGTTCTCAATAACTGTCAATCCTCCACATCCTTTAATAAGTGAAAAAGAGTTGGATAGTTTTTATGATTTGCCTTATACACGCCTCCCTCATCCCAAATATAAAGGAAAAGGCAATATTCCTGCATATGAAATGATTAAATTCTCTGTTAATATGCACAGAGGTTGTTTTGGGGGATGCAGTTTTTGTACAATTTCTGCACATCAAGGGAAATTTGTTTCAAGCCGTTCAGAAAAATCAATTTTAAAAGAAGTTGATTCTATTGCAAATATGCCCGATTTTAAAGGAACAATTAGCGATTTGGGAGGACCTTCTGCAAATATGTATAAAATGCAAGGCAACGATTTGAAAATTTGTGAAAAATGTAAACGTCCTTCATGTATTTTTCCTGAAATTTGCTTTAATTTGAATACAAATCATTCTGCACTAACAAATATTTATAAAAAAACTCGTAAACATCCTAAAATTAAACACGCTTTTATTGGAAGTGGAATTCGCTACGATATGCTTTTTGATAAAAATGGCAAAATAAATAAAGATAAAGAAGAATATTCAAAAGAACTCATAAAATACCATGTATCAGGTAGGCTTAAAGTTGCTCCGGAGCATACAGAAGACAAGGTTCTTAAAATCATGCGTAAACCAAGTTTTAATTTGTTTTATAAATTTAAAGAGTATTTTGATAATATAAATAAAGATTTAAGACTCAAGCAACAAATTATTCCTTATTTTATTTCAAGTCACCCAGGGAGCAAAGATGCTGATATGGCAGAACTTGCAGGAAAAACTAAAAAACTAGATTTTCAATTAGAACAAGTTCAAGATCTAACTCCTACTCCAATGACTGTTGCTGCAATAATATATTATTCAGGATACCATCCTTATACTCTTGAAAAAGTTTATACTGCTAGAAGTAAAGAACAAAAATTATCTCAACGAATGTTTTTCTTTTGGTACAAAAAAGAATATCGACAAAAAATAAAAGATAAACTTTTAAAAATGAAACGAAAAGATTTAGTTAAAAAGTTATTTTCATAGTACAATATAGCATTTTAATCAAGTATATAGTGCTTTCTATCAAATAAAGAAAGATATACATTATAATAATTTTTTTTTTAATAAGTTTGTATTAAATTTTTTAAAACCATAAACTATGAATAAAATAATAATAATTGCATTTATAATGCTAATGAACTTGTCTGTTTTTGGGCAAGAAATTTTTATTGCTTCCGGAACCTCTTTTAATATGTCAGATAATACAGGTTTAGTTTTATCTGAAGGTACAGATTTTAAGAATAATTCTTCTGATGTAATTTTAAATGGAGATGTAAAATTTGCAGGTTCATCAGAACAAGAAATAAATGGTAGCTCAGCAATTCAATTTAAAAAATTATATGTAGATAATGTTGGTTTGCTTTTAAACAATAATGTGTCGGTAACAGATGAGTTAAATATGCAAAACGGTATTATCGACCTACAATCAAGCACTTTAACATTAGAAGATGGCTCAGTATTAAACGGCTCTTTTGATAATGCTTGTATGTTTGTTTCTAACACATCTGGCAATCTTATAAGAGGAATTTCTTCTAACGGAACATATCTTTTTCCTGTAGGAGATATTACAGGAAGTAATGATTATACTCCCGCCTCAATTGAAATGACTAGTGGAACATATTTAAATGCAAGTCTTGCAGTAAATGTTCAAAACTCAAAACATCCTAATAATTCAAGTACTAATGATTATCTGAACAGATATTGGAAATTGTCAGCAAGCGGAATAACAAATCCGGAATATGATGTAACACTGGATTTTGTTGCAGGAGACATTGTAGGAAATGATGCAAATATTTATGCCGGTTATTACATCCCTTCTCAGTGGTATGTTTTAAATCTTGTTTCCGGAAACCAAATTAACGAATCTGCACTAAATCAATTCGGTGATTTTTCAGGTGGAGAATATTCAGTTTTTACAGGAATTAATGAAATTTTTAATGATGATATAAAAATTGTAGGATTAGAAGACGGGTTTAAAATAATTTCTGAATCTAATATTAAAGTAATTAAAGTTGATGTCATTAACACAATTGGGCAAGAAGTTTATAATCAAAAGAATTTACCTTCAAGCACAATTAAATTTAATAATTCAGTAAAAACAGGAATATATTTAATTAGACTTTTAACAAACAGAGGCTTTGTTTCTAAAAAAGTTTTTATAAGATAATTTTTAGAAGTCCCCTTAAAATAGGATTAAAACATAAATAGACCCACGACTTTTGTCGTGGGTTTTTTTATTATACCATCAACACTAACCCAAAAAAGTTTTTAAATGTTTATTTCGTGAGTTTTTTCTAAGCTTTCTTAAAGCACGTTCTTTTAATTGTCTTACTCGTTCTCTGGTAAGACCAAGTTTATCCCCAATCTCTCGTAATGACAACTCCTTATCATTCACACCAAAAAAATGTTTAATAATTAAAGCCTCTCTCTCAGGTAAAGTTGATAAAGCACGTTCAATTTCTTGTAGCAAAGATTCTCTAATTAAATAATTGTCAGAAGGATCAGTCCCTTCGTTTTCCATTATATCAATTAGGCTATTACTGTCAGAATCTGTTGTAAGAGGTGCATCCATAGACATATGTTTTCCTGCAGCTTTAAGAACCTGAAATATCTTTTTAGTAGTAATGTCTAATTCCTCAGAAATTTCTTGTGTTGTAGGTTCTCTGTTATACTTTTGCTGAAACTCAGAAAAAAAACGATATATTTTATTCACAGAACCAACTTGATTTAGAGGAAGTCTTACAATTCTAGACTGTTCTGCAAGAGCCTGTAAAATAGATTGTCTTATCCACCATACAGCATAAGAAATAAATTTAAAACCTCTTGTTTCGTCAAATTTCTTGGCAGCTTTCATTAAACCTAAGTTTCCTTCATTAATTAAATCAGGTAAACTTAAACCTTGGTGTTGGTATTGCTTTGCAACAGAAACTACAAACCTAAGATTTGCTTCAGTAAGTTGCCTTAGAGCATCTTGGTCTCCCTTTCTAATTCTTTGGGCAAGTTCTACTTCTTTTTCAACAGAGATTAAATCTACCTTGCCAATATCTTGTAAGTATTTGTCTAATGAAGCACTATCTCGGTTGGTTATGGATTTGGATATTTTTAATTGTCTCATTTTATTAGGATATATTGTGATTTTTTGTATTTTTTATTTAGTATTAAATATTTTCCTTAATACTAATAACTATACAATTATGTAATAATTTAAGAAAGTACTTACATTTTTTTAAGTATGAAAATGTGTTCCTAATTTAAGTAATCTAACAAAACTATGTTTTATTACTTTCTTACAATATACGTTTTTTTTTTAATAAATGTTGCATTGGCTATAATATAAATAGTAGATAATATTATAAAACTTGCATTTTTTTTTAAAAATTAAGTTTTTTTAACATTCTCTCAAAAAAACATACAAACTTTATTCTCTTGTAATATTCTTATTATTAGTTTATTAAGACTATATTTAATTGTTTTTAATTAAATATTTAAGAATAAAGCTACGATTTTTTAATAAATTTTAACATTTTTTTTTAATTTTGCACAATCAATAAGCGTTTTAGACGTTTTTTGATTGAATTTTTATAAATATAAAAAACTATTAATTATTTTATTTAACTAAATTATTTAAATTATGAAAAAATTAAATTTATTATTTGTTGCTTTTTTTGCAATAACAACTGCTTTTGTTACAAGCTGCAAACCTGAACCGGCAGCAGTTGCTGAACCTGAAGTTACTATTAGTAGTGGAGACGTAACTGTTATGGCAGGAACAGAAGTTAAAATTATTTACTCTGTAAAAGCAGAAGGTGAATTAGAAAAAATTTCTTTTCTTAAAGGTGATGCCGGATATGGAACTCCTATAACAAAAGACTTTGACAGTAAAACTGCTCATGCGGATACTGTTGTAATACCAGGGAATGATGTAACTGAAACTTTTGATTTTGAAGTGTTAGTTGAAGATAAAGAAGGTCAATCTAGAAAAGCAGGAGTAACTATTACTATTGATGACCAAATTACTGAACATACAGTAACTCTTGGAGACCAAAATGATACTCCTGCAAGTTTTATTGATTTAGCTAATGCTGTTGTATATAAAGCATCAGAAGCTACTGAAAATCAAGCAAATATTGATTTATTACATTACTGGGGAAATTCAGGAAATGCTTCTATATATTCTGTTGCCGGAGCTGTTGAAGCAGGAATAAATCATTTTGATGCTGGTTTAGATATGTCATCTTGGAGTTCTCCTAATACATTATTTATTTCAGGAGCTGGTGCTGATTATGATGCTGTTGATTATGCAAGTTTAACATCCGGAGCTGCTAATGCTGAATTAGAAGGTATGACAAATCTTGCAACAGGAGACTTAATTTATTTTAAAACTGAAGCAGGTCTTTCAGGATTAATAAAAGTAGGAGATGTTTCTGAAAATAAATTAATAACTGACATGACTTATAAAATTCAAGATGTTGCACCTTCAACAAAATAATTTTATAAAAATATAAAATAAAAAAAGAGAGGATTTAATCCTCTCTTTTTTTATTTTAATCAAAAACAGAGCAAACTCATACTTTTATTTTTCAACACAATTTATTTGATTTAACAATTCAAACTAAGGTTTTAAGAATAATGAAACTAATAAAAAATATAAATCAAAAATTAATGTTATCGTGACACGTTAAAACGTGACACGATTTAAAGCAAATTAATACTTTTAACAGATTTTAACAAAGTGTGAGTTTGCCCTGAAATCAAAAACAAATAAATTTGTTGCAAATAAAGTTTTTTATAATTTTGCAAAATAACTTTATATTAATTTTAAATTAAAAATCAAAAAAAGGTATCATGAAAAAATTAACATTATCATTACTAGCTGTATTATTTATTTTCAGTTTATCAACAGTATTTGTTTCTTGCGGAAGCGAAGAAGATGCTGAAAAAACTGCAAATGATTTAACAAATCAAGCAACAGAAGAATTAGACAAAAAAGTAGAGGAAGTAACAGAAGAAGTAACAGAAGAAGTAACAGAAGCCGTAGATTATACAGCAGGAAAAACTGTTTACGCAAGTAAATGCCAAGTTTGTCATCAAGAAAATGGCGAAGGAATGGGAGAAACATTCCCTGCATTAAAAGGAAAAGCAAGTGATTTAAAAATAGTTTTAAATGGAGCTGAAGGTACAGCAATGGCTGCTTTCAAAGATCAACTATCTGACCAAGAAATCGTAGATGTAACAAATTATGTTAATCATGCATGGGATAATAATTTTGATAACGTAACGCTTGAAGACGTAGCTGCTGCAAAATAAATATTAAATTCATCTTTATTTTTTATAGCTCAGTCTAAAAAGATTAATTAACTCTAAAAAGATTCCTACTAAGGCTTGATAATTAATTGTAAATCAGAAATTAAATATTTTAGTTTTTGTAGATACTATTCAAGCAAGGATTTTTAGACTCAATAAATTAAAAATATTATAAAAGGTTGCCTCTGTTTTGAGCAACCTTTTTTTATTTTTAAAAATAGATAAAAAGCAGTTTTATTTAGGAAACAAAAAATAAATAACTAATTTTGTGAAACAAATTTTTAAAAATGGATTTATCAACAAAATATTTAGGATTAAATATAAAAAATCCCTTGGTAGTAGGAAGTTCAGGATTGACAGATAGTGCAGATAAAATTAAAAAACTTGAAGACAATAATGCCGGAGCTGTTGTTTTGAAATCTCTTTTTGAGGAGCAAATAAATCAAGAAATATCTCATGCAATAAATGTTGGAGACAATGATTATCCCGAAGCATATGAATATATAAGAGAATACACTAAAGACAATACAATTAGAAAATACCTTTCTTTAGTTGAAAATTCTAAAAAAAGTGTAAATATTCCTGTAATAGCAAGCATAAATTGTGTTACAAATACAGAATGGATAAGTTTTGCAGAAGAAATTGAAAAAGCCGGAGCAGATGCCTTAGAACTCAATATTGCTTTATTACCTTCTGACACTTTTGAAGATAGTTGCGATAATGAAGATATTTATTTCAAAATTACAGAGAAAATTAAGAATATTATTTCAATTCCTGTTTCTCTTAAAATGAGTTATTATTCTTCTGGTTTAGCTAAATTAATTTATAATTTAAGTGCATCAGAAAATGTTGATGGCTTTACTTTGTTTAATCGTTTTTACAATCCTGATATAGATATTGAAACATTAGATATTACTTCTTCAAATGTATTCAGCACACCTGATGAATATACTTTACCTTTAAGATGGGTAGCATTATTATCTGATAAAATTGACGCTGATATAGCTGCAACTACAGGAATTCATAACGGAAGCAGTATGGCAAAACAAATTTTAGCAGGAGCTTCTGCTGTTCATGTTGTTTCTGCAATATATCAACACGGTGCAGAATATATCAGCACAATTTTAAAAGAATTTGACGAAATAGCATCAAAACATAATTTTCAAAATATTGATGATATGAAAGGAAAATTAAGTTTTGATAAAAATAAATATAACAGAGTATTTGAACGTGTTCAGTTTATGAAATATTTTGGAGATTTTAAAAATTAAAAAAGAATGAAGAAACTAATATTTTTAACTATTTTTATTTTATTTCTTTTTTCTTGTAAAGTAAACAACACTATTGTTGATAAACGTACAAAAAAAGTTGAGTTAATAGGAAATTGTAACAGAAAAGCATTTGAAAAAGAAGAATTTAAAAAATGGTTTATTTCTGAATATAATAGTTATAATCCTGATGTAGAGCTAATTAATAAATTAAAAAATAATTCAAATTTAAAAAATGTAAAAGTTTTAGTTGTTTTTGGAACTTGGTGCCATGACAGTAGGAGAGAGCTACCAAGATTTTACAAAATTGTTGATAAAATTAATTTCTCAGAATCTAAAATAAAACTAATTGGAATAGATACCGAAAAATCATCTCAAAATAAGTTGCTTTCAAACATTGAGTTTAAACGAATACCAACTTTTATTTTTTATAAAAGAGGTAAAGAAATAGGACGAATAGTTGAAAGTACAAAAAAAAGTTTAGAAGCAGATATTTTAAAAATTTTAAATAAAAACTAATGGATAATAAATTAAATGCAGTAGTATCTCAAATTATTGACGTTTCGCCTTCAATGAAGATATTTAGAATATCACCGGATGGGTGGGAACTACCTACTTTCTTGTCAGGGCAATTCGCAGCATTAGCATTGCCAGCAACAGCTGAAAGAGTTGAAGGGGCAGCACCTGATGCCGAAGAATACGAAGATGGCAAAATGATTAAAAGAGTATATTCAATTGCATCTTCATCAAAATCAAAAGAATTTATTGAGTTTTATATTTCTCTTGTACGTTCAGGAGCATTAACTCCCAGATTGTTTAATCTTAAAAATGGCGATAGAATTGAATTAGGAAAGCGTATGGTAGGAATGTTTACTTTGGAACAAGTCCCGGAGAATAATAATATTGTTCTTATAGCAACCGGAACAGGAGTTGCTCCTTATGTAAGTATGTTAAGATCAAATATTATGAGTAATAATACAAGAAAAATTGTTGTTATTCATGGAGCTGCAAATTCTTGGGATTTAGGCTATCGATCAGAACTAATGCTTTTGCAAAATATTTCTGATAGATTCAAATATATACCTACTGTTTTGGAAGCAGACAAAGAAGTTTCAAAATGGACAGGAGATAACAGATTTGTACAAGATATGTGGGCTGCAGGTGTTGTAGAAGATGCTTTGGGATGTAAACCAACTCCCGAGAACACTCATGTTTTTCTTTGTGGAAACCCTAAAATGGTTGAAAGTATGTTTGAACATCTTGAAGCTGACGGATTTACTGAACACAAAAAGAAATCTCCAGGACAAATTCATATAGAAAGTTGGGGATAAAATTTTTAATTAGAATAATATACAATTATTATAAAAAAAAACATATGATTATAAAAAAACCGGGCAATTTTGTTCGGTTTTTTATAAAAATGAATCACAACATATATGAAACTCTTATAGCAAAGATTTTGACATTCAATGCATGTCTAAAAAATAGTTTTTACCGTGCATCTTTAATAAATACAAATTAACTCTTTATACTTTTAAACTTTTTTAGACTCATGAAAGCAGATATAATAACTATTGGAGATGAAATTTTAATAGGTCAAATAACTGATACAAATTCTCAGTGGATTGCAGAGCAAATAAATAATATTGGCTTTGAAATTCGAAGAATAATAACCGTTGGCGATGATAAAGAACAGATAATTAGTGTTTTAGATTCAATAATTAATGAAGTTAACTTAATAGTAATAACCGGAGGATTAGGCCCAACAGAGGATGATATTACAAAACAAGTTCTTGCAGAATATTTTAATTCTGAGCTTAAAGAAAATAAAGAAGTTTTAGAAGATGTTACAAACTTTATCCAATCAAAAGGTTTTAAACTAAATAACGAAAGAAACAGAAAACAAGCAGAAGTTCCCATAAATTGTAAAATTTTAAGAAATAAAAATGGTACAGCACCCGGAATGTGGTTTGAAAAAGATGAAACTATAATTGTTTCTTTGCCTGCTGTTCCTTTTGAAATGAAAGAATTAGTTGAGAGAAAAGTAATTCCTGAGCTTAAAAAAGATATGAAATTGCCAAATATAATTCATAAAACAGTTTTGACTTATGGTATTCCCGAAGCATTTTTAGCAGAAAAGTTGTCGGATTGGGAACAAAACCTTAATGATAAAATAAAATTAGCATATCTTCCTTCTCCTGAAAGAATACGATTGAGATTGAGCATGATTTGTGAGCAAAAGAAAAAAGCAGAAGAAATTATTAATTTTGAGATTGAAAAATTAAAAAGTATTATTGGAAAATATATTTTCGGATATGGAGATAAGTTTTTAGAGAACATAATAGGGGAATTATTAATTGAAAACGAGGCAACACTTTCAATATCAGAAAGTTGTACAGCAGGAAATGTTTCAAGATTAATAGCATCTGTTCCCGGAAGTTCTAACTATTTTAAAGGAGGAGTTGTAGCATATTCAAACGAAATTAAAAATAAACAGCTTAAAGTTTCACAAAATATTCTTGAGAAATACGGAGCTGTAAGCAAAGAAGTTGTTGAAGCTATGGCAAAAGGACAAAGAGATATTTTTAATACTGACTATTCTATTGCAATATCCGGAATTGCCGGACCTGGTGGTGGAACAATGGAAAAACCTGTTGGAACAACTTGGATTGCTATTGCCGGAAAGAATAAAGTAATTTCCAAGAAATATACTTTTGGAAAACGAAGACTACTGAATGTGAGATTTGCAAGTTCAAAATCGCTAGATATGCTAAGAAAGTTTATTTTAGGATATTATGAATAGAAATAAAAAATAGTATATTTGTATATGAAAATAAGAAATGATGAATAAAAATTTTGACACACAATGGAAGGGAATTAATAAAATGATATTTTCTTAGAAATTTTTAATAAAAACAAATTAACTTTATACTTTCAAACTTTTAACTTTTTTTTAGACAGATGAAAAAACAATTAAAAATAAATTTGATATTACTAGTTTCCATACTTCTTAGTTTTAGTTTAAGTGCTCAAAACACTAATGTAAGCACAAAGAAAACAAGTTTTAAATTAACAAAAGAAAAGCCAAGTTTCTCAATAAATTTTCCTGCTGAATATAAAATGGAAGAAAGTTCCGATAATAAAGGTCTTAAAACAGAATTATATACAGCTTTGTTGGGAACTGACGTTTACATGTTAAAATATACTGAACATTCAAACCCTGTTGTATCTTCTGATAATGAGACATATATGAATGCTTCTTTGCAATCTTTTGAAACAGGAATAAAAGGAACAATTCAAAATAGTAAAAAGATAAAATACAATAAAATAAAAGGAACAGAAGCTTTTTTATCTCTTGATGATAAAAATATGTATGTTTTTTATCGTGTTTTTATAATTAATAAAGTACAGTTTCAATTAATTGTTATAAGCAATGAAAAAGAAAGAAATAGAAAGATTAAAACTTTTTTTGATTCATTTGAGTTTTAGAATTTGCAAATTCTATAACTGAAAAAATCCTTCAAAAATAAATTCCGCAGGGCCAGTTAACCAAATATCTTGAAAATTATTTTGTTTTTTTGCAAAACTTACTTTCAAAATTCCTCCTCTTGCAATAATTGTATATTCGCCTGATAATTCATTGCTTATATTTGCAAAAGTTAGAGCAGCAGCAACAGCTCCTGTTCCACAAGCAAGAGTTTCATCTTCAACACCTCTCTCGTAGGTTCTTATATTTAAAGTCTTACTATCTTTAATCTTAATAAAATTAACATTTATTCCTTCATCTTTAAAAACATTACTATATCTAATTTCTTGTCCTTCAAGAAAAACATTTTTTTCTTTTATATTGTTACAAAACTTAATGTAATGTGGTGAGCCAGTATGACATAAGTAGTCATTTTTGAAATTTGAAATACTATTAACATCATTCATCTTAAGTTTTACAATATTATTTTTATCAATAAAAGCTTCATGCTCACCGTCTGAAGCAATAAACTTTGCTGAATTATTAATTAGACCTATTTTTTTTGCAAATGCAACAATGCATCTTCCACCGTTTCCGCACATAGTTCCACCACTACCGTCAGAATTAAAATAATCCATTTCAAAATCAAAAATAGAATGTTTTTTCAATATCATTAATCCGTCAGCACCAATTCCAAGATGTCTATCACACATTTTTTTAATTTGTGAAATTGAAAGATTAACAGAATTTTCCGAAAAGTTATCAACTAAGATGAAATCATTTCCGGCACCGTGGTATTTATAAAATTTAAGCATAAAAAAATATTTATGCAAAACTACACCTTTTAATGTAACTTCCTGTAAAAATATACGTTCTATTTTCAAAACTGAAAAATTGTCAGTGTTTTTTTATATGGCAAACAAATTGTGTTTTCATATATTGATTTTAAATTTTGTTATATCTTTTTTTTAAATTAATTCATATAAATAATATGAAGAAAAAGACGTTAAATATACTTTATTAATAATTAAAATTTTATTGACATGAAAATAAGAAAATTTTTAGGTTTATTTATGGTTGCAGTAATAGGAGGGCTTACTGCTTACGGAATTAATTACTATTTTGGAGAAAAAAATAACCAAAAGTCGGTAGAAGTTAATAATATTCTTCCGGTTAATAATATTCAAGGAAGCATAGTTACAACTTTGCCGGATTTTACAATTGCAGCAGAGAAAACTTTAAATGCAGTAGTTCATGTAAAAACTACCTATACTCAACAAAACATTGGACAACCCTCAATACAAGATTTCTTTTTTGGAAATCCCTTTGGAGGAGGAAGTCCTTATGGACAAAGAATGCCACAAATGGCATCAGGTTCAGGTGTAATTATTTCTGGCGATGGTTACATAGTTACAAATAACCATGTTGTTGAAAATGCAAAAGATATTGAGATTGTTTTAAATGATAATAGAACTTATAATGCAAAACTCATTGGTAGAGATCCTGCAACAGATATTGCATTAGTTAAAATTGAAGCAAAAGATTTGCCAACAGTAACATACGGAAATTCAGACAATTTAAAAGTAGGCGAGTGGGTTCTTGCAGTTGGTAATCCTTTTAATTTAACTTCTACTGTAACAGCTGGGATTGTAAGTGCAAAAGAAAGAAATATTAATTTATTAAGACAAAAACAAAAGTATGCAATTGAGTCTTTTATTCAAACAGATGCTGCCGTAAATCCCGGAAATAGTGGAGGTGCACTTGTGAATACAAAAGGAGAATTGGTAGGGATTAACACCGCAATTGCATCACAAACAGGCTCTTACACCGGTTATTCTTTTGCTGTTCCTGTTACAATAGTTAAAAAAGTTGTTTCGGACTTGAAAGAATTTGGAACTGTTCAAAGAGCCTTACTTGGTGTAAATATAAAAGATGTAGATGCAAAACTTGCAGAAGAATTAAATATGGATAAACCAAAAGGAGTTTATATTGTGAATGTAAATAAAGGCAGTGCAGCAGAAGATGCCGGTTTGAAAGAAGGAGATATTATTAAAAAAATTAATAATACAACAATTGAAAAAAGCTCTGAACTTCAAGAAAAAATAAGTAGATTTAGTCCGGGAGATAAAATTGATGTTTGGGTTCTTAGAGACAATAAAACAAAGAAATTTTTAGTTGAACTAAAAAACAGCTTAGGCACAACAGGTGTTGTAAATAAAAATATAGTTGATGTTCTTGGCGCAAGTTTTGTTGAACTATCAGATAATAAAAAGGAAAAACTTGGTATTAAAAACGGAGTGGAAGTTGTTGATTTACAATCAGGTAAATTAATGGCAGCAGGAGTTAGAAACGGGTTTATAATTACTCATATAAATAGAAAAGAAGTTTCTTCTCCAAAAGAAATAGAAAAAATATTAAAAAATATTCATGGAGGAGTTTATGTGCAAGGAATATATCCTGATGGAAATATTGCATATTATGCTTTCGGAATGGAGTAAAAATAATTCAACTATTAAACCAATTTAAGATAAATAAAAAAGGCGATTTACTATCGCCTTTTTTTATGAATAATATATTTTGCAAACTAATATTATTATAAAAAATTAACTAATATCTTTTTGACTTCAATAACAGCGTCTTCCAAAATATCATTTATAACAACAACATCAAATTCTTTTGAAAAAGTCATTTCTTTTTCTGCTTTTGAAAGACGTTTATTAAGACTTTCTTCTGTTTCTGTCCCTCTATGCCTAAGTCTTATTTCAAGTTCTGTAATTGAGGGCGGCATTATGAAAATAGTTAAACATTCTTCTGCAAATTGTTTTTTAATATTAATACCGCCAAGAACATCAATATCAAATATTACATTATTACCATTGCTTTTAATTCTTTTAATTTCTGATTTTAAAGTTCCGTAGAATTGGTTTTTATATACCTCTTCCCATTCAATGAACTGATTATCAGATATTTTTGATTTGAAATCTTCAATAGATAAAAAATAATAATCTTTTCCATTTTTTTCATTGCCTCTTTTTTTTCTGCTTGTTGCCGAAACTGAGAATTCAAAATTAAATTTATCGTCTTTTAAAATTTCTCTTACAATAGTTGTTTTTCCTGAACCGGAAGGTGCTGAAAAAACTATTAATTTTCCTGCCATTGTTTTTATTTTAGTTTGTAAAAATAATTAAATATAGCAAAATAATATATTGATTTAAAAATATTATCATAGAAATAAAAAAGCATCCTAAAAATAAGGATGCTTTAAAAACAATACATTAAATTTTTGAGTTAATTTTTTATTTTACAAGTGTTTATACCTAAAATAGTATATAGTCCGCAGAAATTAATTAAAGCAGTTGCAACTGAAACTCCGGCAGCT
>CAMZKV010000041.1 GCA_947311445.1 uncultured Chlorobiota bacterium | reverse complement strand
TTAAACTTTTTATTATTTCATTATATATAAAATCATTAAGCATTAAAATCAAATTTAAAATTTTAGGTGTGAATATAACATTATTTGCAAAGAAAATTTATATTTAAGATTTATTTTTTTAAATTTGCAATCAAACTAAAAAATTTAATTCTGATGACAATTTATATTATTATTTTGATTGTTGCAACAATAGGAGTTGCCTTAGTTGCTTCCTTAAAAAAATTATCTGATAATAAGCTGATAAAATATGGCTCTTTTATAGCATATTTTTTGCTTATAGAAGGAATTTTATATGCCGTTACAGACAGTTTGGATATTCCAATAGTTATTTTTGGACTTGCTATTGGGGTTGGCATACTTGTACTTCTTATTGGAGGAAGTTATTTTATATCTTCTGGAAATAAATTTATTAAGTATATTTTAAGCTTTGTGTTTTTAGGTCTTGCTATTTTTGCCAGTTATATTTTGTTCGAAAGTATAATGGATCCCATTAGGTTTAATAAAGAAAAAGAAAAACGTTTTCAAGAAACTGTAAACGAATTAAAAAAAATAAGGACTGCACAAGTTGCTTTTAAAAATGAGTATGAAAAATATACTCCCAGCCTTGATAGTTTAAAAAAGTTTGTTCAAACAGGAACAATGTCTGTTGTAAAAAAAATAGGGGAAGTTCCTGATTCAATATACTTGCAACAAGACAATAATCTTATAAAAGCAGAAAAAGTCTGTTTGAAAATGGGAATAATTAGTAGAGATACCTTAAAAATTAATATTATTGACACTCTTTTTAAAAACTATGACATTGAAAGATTTGGAAAAGTACCTTTTACCGATGGATATAAATTTGAAATGGACACTGCATCTATCCAAGCGGGAGGGGTTAATATTAATGTTTTTGAAGCAAAAGTTCCCAATTTAGTTTTATTAAAAGGAATGAAAAAACAGTTAATTTTGAATCTTAATGATGATGCAATTAAGAACAGTAAGTACCCGGGTCTTAAAGTTGGGTCTCTTGAAGAAAACAATAATAATGATGGTAACTGGTTGAAAGAATATGATTTAAAAAAATAAAAATCAAAATTTTGTTAATTTGTTTTGGTTTTTCTTTTATATTAAATCTTTATATGTGAAACAATTATGACAAACATTTTATAGTTTAACATACAGATTACTTGCATAAGAAAGTAAGTGTTACTATGTGCAGAGCAAAACAATTTATTTAAAAATAAAAACACAAGCACCTTATTCAACATCAATTAATAAGAGAAAATTAGCCACATGAAAAATTTCTTTGTATTTAACGAAGGTTTCTCGAAAAGTAAAACATCTTCTTATATATTGTCATTACAATTAGACGATAAAGGGTATTCATATGCTATTATAGATATAGTTGGAAAAACTTATGCAGCTTTAAACCATCATAATTTCGATAAAAAATTAATTGGAAAAACAATTGCTGAAAAAACTGAAGCAATGATAAAAGAAGACTTATTTTTAAGTAAAAATTATAAAACAGTATATTTTAGTTATTTAACTCACAAATCAACATTTATTCCTTCTGAATATTTTGATAAAACAAAAGTAAAACAATATTTTACCTTTAACCACAAACTTGACGAAAACGAAGAACTACTATTTAATTTTAATAAAAAAATTGATGCATACAATGTCTTTTCAATCTCTTCTGATTTAACAACAATTCTTGTAAATAAATTCCCGGAAATAATTTTTTTACATCAAAATAATTTTTTCGTAAATAATCTTATTGAAAAAGGTAAGGCAACGAAGTTTAAGTTGCCCGTTGTACATATTAATATTAATTCGGGAACATTTAATATTGGTATTTATAAAGATGATAAATTTGTAATGTACAACACTTATAAATATGAAAACCAAGACGATTTTGTGTATTATTTAATGAATACTCTTACACAATACAAGATTGAACAAAACAAAATGCACCTTAGTGTTTCTGGCCTAATTGAGAAAAACTCAGAGTTTTTTAAATTTATAAAAGGTTTTTTTCCAAATATGAAGTTTTTAAAACTAGACCATAAACTTAAATACAACTTTAAAGATATTGGGGAACATATTCTTTATAATATTTTAAATATGTATAATGAGGATTATTAGAGGATGCCAAAAAGGACGAAAAATACTTCCACCAAAAAACTTCAATTCCCGACCAACAACAGATTTTGCAAAAGAATCTCTTTTTAATATTTTAGAAAATAAATACAATCTTGAAAATCTAAAAGTATTAGACCTATTTTCAGGAACAGGAAATATTAGTTTAGAGTTTTTGTCAAGAGGGAGCAAAGAAGTAACATCAGTAGAAATTAGAAAAAAGAACTGTTTGCATATAAAAACACAGATAAATTCTCTTTTTACAGGAAAAGGCAATGTAATAATTTCTGACGTATATAAGTTTTGTGAAAAAACAACGCATGAAGTAGATTTAATTTTTGCAGACCCACCATTTGAAGATAAAAAAATACACAAACTTCCAGAATTAATTTTTAATAATGAAGCATTACAAAAAGCCGTTTTTATACTAGAACATTCTGCAAAAAATGACTTTTCAACAAATAAATATTTTGAGGAAAGAAGGAAATATGGAAATATAAATTTTACATTTTTTATAAAAAAGAAATAAAAATAAAAATAAAGTTTTGTAGAAAAAAAAAAAGATTTACATTTGCACACGCAAAAAGGTCCGGTAGTTCAGTTTGGTTAGAATACATGCCTGTCACGCATGGGGTCGCGAGTTCGAGTCTCGTCCGGACCGCTAAAAACCTGTTAGTCTTATGATTAACAGGTTTTTTTAATAAATATTAAAATTTAATATATTTACATAAAAAAATGAGTAAAATTTTAATAATTGATATTGAAACTACTGGTTTTATTAACAAAGGAGGCAAAATTGTAGAAATTGGAATTGTGGAATTAGATACTGAAAATGGAAATAGAAAAGTAGTTTTTGATAAAGTTACTCACGAAAAAGGAATAACAAGAAATGAAGTTGAAAACTCCTGGATTATAAAAAATTCTGATTTATCTGTTGAGGATGTAAGACTATCAAAACGCTTAGATTTATTAAAAAATGAAATTCAAGGAATAATAAACAACTATCCTGCGGGAGCGACCGCCTATAATAGAAGTTTTGATTTTGATTTTTTAGAAAGCAGAGGATTTAAGTTTCTCAAAAAGCTACCATGTCCGATGATTTTATCAACAAACATTTTAAAACTACCTGGCAAGTACGGAGATTTTAAATGGCCCAAAGTTGAGGAAGCATACGATTATTTTTTTTCAAATAATAACTATACAGAAAAGCACAGAGGTGCTGATGATGCCATGCATGAAGCCGAAATAGTTTTTGAACTTATAAAACGTGGAATTTTTAAAATATAAAACAATTACAAACTTGCTAAATACTTCTAATTCTTAACTCCCCCAATTATCCCTATCTAAGCTTCTATATTGTATTGCCTCTGCAAGATGTTCTGTTTTTATGTTTTCAGAAGAAGCTAAATCAGCAATTGTTCTAGAGACCTTTAAAATTCTGTCATAAGCTCTTGCCGAAAGACCAAGTTTTTCCATAGCATTTTTTAAAAGAGATCCTCCTG
>CAMZKV010000040.1 GCA_947311445.1 uncultured Chlorobiota bacterium | reverse complement strand
TCGCCCCCTTCTTTTTCTTTATTCCGCAAGCTCCATAAAGAAAAAGAAGGGGGCGAAAAAAAAAGAACAACGTAGTGAAACTAATCATGTAACAAAGTATTTTTGTTATTCTATAAATTTATTCTTTTCCAAAGAAAAACTCTAACTTTTCAATGAAAAATACTCCTGATATTATTCTGATGAATATACAAATGCCTGTACTAAATGGTTATGATGCTTCAAAAATAATAAGAAAGAATAAGGAACTAAAACATATTCCGATAATTGCGTTAACAGCAAATGCTACAAATGATGAGAAAAAGAAATATGGGCATATTTTTGACGAGTATCTTACAAAACCCATTACAAATAAATCTTTTTTATCTGCAATTAATAACTTTTTAAAAAAGTAAAACTATTCATTAGAGGTTTTCCATTTAACTCCCATAACTGTAACATCATCTACTTGTTCATAGTTGCCCTTCCAATCATTAAAAGTTTTTTCTAAAACTTCTTTTTGCTCTTTCATTGAAATTGATTGATTGTTTAAAAGTAATTTTTTAAAATTTTTAGATAAGAATTTTTTACTTGTAGCCTCACTAATTTGGTCTTGAAAACCATCAGAAAAAATATAAATTAAATCATTATTTTGAATTTGAATTTCATAGTTTTTAAAATCAGTTTCAACATAATTAAAACCTATTGGGTTTCGAGTGGCTTTATACTCAAGCAACTCATTGTTTCGAATAATCCAAAGTGGATTATATGCCCCAGAATAGCTTAACACGTTAGTTTTTGTATTTAAAGCACAAAGAGCAAGATCCATTCCGTTTAGATTTTTAGAACCAAAAGTTTTAAAAGTATCTTTTATTTTTTTTCTTAAAAGATTTAATGCCTTGCCCGGACTACTAACTTTTTTGTCACTTACTATTTCATGTAAAAAAGTAATACCAAGCATTGTAATAAAACCTCCGGGAATACCGTGCCCTGTACAATCAGCAACAGAAAAAATAATAAAATCGTTAAACTTTTTTACATAATAGAAATCTCCACTTATTTTTTCTTTGGGTTTGAATAAAAGGAAATAATCATTAAAACACTCTTTAATCATTTCTTCTTTTACCAATAATGAGTCCTGAATTGTTTTAGCATATCTTATACTTGAATCAATACTTTCAAAAGCATCTTCGCTTTTCTCATAGAGCTGTTTGTATTTTTTTTCATTTTCAATAATTCTTTCTTGTGTTAGTAGTAATTCTTCATTATTCTTCCTTAGTTCTTCTGAAATAGCTTCTAACTCATCATTTTTTTGATGTAAATCTTCATTAAGAGCTGAAAATTCCTCATTTAAACTTTTTAGTTTATTATTTTGCTTTTGCGTTTTTTCTTTCTCTTCAAAAATTTTTAAACTTTGATTTTTTATTTTCTTTTGGAATAAAATATTTGATTTTTGAAATAAAAGAACACTTGCTAAAACTAATGAATAAAAAAAAGAAAGAATTATTAATAAAATGGGGTAAAACTTTTGATTATAAAACAATTCTTCTAAGTATATTCCAAATATTTGGTGAAAATAATCAAAAAATAATACAACAGGACTTAATATAATTAATGAAATAATTAATTTACTATATTGCTTAATACCAAAAAACATAACCGGTGGCATTAAAAAAAGTATTACTGCAATTCTTGGTATTAAAAAAGTATATGTATTAGCTACAACATTGAAATATTTTTCTAATATGCTTATAATTAATAAAGTGTAGGGTGGGATAATAATAACAATAAACTTTGCAATATTTAATTGCTTAAAATAAGTTAAAATCAGGCTTAATACCAATAACGAAACAGAGATACTTAAAACCAATACCATATTTAAGTTAAACCCGTTTACATATACTATTATTATAATTAAAACAAATAACAAACTAATAAGACTGGTATAGGCTTGAAGTGATTTAGTTGTAAAGAATTTTTGTGAGAATTTGTCCATTTATAATTAAAACAAGATAATTGATTTTTTGCAAACTTATTAAAAGATTTAATAAAAAAGAGATTCAAAGGTTAGCAAAAGGTTAATAATTAATAAGTTGTATTAAACATTTTTATCTTCTTCATAAAAATATTCTACTTTGTTATAAGTATCGTTACTTACAGTAGGTTCAGAAAACTCTGAAATTTCTTCTTTTTGTTCCTTTTTTTCAGAAATTTCTTGTAAGGGTTTTTTGTTTGCAAAAGCAATAGAAATTATTAAACCTGTAATAGCACCAAAAAGATGTCCCTCCCACGACACTCCGGGTTTTATAGGCAATACTCCCCAAACCATGCTTCCATATAAAAAAACTGTAATTAAAGAAACTGCAGTTAATGCTTTATTTTTATGAATTAAACCTGAAAAGATAAGAAAAGATGCCAATCCGTATATAACTCCACTTGCTCCAATATGATATGAAGGACGAGCAGCCAACCATACCCAAAATCCAGAAAAAATAAATATCAACCAAAAAACTTTATAAGCATATTTTCTGTAAAAATAAAACAGACCTGTTCCGAGTATTAAAAAAGGGAATGTATTTGAAATTAAATGCTTAAAATCTCCATGAATAAATGGACCTAAAAAAATTCCGCTTAAGTTCTCAAATCTTTGAGGATAAATACCATATTCGTAAAAGTGTAAATTTAAATAATATTCATACAATTTTACTACCCACATCACAAAAACAAAAAATATGGGAAGTATTAAACTGAATTTTAATCTTTTTTTCTCACTTTTATTCATTAATTTTACCTTTATGCAAAAATAGAATAAAAAAACTGTTTTAATTGTTAAATTGTTACTTTTAATAACAGACTTATCAATGAAACAATATATAAATGAAAGAATACTATAAAGATGAAATTTGAAATAATAAAAAAAGACAGTATTACAAAAGCAAAAACAGGCAAACTACATACAGCTCATGGACTTATAGAAACTCCTATTTTTATGCCCGTTGGAACATTAGGTTCGGTAAAAAGTGTACACCAAAAAGAACTTGATGAAGATATTAAAGCACAAATTATTCTTGGAAATACATATCATTTATATTTAAGACCCGGAATTGATACTCTTGAAAAAGCAGGAGGATTACATAAATTTATGAACTGGAACAAACCAATTCTTACTGACAGTGGAGGTTATCAAGTATTTTCATTGTCCGATATTAGAAAAATTAAAGAAGAAGGAGTAACTTTTAGATCGCATATTGACGGCTCTAAACATCTTTTCACACCCGAAAATGTAGTAGATACAGAAAGAAGCATAGGTGCAGATATTATAATGGCATTAGATGAATGTCCACCCTACCCTTCTGACTACAAATATGCAAAAGATTCAATGCACCTTACACATCGTTGGCTAGAAAGAGGAATAAAGAGATTTGATGAAACAGAAGGTTTATATGGGTACGAACAATCTTATTTTCCTATTGTTCAAGGAAGTACATACAAAGATTTAAGAATACAATCTGCCGAAACTATTGCATCGCATGAGAGAGAAGGAAATGCAATTGGAGGTCTTTCAGTTGGAGAACCTACTGAGGAAATGTATGAAATGTTGGAAATTGTAAATAATATTCTTCCTGAAGATAAGCCAAGATATTTAATGGGAGTTGGAACACCGGAAAATATTTTAGAAGGAATAGCTTTGGGAACTGATATGTTTGATTGTGTTATGCCAACTAGAAATGGGAGAAACGGAATGTTATTTACATGGCAAGGTCGAATTAACATAAAAAACAAAAAATGGGAACAAGACTTTTCTCCCTTAGATGAATTTGGAACTTCATATGTTGATTATTTTTATTCTAAAGCATATGTTCGACATTTAATGAAAGTTAATGAAAGATTAGCAGCACAAATTGCAAGTATTCATAACTTAGCTTTTTATTTGGAACTTGTAAGAGTTGCAAGACTGAAAATAAACGAAGGCACTTTTGCCAAATGGAAAACATCAATGGTTAAACAATTAGCACAAAGATTATAAGTACTTAAAAATAAATAGAGATTAAAGACCTCTTTACACTAAGTTAAATGCGAAAAAGATATATAAGGCTACTAACAGTTATAATGATTGCAACCGTAATTTTTTTAATTATGGTTCAGGCAGCATGGATTGAAAAAGCTCTGATTATTGAGGAACAACAATTTGAAGGAAAAGTTAATAAAGCATTATATGAAATAGTTAAACAAATTGAAGAAAATGAAGCTATTTTACTTATTTCTGAGTCAACAGTTCCTTTTAGTAAAGATAGCACAGAACATATGGGTAGCAAATTTCTTTTTGAAGAGAACTTCAGTCAAAACAATGACAATAAAGACGACACAACAATAAAGCAAAATCCGATTTATTATTTACAAGGAGATTCTCTTTATAGAGTTGAAGCCCAACAAGATGTTTTTGGAAATAATATAGAGTTTACCCAAGAAGACCTAAAACAAAGGATAATTGGAAATATCAGCAAAAAAACTTTTTTTATTCAGGATATTTTAAACAGACTAATTGCTAGCGAAACTCAAATTGAAAAACGTTTGAAAGCTGTTGAATCTGATAAAATTATTTCAAGCGTTTTAAGTTCTAACGGAATAAACTACAACTATTTTTATGGTGTAAAAGACAATAATAACATATACAAAATTAAGTCCAAAGGATTTACCTTAAACTATGTTAAAGAAACATACGAGATATTACTTTTCCCAAATGATGTTTTAGCATCAAAATATTACTTAGTAATGTATTTTAAAAAAGATAATAATATTATCCCGTCAAATATTCCCAAACCAATGTTACTATCTTTTATAATAACATTTATAATTATTATCACATTTGCCTTTATAATTTATCTTATCTTAAAACAAAAAAAATTATCTGAAATAAAAAATGATTTTGTAAACAACATGACTCACGAATTAAAAACTCCTGTTTCCACAATTTCACTTGCCTCACAAATGCTTTCCGATGATTCTATTGAAATTTCAAAGAAAAAATTAAAATCAATATCTAAAATTATTAAAGATGAGAGTAAAAGATTAGAATTTCAGATTGAAAAAGTTTTACAAATTTCATTATTTGAAAAAGGAAGCATTCATTTTAACGTTAAAGATATTGACATACATGAACTTATAAGTTTTGCTGTTTTAAATATGGATATTAAGGTTAAGAATAAAGGAGGTGAAATAATAGTAGATTTGAATGCAAAAAATTTCATTTTAAAGGGAGATAAACTCCATCTTACAAATATTTTATTTAATCTTTTAGACAATGCTGTGAAATACTCAAAAGAAAAAACACCTCCTAAAATCGAAGTTAAAACATCAAACTACGAAGAAGAAATAAAAATTGAAATAAAAGACAATGGTATAGGTATTAGTAAAGAAAATCAAAAAAAGATTTTTAATAAATTTTACAGAGTTCCAACTGGAAATATACATGATGTTAAAGGCTTTGGTTTGGGATTGAGTTATGTAAAAAGAATTATAGAAGAGCACAATGGCAATATCTCAATAAAAAGTGAGAAAGGAAAAGGAACAAGTTTCATTATATTTTTCAAAATTGCAAATTAAACATCTTTATCATAAACCTTGCACATGTCCCTGCATTTTTGAACGTAACAATATAGTTATAAATATATTTATAAATTTTCAGCAAATCTTAATTATTTTGTATTGTATAATTGGGGCATAAAAAAACACCCTATTTTTGTAAAAAAAATATTAGGGTGCTTTTTGCTTATAAGCTGAAAATGAAATTAAATTCTATAACAAACTAAAATTAATAAATTATTTTTCCATATGTACAACCATTTGTGGAAATGGCACTTCAACATTTGCTTTTTCAATAGCCTCTTTTCCCTGCTCATAAATGTCAAAATAAACATCCCAATAATCTTCTGGTTTGCAATATGGTTTTACAGCTAATTTCACTAAACTTGCTTCAAAAGATTCAATACCAACAAAAGGTGCGGGGTCTTTTAATACTTTTGGGTGTGCTTCCATTACTTCAACAAGTGCTTTTTTTGCATCTTTAACACTTGCGCTATATGCAATTCCGAAATTTAAATCTACTCTAATTTTTCCTTCCGTTGTGTAGTTTGTAATAGTACCATTAGACAATACTCCATTAGGAATTATAATTGTTTTGTTTTCAAATGTAGTTAAAATTGTAACAAAAATTTGAATTTCTTTTACGGCACCCAACTGCCCTTGTGCTTCAATTAAATCTCCAACTTTAAATGGCTTAAAAATCATAATAAGTGCACCTCCGGCAAAATTTTGCAAAGTTCCTTGAAGTGCCAAGCCAACAGCTAAACCTGCGGCACCAATTATTGCAACAAATGATGTTGTTTCTACTCCAACCATATCTGCAACACTTATTACAACCATCACTTTTAAAAGTACACTAACCAAACTTCCAACAAAGGATTGCAGAGATATATCTACACCTCTTTTTTCCATTATTCTTTTAATAAGTTTTGAAATTTTATTTGCAATAAAAAATCCAATAATTAATACGACAATTGCCAAAACCACTTTTGGTCCATATGCAATTGCCATTTCTATAGCCTTATCAGCCCATTTTCCTGTTCCTTGTAATAATAATAAATTCATAACTTTTTATTTTTTAAGATTTCAACAAATATATATTTTTGTGTGCTAAAAACATAATTATTCCTTACTTATTAAATATATAAAAAGGCACAGATTTAAAATCTGTGCCTTTTTATTATTTTAAAATGTTGAATGTTTACATTTTAATAATAATAATTTGCTAAATAAAAATTATGGCAATTCAGGTGCAGTTTTTACATCTTCCGGAATATTTGCTGTTAAAGTTTTAAGAAAAGCTACAACATCAATAATTTCTTCTTCTGAAAACTCTTGTCCTAATTCTGTTATTGCCATAATTTGTACCGCCTCTTTTAAATCTTTTACACTTCCATCATGAAAATAGGGCCATGTTTTTTCAACATTTCTTAATGATTGGCTTTTAAAAACAAATTTATCTTTGTCTAATTTTGTTTCTGCAAAAAGTCCGTCATCAACAACTACACTGTCTATAACTTCTGTATAATCTTTATGAATTCCAAATTTCATTAACAAATCGCCTCCCATAGCTGCTCCGGAATGACAAGCAGTACATCCTTTGCTCATAAAAGTATTTAATCCTTTCTTTTCTTGCTCGTTTAGTGCACTTACATCTCCTGCAAGATATTTATCGAACTTGTCTGTTGTAATTAAAGTTCTTTCAAATGCACCAATTGCTTTTTTCAAATTGTCATAAGTCATAGGATTTTTTTCTGATGGAAATGCTTCTGCAAACATTTTTTTGTAAGCCTCAACTTTTGATATTTTTTTAATAACAGATGCTTCATCGGGCATTGCCATTTCAACTGGGTTTGTAACGGGCATACCTGCTTGTTCTTCCACGTCTTTTGCTCTGCCATCCCAAAATTGAGTTCTATGAAGTGCAGCATTAAAAACTGTTGGTGAGTTTCTTGTTCCTAATCCTCCATTATCCCCCGGAGATGTAGGTAAATTATCAACTCCATAAGTTGCCAAATTATGACAAGTATTACATGATTGATTTCCTTCTTTTGAAAGTCGTGTATCAAAATACAAAATTTTTCCTAATTTAACTTTTGCATCTGTAACTGCATTTTCAGGATTTTCTGCAAGTTTTGGTAAAACTTTAAAAACTTTTTGTGCTTGTTCTAAAAGAGCAGTTTCAGCTTGCTTTAAAGAATCTGATTTTGCATCATTTTCAGTTTTTCCTGCATCGTCGTTACATGCTGCAAAAAACATGGCAAAAATTGATAGAATTAATACAATTTGTTTCATGACAATTATTTTTTAAGGGTTTATAAATATATAAATTATTTTTTTCATAGCCTTCGACAAGCTCTGGCTACAAATAATTAATAAGATTTAGCAAACAAAACTCTTCTTTTTGACGGTTTTCCTGTTACCATGCAAACTCCATCTTCTTCAGGAGCATCAAAAGGAATGTTTCTTATAGTTGCTTTGGTTTCTTCTTGTATTTTTTCTTCGGTTTCAATAGTTCCGTCCCAATGTGCATATACAAAACCACTTTTGTTTTTTATTATGTCTTTAAATTCTTCGTAGCTATCAGCTTTATGCGTATTTTCTTCACGGAATTTTAATGCTTTATTGAAGATATTATCTTGAATTTCTGTCATTAAATTATTAATAACATTTTCAATGCCTTCAATTTCATAAGTTTTCTTTTCAAAAGTATCTCTACGTGCAAGTTCAATTGTTCCGTTTTCTAAATCGCGCATACCAATTGCAAGGCGAACAGGCACTCCCTTCAATTCATATTCTGCAAATTTATGTCCGGGTCGGTATGTATCTCTATTATCAAATTTAACGCTAATTCCTAAACTTCTTAATTTTTCAATTATTGGATTAATTTTTTCAGAAATTTTTTCTAAGTCTTCTTCACTTCTAAAAATAGGAACTATTACAACTTGAATTGGTGCTAATTTAGGAGGCAAAACTAAGCCCTTATCATCGGAATGTGCCATAATTAATGCTCCAATTAGGCGAGTAGAAACTCCCCATGAACTTGCCCAAACAAATTCCTCTTTTCCTTCTTTGCTTGTATATTTTACATCGAATGCTTTTGCAAAATTCTGACCTAAAAAGTGTGAAGTTCCTGCTTGAAGGGCTTTTCCGTCCTGCATCATTGCTTCAATGCTTAGAGTATCTAATGCACCTGCAAAACGTTCACTTTCAGATTTTGAACCTTTTATAACAGGCATTGCCATCCATTTTTCTGCAAATTCGGCATACACTTCTAACATTTGGTTTGTTTCTGCAATTGCTTCGCTTGATTTTGCATGAGCTGTATGTCCTTCTTGCCAAAGAAACTCAGCAGTACGCAAGAATAAACGTGTTCGCATTTCCCAACGCATAACATTTGCCCACTGATTTATTAAAATAGGTAAATCACGATATGAATGTATCCATTTTTTATATGTACTCCAAATTATTGTTTCGGAAGTTGGTCTTATAATTAACTCTTCTTCAAGTTTTGCATTTTGGTCAACCTCAATGTTGCCATCTTCGGTAGTTTTTAATCTGTAATGTGTAACAACTGCACATTCTTTTGCAAAGCCATCTACATGACTTGCTTCTTTTGCAAAGTATGATTTTGGAATAAGCAATGGAAAGTAAGCATTTTCATGTCCTGTTTCTTTGAACATTTTATCTAGTTGTGCTTTCATTTTTTCCCAAATTGCAAATCCGTATGGTTTTATTACCATACTTCCTCTTACTCCTGAGTTTTCTGCTAAATCTGCTTTTATTACAATGTCATTATACCATTGCGAATAATTTTCTTCTCTTGTTGCTATTCCTTTTGCCATATTTTTCTTTTCAATTTTTTGCAAAAATACAAAAAGTATCCAACTGTTTTAATTTGTTGGATACTTTTTAGAATTTTTTTAGTTTTTAATAAGACAACAATAATATTTTATATTAGTTTTGTAAAAACCTATTTTAGACTTAAAAAATGCTTTTAAATAATTTTTTCAAGATCATCAATTCAACACAAATTTCCGAAAATGAAATTCTAAAAGAAATTGAACTAAATATTAAACATGATATTTATAAAGGACATTTCCCGAAAAACCCTATTGTACCGGGTGTTGTTAGTGTTCAAATGATTAATGAAACACTTGCAGACCACTTAGCTCTTGAATTCTTTGTATCCAAAGCAAGAAGCATAAAATTTAGTTCAATGATTAATCCAAATAAAAATCCAAAACTGAATTTTAATATAAAATATTCTAAAAGTGATGATGGGGGATATAAAGTTAAAGCCCAAATATATTATAAAGAAACTATTTTCTTAAAATTTAATGGTTTTTTCAATAAAACATGTTAGATTTTCTTAACAATTAGTCCTCATTTTATTTTCTAATTTTAGATACTAAATTTTCAGTATAAATAATTAATAATCAGATAAATTCCTAATTGTATTTTGTAAATTAACATGTTAAAAAAAGTTCATATTTTTATGCTCCTATATGGTCATTAAAATCAATAAAAAAAGACACAGAAAAAAATTACTTCTTTATTTAAAAAAAAACAATATCTTTGCACCCCTGAAAATTAGAATTTGATTAACAAAAAAGAATATTAAGATATGCAAAACAAAGGAGTTATAACTTTTCTTGCCATTATTTTGGCTTTGGCAAGTATTTATCAGTTGTCATTTACTTATGCAACTTGGCGTGTAAAATCTGCTGCACAGGAATATTCCGGAGGTGATTTTGACAAAGAAAGACATTACCTTGATTCAGTTTCAAACAATCAAGCGTATCCGTTTCCTAAATACACTTTTAAAGAGTGCCAAGAAAGAGAAATTAACATGGGTCTTGACCTTAAAGGAGGGATGAATGTTATTTTGGAAGTTTCTGTTGCTGAATTAATTGAGAATCTTTCTGAAAAAAGCACAAACGAAACATTTATTCAAGCAATTAAAAAAGCTAAAAAAGATCAAGCAAATTCGCAAGAGGATTTTATCACTTTATTTTATGCTGCATTTAAGGAAATAAATCCTGACTTGATGTTAAATAAAGTTTTTGCAACCTACAGTTTAAAAGATAGAATTAATAACAGCACCTCAGATGATGATGTTTTAAAAATTATTAGACAAGAGGCACAAGATGCAATTGATAATTCATTAAATGTTCTTCGTTCTAGAATCGATAAGTTTGGAGTTGTTCAACCTACTATTCAAAAATTGGAAGGTAACTCGGGAAGAATTTTAATTGAACTTCCTGGTGTAAAAGAACCAAAACGTGTAAGAAAACTTTTACAAGGAACAGCAAACCTCCAATTTTGGGAAACATATGATTTTCCGGAAATATATCAATATTTCTTTCAAGCAAATACAAAATTACGCGAATTAAACAGTGTTAAAAAAGACACAACAAAAACAGAAGATAACTTACTGTCTGATATTGAAGGAAATATAAACCAAGATACAACTGAATCTGAAAATTTATTACTTTTAAATGATTCTCTTCAAAATGAGAATCCTTTAATTCTTAAAGACAGTATTAATAATGCGTTAAAAGAAAAAGAAGGTTTTGAAGAATTTAAAAAACAAAATCCTTTATTTGCAATTTTAACTCCTTATGTAGATGGTAATAATCAACCTATTAATTCTGCAACTGTTGGATATGCTCATTTTAAGGATACTGCTGAGGTTAATAGAATCTTAAATTCAAGACAAATAAAATCTATTTTTCCAAAAGAATTAGTTTTAAGCTGGGAAGTTAAAGCTATGGAAATGAAAGATAAAGACAAACAAGATACATATTTTCAATTAATTGCTTTAAAATCAAAAAGAGCAGGAAAACCATCTTTAGAGGGAGATGTTGTTGTTCAAGCAAGAGCACAAACCGACCCAAATACGGGAGAATGGGAAGTTTCAATGTCTATGAATGCAGAAGCATCAAGCAAATGGGCTATTATAACAGGGGAAAACATTGGAAATCAAGTAGCAATTGTTCTTGATGGTTATGTATATTCTGCTCCAAACGTAAACTCTCAAATTACAGGAGGAAGTTCTTCTATTTCAGGTAATTTTAGTCATGATGAGGCATCTGACCTTGCAAATATTTTAAAATCGGGAAAATTGCAAGCACCTGCACATATTATTGAAGAAGCAGTTGTTGGAGCATCTCTTGGACAAAAAGCTGTTGAAAACGGAATGTTATCATTTATTATTGCATTCTTAATAGTATTGGTGTATATGGTTTTCTTCTATAAATCTGCTGGTGTTGTTGCAGATATTGCATTGGTTGTAAATGTATTTTTAATATTTGGTGTGTTAGCTTCGCTTCGTGCAGTATTAACTCTTCCCGGTATTGCAGGTATTGTTTTAACAATTGGTATGTCGGTTGATGCAAATGTTCTTATTTTTGAACGTATTAAAGAAGAACTTGCATTAGGAAAAGGGCTTAAACTTGCATTAACAGATGGATACAAACAAGCATATTCTGCAATTATTGATGCAAACATTACAACATTAATTACTGCAATTGTTTTATTTATATTTGGACATGGGCCTATTAAGGGTTTTGCAACTACTTTGATAATTGGTATTTTAACTTCACTATTTTCAGCAATTTTTATTACTAGATTAATTTTCTCAAGCAGATTAGCAAAAGGAAAAAGCATTTCTTTCTATACAAAAATGACAAAAAATGCTTTTAAAAACATTAATATTGATTTTATAGGAAAAAGAAAAATTGCATATATTATTTCAGGAACATTAATTGCTGTTGGTTTATTTTCATTAGTAACAAGAGGCTTGAATCTTGGAGTTGACTTCCAAGGTGGTCGAACATATACAATTCAATTTGATAAGGAAGTTAATACTTCTAAAATTGCAAAAAGTTTGTCAACTGCTTTTGAACAATCTCCGGAGGTAAAAAATTATGGAAATAAGAAACAAGTTAAAATCATAACTAAATATTTGATAAACAGTTCTATTGAAAATGCTGACAATATTGCCGAACAAAAATTATTCGAAGGGCTTATTGCCGGAAATTTCATTCAAAAAGGAGTTAGTCAGGATTTATTTTTGGAAGGATATGTTAATGAAAACGGAAATTTTAGAAAAATTAGAAAAAGTGACTCCGATGATATAGTTCTTGGTAAAAAAAGTTCTATAAAAGTAGGTCCTACTATTGCAGATGACATTAAGGTCATGGCACTTTGGGCTGTATTTTTCTCATTAATTGCAATTTTCTTATACATATTCCTACGTTTCAGAAACTGGCAATTTGGCTTGGGTGCAATAGCAGCCTTAGCCCACGATGTACTTATTGTAATAGGACTATTTTCATTATTATACAACTTCATGCCTTTCTCTATGGAAATTAACCAAGCATTTATTGCTGCAATTTTAACAGTTGTTGGATATTCTGTAAATGATACTGTTGTTGTTTTTGACCGTATAAGAGAATATATGCAATTTAGCAAAACAAGAGAAAGAAGAAATGTTTATAATGAAGCATTAAACAGTACACTTAGTCGTACTTTTAGTACTTCTATTAGTACATTTATAGTGCTACTTGCAATATTTCTTTTTGGGGGAGAAGCTCTTCAAGGATTTATCTTTGCAATGTTAGTTGGTGTTGTTGTTGGAACATACTCATCTATATTTATTGCAACTCCTGTTGTTTTTGATACTGTTAAGAAAGAAAAAGAAAAGATAAAAGAAGCAATATCTAAAAAGAAAAACAGAGAATATCTTGGAGGAAAAAAGAAGAAAAATAAATAATTAAGTTATTAATAAAATAAATATTTTGAAATAAGCCTTGAAAAATTTTTCAAGGCTTATTTTTTTTGTAATTTTGAAAAAAAAGAAATTAAATGCAATCAATATTTTTATTTATAAGCGGTGGTGAAATAATTTTCATCTTGTTAGCTGTTGTTTTACTTTTCGGTTCAAAAAAATTACCTGAAATTGCTAGAATGTTAGGAAAAGGCATTAAGCAATTTAAAGATGCAGCAGATGATATAAAAAAAGAAATGTCTGACGAAAGTAAAGAAATGGTTGATAATATCAAAGATTTAAAAAAAGATGCTGATAAATTAAAGAATGTTACAAAATATAAAATTTTTGAATAATTTTTGATGGTAAAATATTAAAAAGTATAAATATCAAGTCTGTTTTTGAAAAAAAACAAAAAAGCTAAATTAGGAAATGACTCCCGAGCCTATTAATTCATCAACTAAATAAAAAGCTGCAAATTGCCCGGAAGTAATTCCTCTTTGGGCTTCTTCGAAAATAATATATGCACCTTTTTTTGTCATATATAAGGTTGCATCTTGCAAAGCTTGTCTATAGCGTATCCTTGCAGAGATTTTTAGTGATTTATTAACATCAAGTTCTAAATCCGGACGCACCCAATGAATTTCATTTTTTGACAAAAATAAAGCTTTGCGAAATAACCCCGGATGTTTTTTGCCTTCTCCAATATAAACTATATTTTTTTTTACATCTATTCCAAGTACAAAAGGTGGGTCCTTTAAACCTCCTATTCCTAATCCTCTCCGTTGCCCAATTGTATAGAAATGTGCACCTTGATGTTGTCCAACAATTTTACCTGCGTCCGGATTATAGTGATATTGTTCTGACAATAATTCTAATTGAGATTGAAAGTCTAAATCTTTATATGTCTTTGTTTTATTAAATTCAGAATAATCATCGGGTATTAAAACAACATTACCTGTTTTACTTGTAAGTTTTTGTTGTAAAAAAGTAGGCAAATCAACTTTTCCTACAAAACAAATGCCTTGGGAGTCTTTTTTCTTTGCACTTGCAAGTCCCAACATATCAGCAATTTCTCTAACTTTTGATTTTTGCAGTTCTCCAATTGGAAAAAGTGCTTTTGAAAGTTGTTTTTGTGAAAGTTGGCATAAAAAATATGACTGATCTTTATTATTATCCATTCCTGCAAGAAGCCTGTGAATAAGTTTTCCGTCTTTTTCAATTGATTCTTTTCTGCAATAGTGTCCTGTTGCTACGAGTTCGGCTCCAAGTTCAAGTGCTTTATCTAAAAAAACATCAAATTTTATTTCTCTATTGCAAAGCACATCCGGATTTGGAGTTCTTCCTTTTTCATATTCCGAAAACATATAATCAACAACACGTTTTTTATAGAATTCACTAAAATCTACTGTTTGAAAAGGGATGTTTAATTTTCGGGCAACTAGTTGTGCAATAAGGACATCGTCATCGCTCGGACATGAGCCTTCAATAACTCCTTGGGTATCGTGCCAATTAATCATGTATATGGCATGAACATCATATCCTTGTTCTTTTAGCAGATATGCTGCAACACTTGAATCCACTCCTCCTGATAATCCTACTATTATTTTTTTCACACTTTTTATTTTCTATTTTCAAAAATATCATGTTTTCGTGAATGATGAAAAAATGAGTATATTTTTTTGAAACTTTTTGACTAAGATGTAATATAATTATTTTAAGAACTTTTTAATAAGACCGGAAAATTCATCATAAACCAAATTATTTGTTGCAATCATTTCACTGCCAAAGAGCCAATTATCTCCTTTTTTGAAGTCTGAAATTTTTCCTCCTGCTTGTTGAACAATAAATGCACCGGCAGCAACGTCCCAAGCATTTAAACTGTATTCGTAAAAAGCATCAAATCTGCCACAGGCAACATAAACTAAATCTGTTGCAGCAGATCCGAAGCGTCTTATTCCTCGGGTATTTTTCATAAAATATTCCAAACTTTTTAGGATTGCTTGTATTTTTGTGTAGTTGTAATACGGAAAACCTGTTGCAATAAGTGAATTTGCAAGTGTTTTATTTTTAGATACATTTATTTCTTTTCCATTAAGAAATGCCGGAGAATTTTTATAGGCGTAAAAACATTCATCTTTTCCTATTTCATATACTACGCCTACAACAATTTTTTCATTTTCTTTTAATGCTATGCTAACTGAAAATGGTTCTAATCCGTGAATAAAATTTGTTGTTCCATCCAAAGGGTCAACAATCCAGTTGTATTTTTCAGCTTGAATTGTTTCTGTTTCTTCTTCGGTAATAAAACCTGCTTCCGGTAGAATTTTTTTTAGTGAGTCAACTATAATACTTTCAGCATTTTTATCAACATATGTTACAAAAGAATTTAAACTTTTTGTTTCAATATTTTCAGAATTTATCTTTCCTTTTTCATTTCTTATGAAATTTCCTGCTTCTTTTGAAAGTTTGGATACTTGTGAGCATATTTGTTTGTAGTTTAGCATAAGTTCGCTATTATTTAAGCTATTTTATATAGCTGAATTCCCATGTTTCGCAATTAATTTATCTTTATTCTTGTATAACAAAGCAATTATGATAATACCGGCAATAATCATAAGTGATGAAATAATTTCTGCTTGTGTTATTTCAAAATTACCAATTTTATATAAATTATTTACTCTTATTTTTTCAATTAGGAAACGTTCTAAGCCCGCAAATGTGAAATAGATTGCGAATAGCATTCCCGGTATTCTTATTTTTTTTCTTAAATAAAACAAAACTGCAAATAGTGTAAGCATCATTGTGGTTTCGTAGAAAGGTGTAGGAAATACGGGAGCTGGTAAAACATAACAATGTTCCCATGTGCAATTTGCCATTAATATTCCTTCATTATTAATATTGTGAGGGTAGTTGTATGCAAACATCCAATCGGGTAAAAAACTTAACCAATCTGGTGGCATAAATGACCCAACATGGCCTAACTCATATGCAGCTGCCGGAATTGTATTTGCTGTTGCAAAAGCTTCATTGTAAATTCCCCAACAGCCGTCTCCTGCAACTTGGCATCCCATTCGCCCTATTGCATATGCAAGTGGCATAACTACTGCTGCAACATCTAAAAAATGAACAATGTTAATATTATTTCTTTTTGCGTAAATATAAAGAGCAAGTCCTGCAAGAATTAAACCTCCGAGAAATGATAATCCGCTGAAAGTCATAATTGAACCCCAAGGGTCTGCAATTAATTGATCCCAATTTTCTAAGTTATGAAATATTTTTGCTCCAAGCAATCCGAAAATACCTGCAACAAATAATATTTGCCCTGCTTGTTCGTGAGGAAAAACGGTTTTTGTAATCCATTTTGGGGTTTCTAGTTTTTGCTTATTTTTATCTCTCCATGTTGAGTAAATTGAAAATGCAGCAACAATAAGTCCTCCCAAAATATTTCCTTCTGTTGATAAAATAAAATCTCCGGGGTTTTCAACAAAAACTGAATATCGTAAAACAGCATCTAACAATTTATAACCAATTATAAAACCAATAAGCCCTGAAATTATTAATTCTTTGGGTTTTGCCGGTTCACCAATAAATTCTTTTTTTTCTGTAGATTTTAATAGTCCTTGTTTTTCTTTGCGTTTCATTTCTAGTACCATCAGCCATATACCTGTAAGAAATGCAAGAGCAACAAAAAGTCCATATGATTGAACAGGAAGTGGAATATCAATTCCAAAAATATCTTTTATAAATTCACTTAAAGTAGGATACATTTTTTTTAAAATTAAGATTGCGAAAATAAGAAATATTAAATATAAGTTTCGTTTCTATGTTATAGAAATTATTGAATATTATAAAGTTTTGTTTTACAGCATAGTAGCAGGTATTGTGTAAGTAGAAATAGTTTTTGTTTTTTCATTCTGTATTTTGAAAACTTATTAAAATTCTTGAAGTTTTTTTTATTAGTTTGCAAAGATCCATCTAAAATTAATAATATATTTTTAAACGAAAAGTCATTAAAAAGTTTTTTACAGACAAGTAGAAAAAAACATAAACAATATTAAGGTACATTTTACCTTTTTAGATTGTACTTTTTTAATTTAAACCTATTCTAGTTTTAAACTCTTTCAACTTTATCATTTCAGCACCTTTGTTTTTACTTAGATTATTCTTAACCATTGAATCCATAAGGTGTATGAAAGAAGAAGTAAGAGAGCCTGGTTTATTAGGGTTTTGGTCAAATATAAGTAATGTTTTTAATGCAGAAATAAAATCATCTTCAAACTTTTTTAAATTTCTTGCTAAGTATAGCAATTCAGCACCCGCTCTTATATTAAATTCTTCGTTACTCATAATATTTTCAGGCTCAGGGGCAATTGACATCATTTCCATAAGTTCAAGATTTACGGTTGAATTAACATCAATCATACGAGAGAGTTTTTCTATTTTAGCAATTTCATTATTATCAAGAACATTATCACTTGCTGCTGCAAATGCCGCTGGTGCAATACTTAAAAAAGTAAAAATCTGAGCATTAGACATATTAAAATCTCTTACGATTGAAAAGCTGTTTGTTTTTTTTCGCATTTCATTGAAAATTGTCCTAATAAATTTTTTATTTTCTTGAGTAAGTTTGTTTATATCCATTTTTTTAAATTTAAATTTTGTAGTTTTACAAATGTAATGATTGTTTTTTGTTTTATAAACTATAGTTGATTTTTAATTTCTTCCTTTTCAGAAAGTTGATTAGTTAGTATTTCCCATTCATACATTTTTTCTTCTATTTCTTTTTTTGCTTTGCTGAATTTTTCATAAAACAATTCATCTGTTATTTCTTTGCCAGAAGATAGTTCTATTTCCGATTTTTTAATACTTGTTTCTAATTCTTCAATGCGTTTTTCTGTTTTTTCAATTTCTTTTGAAATTTTTCGTATTTCTTTCTCAGCTTCTTTTCTTTTAAGATATAACTCTTTATTTGAAGATGTTTCAGAATTTATTTTAGTTGCCCTTATAATTTGTTTTTTTTCAATAGATTTTAAATTTTCTATTCTTTTTTTCTTCATAAAAAGCATAATATCTCCTGCATGTCTTTTAATTTTTTGATTTCCGAATTCGTAAATTTCATCTACTAAACCGTCAAGAAAATATCTGTCATGAGAAACTACGAGTATTGTACCGTCATACATTTTTAAAGCATTTTTCAGAACATCTTTTGAGTGCATATCCAGATGGTTTGTAGGCTCATCCAGAATTAGTAAATTATATGGTTCAAGCATTAATTTTGCCAATGCCAAACGAGATCGTTCACCTCCTGAAAGAACTTCAACTTTTTTGTCAATATCTTCTCCGCTAAATAAGAAACTTCCTAAAATACTTCTAATTTTTAAACGAACATCTCCTACGGCTATATCGTCCAATGTTTCATAAACTGTTTTATTATCATCTAATTCTTTTTCTTGGTTTTGTGCAAAATAACCTATTTTAACATTATGTCCAATTTTAATTATTCCTTCATAATCTAATTCGCCAGTGATAACTCTTACTAATGTTGTTTTTCCTTCTCCATTTTTTCCGACAAAAGCTATCTTTTTTCCTCTTTCAATTGTTAGCCAAATATTTTTCAATATTGCTTTTTCAGTGTATCTTTTTGTCATGTTTTCCATGTCAATAACAATATCACCGGAACGAGGGGACTCTGGAAATTTAAAACCAAGATTTGAAACATCTGTTTCGTCAATTTCAATACGTTCAACTTTTTCTAACTGCTTAATTCTAGATTGAACCTGAACAGCCTTTGTTGCTTTATACCTAAATCTTTCAATAAATTTTTCAGTTTCTTGAATCATCTTTTGTTGATTGGTGTATGCAGCAATTTGTTGTTCAATTCTTTCTTTGCGAAGTATTTCATATTTAGTGTAAGCAGCTTTATAATCGTATATTTTTCCGTTTGCAATTTCAATAGTTCTTTTTGTGATACTATCTAAGAAAACTCTGTCGTGAGAAATCATTATTATTGCTCCTTCATAAGTTTGCAAAAATTGTTCTAACCACTCAATTGACTCAATATCTAGATGGTTGGTAGGTTCGTCAAGTAGCAATAAATCAGGTTTTTGAAGCAATATTTTTGAAAGTTCAATTCTCATTCTCCAGCCACCACTAAATTCACCGACATCTCTTGTAAAATCTGTTTGCAAAAAACCAAGACCTTTCAATGTTTTTTCAGTATCTGCTAGAATAGTATTTCCTCCTGCAATGTTTAAATACTCATCAAGTTTGTTAATTTTCTCTATTATTTTCAGATATGCTTCACTCTCATAATCAGTTCTTTCTGAAAGTTGAATATTTAACTTATTGAGTTCTTCTTTTGTTAAATTAATTTTTTTAAAAGCAGTTAAGGTTTCATCAATAACATTTTTACCTTCTGGATAAAGCATTTTTTGTGGCAAATAACCTATTGTAGTTCCTGTTGGAATAGAAATTTTTCCTGAATCATATTCTTGTATTCCATTAATCATTTTTAACAAAGTAGTTTTCCCCGCCCCATTTTTTCCTGTCAGACCAATTCTTGCTTTTTTATTTACAACAAAAGAAATATCTTTTAGTAAGGATATGCCGTTAAAAGCTATTGAAATATTATTTATTGAAATCATTTATTTTCTTTGAAAAGCTACAAATATATAAAAACAAAAATATGTTTATAAAATTTTTAGTTTTCATTTTATTAGATTTTAAAAAATAGAATAAAAAAGTGAAAATAAAAATATATATTTGACCATAATTTATTGAAGATGCAAAATAAATTCTACTTTTCAATTAATGTTAGTTCCGAACAAATTAACTATGCAAAGAAATTAGTTGATTTTTCTTTAAAGCATCATCCTATAAAAAACATTTGGGATGCTAATAAAAAAGAGAAAACATCAGAATTAAGATTAACCGGCACAATTGGAGAAATTGTTTTTGCAGATTTATATAAGCTTAAAAGGCCTGAACGTTCCTTTGGTGCAATTGATGGACAAGATTTTGGAAAAGATTTTGAAATTCAGTTTAAAAATAAAAAAATGAATTTTGATGTTAAAACAATGCGAAGAAAAACAAATCTTTTTTTTGAAAATTACGTTTTAAATATTCCTGCAAGAAACATAAAAAGAAAAGATAGTTTAACAGATTTTTATTACTGCATAAGTTTACACACAGAAAATAAAAACACTATTGCATCAATTTTGGGATATGTCTCAAAAGATGAAATTACAAAAAACAAAATTGGAATCTTATATAAAAAAGGGACTAAAAGAATAAGAGGAAATGGAACAAGTTTTATTTTTCATGAAGATACTTTTGAGATATTTTTCAAAGATATTTCAACACCATTTACAAGTAAAAGAATAAAAGCCTTCAACAGTTTTATAACTTATAAATTAAAAAAATAATGGGTTCTCTAGTAAAAACATACTCAAAAGAAAAACTTACAGGACAAATATTTACACCTTTTTTTATTGTTGAAAAAATTCTAGATGATATAAAATATAATTCAAAAGAAATTCTTGGAAAAACAATACTAGACCCTGCATGTGGAGATGGTCGTTTTCTTCTAAAAATTGCTGAAAGAATTATTGAATATTCAAAACCTGAAAATATTTATGATAATCTTTCAAAAATATATGGGTGGGACACTGACAAAAAAGCAGTTTCTCTGGCAAAGGACAAATTAAATAAACTTATCGAACCCTACAATATTAATATAAAATGGAATCTTAAAATCCAAGATTCATTAAAAATAAATACAAAACAAAAATTTGATTTTATTGTTGGGAATCCTCCATACATTAGGATACAACACTTGGAAATTGAAATAAGAACTTTTATACAGCAAAATTATAAATTCTGCAAATCAGGTTCAACAGATATTTACATTGCATTTTATGAACTCGCAATAAATTTGCTAAAAAACTCCGGAATATGTGCATTTATCACACCTAATACTTTTTTCCAAACAGAAACGGCTAAGCCTTTACGAAAATATTTTGAAAGTAATAAAAATATAAGGCAAATTACAAACTACGGTCATTTACAACTATTTGATAATGCCACAACTTACAGTGCAATAGTAATTTTCACAAAAGAAAATAATAATAATTTTTTATTTCAATCTGCAATTAACAAAACAGAATTTAAACAAAGGCAAATTGATTTCAAAGATATTAAAAATACTAATTTTTGGCAGCTTTCAATATCTAAAAAAAATAAAGAAAGCGGAAAACCTCTTGGCGAAATAGCAAATATCCATGTGGGAATAACAACTCTTGCCGACAAAATTTTCATAATGCCATGTGTTAAAAATGTTGATAAGTATATTTACTTACAATCTAAATTTAATGGTATCGTAAAACTTGAAAAAGAAATTTTAAAACCTATTATAAAAGTTTCTAAATTAAAATCTTCAAAAGAACCAATTACTGAATATATTATTTTTCCATATACAACTACAAAAGAAAAAGGAACAATTATTCCTGAAAATGAATTAAAAATTAAATATCCTTTAAGCTATAATTATTTACTTTCGGTAAAAGATATTTTAGATAAAAGAGATAATGGAAAACCTAACTCAGTTGCTTGGTATGCTTATGGAAGAAGCCAGGGATTAGTTACAAGTTTTGGTAAGAAAATATTGTTTTCCCCTATGAATAAAAAGCCTAATTTTATATTTCATGAAAATTTAGAAGCTACTTTCTATTCAGGTTACTGCATAAAATATGAAGGAGATAACAAAAAATTATTAAAAGAACTAAATTCTGAAAGAATGGAAAACTTCATAAAAATTTCTGCAAGAGATTATAAAGGAGCTTGGAAAGCATATAATAAGAAAATTGTTCAAGAATTTATAATTACAAACAAATAATTAAAGTTCGTACATAAAGTAAGAAAGCCTGACTTTTTAAATCTAAGAGTAAATATTTAATCTATTTTATACAATCCTTTCCATAAAAATACCTAAATATAGGTATGTGAAAATTAAAAAAATAAATTACTTTTGTCATCTATTTTAATTTAATCTAAATAAGAATGCTTATTAACAAAGAAACCAAGATTTCTAAAATTTTAGGTGAAAACAAAAAAGCTATTGATACAATAGCTTCTGTAAATAAAAATTTTAAGAAACTTCAAAATCCTTTTTTAAGAAAATTATTTGCTCCAAGAGTGAGCATACAAGATGCAGCAAAAATTGGAGGTACAAGTTCTAACGAAATTCTTAAAAAACTAGAAGCAATAGGTTTTGAAGTAGAGTATTCTTCATCAAAAGAAAATTATTTAAAACTTGAAAATAAAAGAATAATGAAAAAAAATAAAATTGTAACTCTCGATGTTCGTCCTATTCTTTCTACAGGAACTGACCCTTACCATGCAATAATGGACACTTTAAAAACAATGGACAAAGAAAATGAAAGTTTGTTAATTATTAACACTTTTGAGCCCGTTCCTTTATTGAATAAATTAAAAAAACAAGGCTACGAATACGAAGTTGAAAGACCAGATGACACAACAGTTCATACATATTTAACAAAAGTTAACGATGGAGAAGCTGATACAACTGAAAAGATTGAGAATAACAATAATCTTACTTTTGAAGAAATGGAAGAAAAGTATAAGAACAAAATGCAGATTGTTGATGTTAGAGATTTAGAAATGCCACTTCCCATGGTTACAATTCTTCAAGAAATTGAAAAAATTAAAGAAGATGAAGTTCTATATGTGCATCATAAAAGGCTTCCTCAATACCTACTTCCTGAACTTGAAACTCGTGGTTGGGCTTATGTTAACAAAGAAGTAAATGAAAGTAATATGAAATTTATAATATTTAAAAAATAAAAAAAAAGAAGATATGCAAGCAGGATTAAGTACTAAAAATGCACCCTCTCCAAACGTAGTTTTACCACACTATGCTATTGGTGCAATATTTTTTATAATAGCATCAATAATGATGTTTTTCACAGCAGGAGACATGGCAAATTCATACATAGGACCAAAGGTTTTGAGTATGACACACATTATAATTTTAGGATGGATAACAATAATAATTTTTGGTGCATTATACCAGTTAATTCCTGTTGTTATGGAAATAAAGCTATACAGCGAAATTTTAGCACATATTAGTTTATACACTCTAGTTTCTGGCACCATATTATTAGCCTACAGTTTTTGGAATTCATACATTGGAGAAACTATTTATATGCAAGTTGGAGGAACATTAATATTTGTTTCAATAATTTTATTCTTGATAAATGTTTTTATGAGTGCATTGAAAACAAAACAAAAAACAATAGAAAATACATTTATTGTTACCTCAGCAATTTGGCTAACACTAACAGTTTCTATGGGAATTTTCATAACTATGAATACTGCATTGAATTTTATTCCAAAAACAAACTTAGAATTACTTAAAATTCATGTTCAAATAGGAATTATAGGTTGGTTTATGATGCTTGTAATTGGTGTTGCAAGTACACTATTGCCAATGTTTTTTATCGCTCATAAACTAAACAGAAAACTTCTAAAACTATCCTATTATTTTTCAAACATAGGACTAGCTGCATTAATTATTACACTATACATAGATGTAAATTCTTGGTCGAAAATAATTTCGGCTTTAGTTTTATTATCAGGTATGATATTTTTTGTAATGTATAATTACGAAGCATATAAAAAACGCCTTCGTAAAAAACTTGATATAGGAATGAAACTTTCAGTATTTTCGTTTATATTATTATTTTCAACTTTTCTTTTCGGAATTTTATCAATTCTTAATTTAGATACACTAAAAGATTTTAATATGAGTTTTAACACAGCCTACGGAGTAAGTTTACTATTTGGTTTTTTAACTTCATTAATTTTAGGACAAATGTATAAAACCCTACCCTTTATAGTTTGGCTAAAATTTTATTCTGATAAAGTAGGAAAATTTAAAATCCCGATGCCGGCACACATATACTCTGAAAAAGTTGCAAATGCCCATTATTACTCTTTTATCATTGCCATTTTCTCATTATTAATAGGTATTTTTGCAAAAGAAAGTATAATAATTCAGATTAGTTCTGTGGCATTTTTAATAACAGCCTTACTTTATGCTTATAATACTTTCATGATTTTATTTCATAAAGAAAAATTAGAACCACTTGACAATTAGTAATTTACAAAATAATTAAAATTAAACATTTTAAACATTAACAAATAAACAATAAAAAGATGTTAGAAAATTTATCAATTACAGAAAAACAAATATTAGAAAGACTAAAAACAATTCCAGACCCGGAAGTAGAAGTAAACATTGTTGATTTAGGTCTTATTTACGAAGTAGAACATAAAGAAAAAGACAAAAGTGTTTTTATTAAAATGACACTTTCAGCAAGAGGTTGTCCGGTTGGCGATACAATAATGCAACACGTTGAAACGGTTGTTAAAGCATTTTTACCTGACCACGAAGTTAAAGTGGAATTAACCTGGGAACCACAATGGACACCGGAAATGATAACTGAAGATGGAAAACTATTTTTAAATATGTAAATAGATTTTCCAAAAAAAAAAGACAGCATTTTTTATTTAAATAGTGCTGTCTTTTTAATTAAAATTTCATATATTACTTAAAAAAAACATCATAAATACAAATTAACTTTTAGCTTTATACTTTTAAACTTTTTTTTACACATGAAAAACATTTTAAAATTCAGTTTTTTAATAATTATTACTCCTATTTTTTTATCAAGCTATTCTCAAAATAAAACAAAAGTAACATTTAAATCGAAGGATAATGTACAAATAACTGCAGACATATACTTAACAGAAAACATTAATGCTCCTTTTATTTTACTATTTCATCAAGCATGGTTTAGCAGAGGTGAATACATTGAAACAGCACCAAAATTAAATGAGCTGGGATTTAACTGTATAGCAATAGACCAAAGAAGCGGAAAAAAAGTAAATGGAATTAATAATCAAACCTGCAAAGATGCACAAAGTAAGGGTATGAAAATAAAATATCCTGATGCCTATCCGGATTTAGAAGCAAGTTTAGAATACATAAAAAAAAACTACAATCCAAAAAAAATTATAGTCTTAGGAAGTTCCTACTCATCAAGTTTAGTTTTCATACTTGCTGCAAAACACAAAGAAATAAATGCAGTTCTTTCATTTTCTCCCGGAGAATACTTTGAATTTAAAAATAAAAAAATATCAGATTGGGCAAAAGAAGTTGAATGTCCTGTTTTTATAACATCATCAAAAAAAGAGGCTTCCGAATGTTCAAAAATATTTAAAAACACAAAGAACATAAACAGTATCCAGTTTATTCCAAATGGCAAAGGTTTTCATGGTTCAAAAGCACTTTGGGAGAAAAAAGAAGGAAATAAAGAATACTGGCTTGCAATTAAATCATTTTTAAAAACTGTGAAATAACAAGCCAATTCATTAAATGGAAAAAATGAATAAAAAAAAACTGGCATATTCAGAAGGATGGGTTTCAATATTTGCAAATCTTATATTATTTGTAATAAAATATTGGGCTGGAACAATATCAGGTTCCATTGCACTAATTAGCGATGCGTGGCATTCTCTAACTGACTCATTTAGTTCAATTGCCGTTATAATTGGCACAAAAATATCTTCAAAACCACCTGACAAAAACCATCCTTTTGGACATGGTAGAGTGGAATTAATAACATCAATAATAATTGGAGTTTTTTTATCTGTAGTTGCTTTTAATTTCTTTTCAGAATCAATAAAATCTCTAAAAAATCATGAAGTTGCAGTTTTTGGAACAATATCAATTATTGTAATATCAATATCTATTTTAATTAAAGAGCTATTAGCACAATACGCATTTTATGCAGCAAGAAAAACAGGCTATCTGTCACTTAAAGCAGACGCATGGCACCATCGTTCAGATGCAATTTCATCAATATTAATTTTAATTGGAATTTTTATTAACCCATACTTCCCTCTAATTGATGGAATACTTGGAATAATTGTATCTTTTTTTATTCTTTATACTGCATATAAAATTATTAAAGAAACCGCAAATGCAATTATCGGTGAATCTTGCGATAAAAAAACAATAGAAAATTTAAAAAGAATATCTAACGAAACGGCAGGTTTCGATGTTAAAATTCATAAAATACATCTACATAATTACATAAATCACTCCGAATTAACATTTCACATCTATCTTCCTGATAATATGACAGTTAAAGAATCAAATTTCATAACAAGCCGTATAATAAAAAAAATAAAAAATACTAAGCAATTTAATACAACAATATATATTGATTCTATAAATGAATAATTAGTAACAGATTATTTTGTTTTTATGTAATAATTTAATATTTTTGTTAAGTTATATTTATAATTTTATTTTACAATAAAATAAACAAAAAAATTTATATTATTTACTCACTAAATTTATCATTTATGAAAAAGTTAATTGTTACAATTTTTATTTTTACACTACTAGCAAATATAAGTTTTGCACAAAACGAAACAAAAAAGTTTGCATTTGGCATAAGTGCCACTTCTAACGATTTTTTTGGACCAGATGGAGGAAGTTTTTATGAAAAAGACCATGTTAATTTCTATGCCGGACCTACACATTTTAATCTTGCTTACAACCTAATCAAGCCCATAAATATTGCAACATCTTTTACCTTAGGCGATATTGAAAAATATAACAAGCCTATAACGGACAAAGATTATTGGAAATGGGATGCAGGAGTACAAGTTCGTTTCTTAAGTTTTTTAATGGATGATGACCATTGGTTTGATCCTTATTTATTTGGTAATGGAGGCTTATTCATTTTAGATAATGTTAAAAGCCCTATTGTAAACGGAGGTTTAGGTCTTAACCTATGGCTAAATGAATATCTTGCTATTAATGCTGAAACAGGTTACAACTATGGATTTGATTTAGACAACTATTATGAAACAACATTAACATTTGGCATTAAAATTAGACTTGGCAAAGGTGCAGACAGAGATGGTGACGGAATATCAGACAAAAAAGACGAATGCCCTGATGTTGCAGGTTTAGAAGTATTT
>CAMZKV010000039.1 GCA_947311445.1 uncultured Chlorobiota bacterium | reverse complement strand
CAATAAAAATTCTGTTAAATTAAGAGGTGAAACTACATCAGTAATAAAAACTCCGTCGGCTTTTCCCCACACAACTTGTTGTTTTCCAATTCGGATGTCAAAATTTTTGAAATATAAATCGAGATAGGCTTCTCGAAACCTGAAATCTAAACTGTCTGCCCAATAATGATAAAGCATTGGGTTAACTTTAAATGCAACTTTATCTCCTGTTTTCGACAAATCGAAATTGAAAGTATTTTGCAGAATTGTTAAATCGCCTGTATCATAGTTTACACCAGTATAGTTTCGCATAAATCCGGAAAGTTCTGCTTTTTGTCCGTAAGTTCCTATGAATAAAGTTAATAGAATTGCTGTTGTTATTGTCCTCTTCATTATATTATAATTATGTAATGATTTAATGTGTTAGTTATAGGATTAAGTAAAAAATATTTTTTGATTTGCAAATTTCATCGAAATATAGACCCTGCGGGTTTTAAAAACCCACAGGGTCTTCACAAAAACAATTTACATTCCCCTCATCATAGTACGTTGTGAAAATTTACTATCTGAAACCCCTGTGTTTATTTGAACATTTGTTAACACCATTGATGTTTTGTGATTTTTTTGCACATTTTTCATTTCTGAATTTGTTATTACCCAAAAACCTTTTATTTTTTGAACTTTTTTAATGGTGAGAATTTTTAATAATTCGCCGTCTTCATCATAAAACTCTTTTTTCATCCCGACAAAATTACTTTTTCTAATCCAAGTTTTTGTTTTTGAATACATATAGTCTTCATCTTTTGAAACACTTTCTACAACATAACAATCCACTCCGTTAAGTTTTTCTGTTTTAAGAAGTTTGTGTGTGTCAGCATCAAGTTTTCTGTCACCTAAATCATCATAAGTAAAATCGGAACCCATAAAATAATCACTTTTACTGTCACTTGAAATTCTTTTAACTTTTTTAAGAGCAGGCAAATAAATCCATTGGTCATCTGATTTATCGCTGTCATAAGTCCAATTCATAAAAGAAGTATTTTTTACATCTGCCGGTGATTGAAAGAACATAATACTTTTTTCTACATTTCCCATGTCTTTTGAGAATTGTTTAATTTTTCTAATTCTTTGTTTCCCTTGCTTATTTGTTAAGGTCATTGTTAAAGTTGATGTTTTATCATCTCCCGTCGGGATATTATATGCTTTATCAACTATTTGTCTTCCTGTTAATTGAGCAGACATGGTATATCCGCCAAAAATCATACTAATGATTATTACTGTTGTTAATTTTAAATTTTTCATAATATTTTAATTATTTAATTATTTAATGGTGTAATGATACAATATTAATATTCAAGAACTTCATTGTATAATTGTATTATTACATAATTTATTTCGGGCTTACTGTTTTTAGTATTGCTCCAAGTATTTTTAATATCTCATCATTATCTTCTAATAAACTTTTTGCTAAATTTGGTTCTATAAAATCACTGTCTCTAAGCAATCTTATCCAATAATGAGTTTCTCTTGCTTCTTTGTATGCTATAAAAAACTTTGCTCTAAAATCTTTTTTAGAAATACTGCCTGCACCTTCCTCTGAATTTGCACCTACCGATGTTCCACTTCTTAATATCTGCTTTGAAAGTGTATATTCTTTCTTTTCTTCAACTAAATACTTATACAACTTAATTATGCGTAGAGCAAACTTGTAGGTTTTTGTTAAAATTATATTCTCTTTCATATTCTTAAATATTTGGTGGTATAATTATTTTATGATATAATGGTTTATTAACATTATTACATAATTGTATAATTGAACCATTGTATATTTATTTTCCCTTTTTAAAATAAACATTTGTTATATATAAAAGCACAAGCATAATTGTTAAAGTTCCTACAAAACTTGTAAACATATTAAGCGAAACTAATGCACCAAGTTCTCTATTTGGAGGAAATACTGAAAACATTAGTACTAAAAAACCTGCTATTACAACTATTGCATTGTATATAATTGCTCTTCCGGAGTGAGCCATTGTTTTTTGTGCAGCATGCATTTTATCATCTGTGTTTGCAGCATTATTCCTGTATTGTTCAAGAAAATGAACTGCATAATCAATTCCAATACCAATTGCAATACTTGACAGTAGGGCTGTTGTTGTACTTAGCGGTATTCCTAAAAATCCCATTATTCCAAAACTTATTGCAGCTGTAACAATTATTGGTACTGAACTTATTAAGCCTATTTTTATATTTTTGAACATTAATGAAATTAAAACAATAATGGTAAGTAATGACAGAATTAAACTTTTAATTTGACCTTCAAGAATTAAATCTGTAAAGACTAAACCTTTATACCCGCTACCTGCATAATTCATTGTAATTCCATGTTTTTTAAAGTCATCTTCATAAGTTTTTAAAATATCCAGTGCTGAATTTATTGCATTTGAATCATCTTTCTTTAACTGAAAAGTTACATTTAATTTTTCATAATCATAATCAACAACTTTGTTCAAATTTTCGGGGTCGCCTGACATTTCGTATAGTAACAAATATTGAGCAATCATATTTTTGCTGTCCGGAATTGTATTAAACTCTTCCTTATCTGCATTCATTACTTTATTCATTCTGTTGACATAGTCTGTTAAAGAGAATGTATTCCCTACAACTTGCAATTTTTCATCAACATCTTTTTGCATTTTATTAACAAGTTTAAGAACTTCGGGGTCTTTGAATATATCTTTTTTGCCGTCTGCATCAAGTATTAGGTTAAGTGAACTTGTACCTCCAAAGTTTTCATTTATAAACTTATCCGTGAGAACTATTTCGCTGGTATCCTCAAACTTATCTAAAAAACTTGAATTAATCCATATTTCTTGCATCCCAATTATTGATAGAATTACTATTGCGGCAGTTCCAATTATTGAAATGTACTTATTTTTAATAACAAGTGATGCAAAGTTATTTGCTAATTTTGAGTGTGAGTGTCCCTCTTTATCTTCTTCTTTATCAATAATTTTTGCTTTTGGTAAACCAAAAATCATTATGGCAGCAGGTAAAAATACAAGGGAGAATACCATTGCCATCATTACACCAAATGCAGTAAAAATACCAAAATATTTAACCGGATACACCTCAGAAGTAAGCAATGAAATAAATCCTACTGCAGTTGTTACAGATGTCATAACTACAGGTTTCCACATATGTTTAAGCATGTCTTTAACAACAATTCTTTTACTTGCTTTAGGATTGTGGTTTATGAATGTTTGTAAGTGGCTGTATAGGTGAATTCCATCCGCAACCCCAATTGCGATAAGCATAACAGGTATCATAGTTGATACAGCATAAATTGGAATACCAACTAGTGCCATTAAGCCAAATGCCCAAATTGTTGATAAAAATACCACCCCTAATGTTATTAAAGTTCCTTTGAAACTTCGTAATGTTATAAACAACACAACTAAAATTACGAGGATAACAATTGGCACCATTTTTTTCATATCAGCAGGACCTAACAATGCCATTGTACCTTCAACAATTGGCCGTCCGGCTACATAAATTTTAATATCATCTGTTTCAGAGGCTTCAGCCGTTTTTAATATTCTGCTATAAAAGTCTTGCGTGAATACATCGTCTCCAATTTCTGCAATTATAACTGTAACTTGTTCATTTTCAGAAATTAGTCTTCCATAAATCATTTCATTACTTTTAACATTTTTTCTTAAGTTTTCAAGTTTTTCTTTTGATTTAGGAACTCGTTTATAGAAGCGTTTAACATCCATCCCATCTTCTGTACCAACAATATTATCGGCTGTGTATAATGAAGTAACATCATCTTTATTTATTTCTTCAAATTTCTGAAACCGCTTTGTTAACTGCTTTAATGTGTCTAAGGTTTCAGTATTAAAAACTCCTTTTTTATTTTGAATCGCTATTATAATCCCATCATTAATGTTAAACCAACTTTCGGCTTTGTCACTATATATGAAAGCAGGATGATTTTCCGGCATATACTCATCCAAATCTGTTTCCATACGCGTATTTTCCTTCATTTCAAAAATGAATAGAAGTGAAATTGCGAGGATAACTATCATAATTATCCACTTAAAATTTAATAATTTATTTAATATTTTTTCCATTGAATCTTTATTTGTTGGTTAATGTTCACTATTTAATTGTTTGTAAAAAAAGCACTATATGTGCCATGTAATATTTTTAAGAAAGAATTTTTGACATACCTTCAATAAGAAGTTTGCCTTCACTCTTTAAGTTAAATTTATAGTTTTCTAAGTCCCACTTCTTAACTAGAAGACGCAAAGAACCCATAATCATTAATGCTAATGTTTTTTCGTTAATATCTTTTCTTATTTCATTGTTTTTTTGCCCGTTTTTAATTATTCGCTCAACGGTTTCTTCGTTTTTATTTAAAATTTCAACAATTTTATTCCTCAAAATATCTTCATTTTTAAAAATTTCTTCTGAAAAAATTACTGAAACCATTGCCGGGTTTTCAGTAAACATTCCAACCATATTATTAAACATAAATGATATTTTACCTTTTGCATTCATTTTGTTTTCTGCCATCATGCCTGAAAGCATATTTGCCATTTGCTTAAAATTATCTAAAATAGTAAGAAGTATTTCGGTTTTTCCTTTAAAATGACGATAAATTGCAGGTTCTGAAATACCAATTGCTTTTGACAGGTTTTTTGTTGTGAAACCTTGTATCCCTTTTTCTGCAATTAGCTGAATTGATTTTTCTAATATATCTTCTTGTCTTTCTGTTAGCATTATAATATTTGTATTAAATTGACATTGCAAATGTAGTTAGTATTAACTAACATACAAATTTTTTTTGGTTTTTTTTAGAATTTTTTTTAATAGTTGTGTAATAGCCTTATTTTAAGGCTATTACGAATATGTATTTTTTAAATATTTTTTGCTACTTTTACAAAAAATATAAACTTTCAGAAATGTTTGCTCTAGAATTATTCAAAAAACACTCTTTTTATAAAGAATCGTCATTTACTAAAAAGAGAATTACGCATAAAGATATTGCACCTATAATTTTCAAACACAAATCTTTATTTGAGATAGAAGAACAAGGTAAGTCTTTTGAAAAGAGAGAAATATATTCATTAAAAATAGGTTTAGGTAAAACAAAAGTTTTATTATGGTCGCAAATGCATGGCAACGAGAGTACTGCAACACAAGCTTTGTTTGATATTTTTAATTTTTTTTCAAACCCACAAAATTTGCAAACAGAAGTAGATAATATTTTAAATGAATGTACTTTATATTTTCTACCAATGTTAAATCCTGACGGAGCAGAAAACTATACAAGAAGAAATGCACAAGGTATTGATATTAACAGGGATGCTTTAAGATTGGAAGCACCAGAAAGTAAAGTTTTAATGAGTTTTAGAGATAAAATAAATGCAGACTTTGGATTTAACCTACACGACCAAGATATTTGGTATTCTGCTGGAGATACAAAGTTTCCTGCAAGTATTTCTTTTCTTGCTCCTGCATATAATTTTGAAAAAAGAATAGATAACACACGAAAAAAATCTATGCAACTTATTGTTTCAATGTTTGAAATGTTGCAGGAATTTATTCCAAATCAAGTAGCAAAATACGATGATGCTTTTATGCCGAATGCTTTTGGAGATATTATTCAGAAAAAAGGAACAAGTACAATTCTTATTGAATCCGGAGGTTATAGAAATGATATTGAAAAACAATTTATTAGAAAATTAAACTTCATAAGTATTTTGCATTCATTAAAAAACATTTCTGAGCAATCTTTTCAAAACGAAGACATCGAAAAATATAAAAATATTCCATACAATAAAAAAAACAAGTTTTTTGATTATTTAATAAGAAATGCTGTTATAATTGGGAAAATTGGCAAATATAATGCAGATATTGGCATAAGACACAAATCAGAAAAAACAAAAGATGTATATATTATTGATGATATTGGAGATTTGTCTTATAACTTTGGTTTTGAAGAAATTGATTTAAAAAGTAAATATGAAATAATAGCTTCTATCAAAAAAAATGCAGAAGCTATTATTTCACAGTTTTTTTAGTGGTTATTAAGTTTTATTGCAAAGTTACGGACATTTCAGGCAGTGCCATATGCCATCTTGTAGGATTTGGATCTTCGATTAAATCTCCTGCACCGAAAGCTCCATTAGAGTCTTTATCTTCAAATTGCCAACATTCATGAACATTAAAATCAATAACGATATTATTTCCCCCATTATCTGTTAAACTAAAATTTAGAGTAGTATAATAAATTGGTTGTGGCGAATTGTTCATAAAATCTATGTCTCCAAAAGGTCCATAATTATTTGCGGGTTTTCCGGCAAAATCGAACCAAGTATTCCCATCTCCCAAACCATCATCGCCCTCATCTTCTGTATATGCAGCAGAACGAGGAGAAATTGGGGTCATATCAGGGCTTATTCCATTGCCTAGTAACCACCCTTCTTCTATATTGTTATTAGTTACTTGTGTCATGTCTCCCGGCTGATGTAATCCGCTTTCTGTTTCAGCATCATCTGAAAGATATATTCTAATATTACGTTTTTCAATAGAGTTGCTTGTTGCAATGTCTAATTTCATTTGCAAATAATAAATTTCGAGTTTTACAGATGAATATTCTCCGTCTGGTACATCAACACCTTGCATTAGGGAATGTGTTGTTTCTGTGTCGGTAAAATCAAAAACAAGAGAAGAAGCTAGGTTTGATTTGTTTAAAATTTCAAAATCAGAAGTTTCATTATTTCCAATTAAAGTAACACGTTTTAATGCAACAAAATAATTGTCGGGCGTTTGTTTTGTTAGTTCATAATCTGTTTTGTTAGCTTTTGATGTTCCAAAATTTAAAAGGAGAACAACATCTTCAATGTTTTTTAAATTCGTTTAGGATATCCTCCGATTGTTCTTTTTTGCAAGAAGAAGCAATAATTAATGTTACAAAAAAGAATAAATTACAAAAATTTAAAATTTTTCTCATGATAAATTATTTAAGTATGTTAATAAAAACTTGACAAACAAATATATAAAAAATTTATATCTATATCAAGTTTTGTGTTCTATAGCATACAAAAGGCGGAAAAGTATTTTTCCGCCTTTAAAATTTTCAATATTGTTTAGCATCCTCCTTCTTCTTCTTTTGTAACTTTCTTTTTAATAATAATTGGACTAGCATTATCTTCCTCTGGTTCAATATCAGATGAGCCTTCTTTTTTTATGCTTGGAAATTCGCCTTTTACCAAGGGATAATTTTTAATTTGAGAAGCATTAAAAGCATGGCCTATTTTGTTACTAATTAATTTTGAGTGCATAAATGAATTTGCTCCATAAGTTAATGTATAAGCATCATAGCCTAAAACTTGCAGATATGCTGCGGTAAAACTAGCATTCTGTCCTGTATAACAATATACAACTATTTTTTTATCAGTTGGTAAGCTCAATAAATCTGCACTTCTTACAAGATCTTCTTTTGGAGAATATTGAATTGCTCCTGGCAAATGCCCTTTGTTATAATGGTAGTCTGGCCAATAATTTAAGATGTAATATTCTGATGGATTTTCCATTACCTTATCCACACTAATTTTAAAATCTAACTTTTTAAATATTGCTTTTACCCTTTCTTCTAAAATATCATAACCAATGGTTTTCCCTGTTTTTATTGTTGGAAGTTTTGTTTTTTTTCCTTTGGAATAGGTTTTTGTTTCCAATTTAGATAAATATTTATCTGAACTGTGTTTTAGCCATTTGTTTGCTGCAGTGTTCTTATCCCAAGAACTCATGCCCCATTTCATTGAATAAACATTTTTATAGCCTAACAATTGCAAGCCCATAGTTGTAAAACTTGCCTTATGCCCTGAATAACAAACAATTACTATTTTTTCATAGGTGCTTGCAGCAACATTTTTTTTCATATAATCAACTATATCTCCAACGGAAACATTTACAGCACCATCAATATGACCGGCAACATAGTCTTTATGTTTTCTTATATCAATAACAAACCATTTTTTCAAATTAGATTTAACTTTATCAGCTGAAATTAATGTTGGAATTCTTTTTTCATTGATTATATTTCCAGATTTCTCAAGAAAATTAATTAAAGCATCAGTTTCATTTATGTCCTTTTTATTTAGTTCAATTGTTTGTTTCTTTTTTGGATTGTCACTTGAACACCCAACATTACCAATTAAAAATATAAAAAGTACAGCAGTTAATAAATATATTCTTTTATTCATTGTTTTTAGTTTAATGTTAAATATTAGCAACCTCCCTCTTCTTCTTTCATTGCTTTTTTCTTAATAATTGGTGCAGGTGCAGAAGAAGCACTTGATACTACAGAACCACCACCAGCAGTCTTACTTATAATTTCTTTATAATCATATTTTGGTTTTTCAGCTGAGAAGTTTCCTACCATTGGTGAATATTCTTTTATAATATGTTCTGTTACATAATCATAACCCCCAGCTAAAACATAATTATTTTTATATCCTAATTGTGTTAAAATCATCCATGGTCCACAAGCACCTTTTTGGTCTGAGTGATAAAAAACATTTACTTTCTTATCTTGATTTATAATGTTTTTATATTCATCATTCAATATTTTTGATAAAGGAATATTAATTGCACCTTTTAAATGCGATACCTGAAAATCATGGGCTGAACGCAAATCAATAAATCGATATAATGAATCGTTATTATAATAAATATCTGAAAATTTATCATATTTAATTACATAATCACGCTTTAAAGTTTTTTCAAGCATTTGCTCTGTTGTAAGACGATAGTGGTGTTTTGGACGTTCCATTGTTATTAGTCCAATTATGACAATTAATATAAATACAATTCCAATAATTGGAAGTTTATTTGATATTTTTTTACTTTCTACAATTTTCATTTTCATTTATTTTAATTATAAACAGACAATTAGCAACCTCCCTCTTCTTCTTTCATTGCTTTTTTCTTAATAATAGGGGCAGGTGCAGAACTTTCACTTGATGCAACATTTACAGAACCCCCTCCAAAAAACATACTTGCAGCTTTTCTAAAACTATATTTATCTAATTCGTTTTGACTTGCTGTAACAGGAGGTTTCTGCGGTCTTATTATTGTTTCAATCCACTTATTTAAACCGCCTTCCATAACATAGTTGTTTTTGAAATTTAATCTTCTTAATAATAACCATGCTTGGTTCGAATAAATTGTTCCGTTTGAATACAACACGTTTGATTTAACTTCCTGATTTAAAATGTTAGCATACTCAAAGTTCCCTTTTTCATCTTTGTTTAGAATACTGTCTAGAGGAATATTAATTGCTCTTTTTAAATGAAATTTTTTAAACTCTTCAGGAGTTCTAACATCAATTGGCTGAATAAATAAATCGCTCTCAATTATTTTAGCAGCAACATCATCTGTTGAAAAATAACGAGTGTTGTCATTTATTTCTTGCAAAAGTTTTTCAGGCTTAATTTGTTTTGAAATTTGTTTTTCAGGAAGTAGCACTAATAAAAGAGCTAAACCAACAAAAACAAAAGCCATGAAAATATATCGTTTTTTTATTATTCTTGTATCACTCATATCAAATATTTTAATATTTTTCAGATTTTTTTGAAACTCTTTTTTGAATATATGCAGTTGCAATAAAAGATGCTAGGGCAACAATTACGAATAATAATAAGAATGTGTATTTTCCCATTCCTAAATCTTCATAAATTAATGCTCCACCCATATTGTTAGCTTTGTAAAAGCCTTTGTAAAATGGGAAAAACGCATCAAATAATATAACACCTACAATAAATCCTCCTAAAAATAACATTGCATCAATTTTACCGACAGCTGAAGCACAAGCACTTGTACCCGGGCAAAAGCCTCCAATAATAAAACCAATTCCCATAATACCTCCACCTAAAATAGCAGAACCTATATAGAATTTATTAATCCAGATTGCAGATAAATCTAACCATCCAAAATATTCAAAAAATAAAAGTCCTATTGCTGCTGTAATTGCTGCTGTAAAAAACACTTGTAATACAACAAAGTCATATCCATAAAATACACCTGCAAGTTTTCTTGAAGAGGAAAAACCTGCACTTTCAAGAATAAATCCAAATGCAATACCTATAACGAGTGCAATGACAAAACTCCATTCATCAGTTGCTGTAAATAATGGTCCCATATCTTATTTGTTTTCTTTAATTTTTAAATCCATAATTTTCTAAAAAACCATGCTGCAGCATAGCCAACACCAAATATCATAGCAACAACAACAAAACCAGATGTTGCAAGAACTGCCATTCCGTCTAAGCCTGCACCACTTGTGCAACCCCGACCAAAAGCAGAACCTATACCAAATAATGCACCTCCAATTAAGGCCGCAATAGCTCTTTTTCTTGAAGTTATTTTTGGTGAATGTTCTAACTTTAATTTAAGTCTTCTGTTTATTGCTCCAGATAAAAATCCTCCAATAAAAACACCTACAATCATGTAAACCAATCTGTTTTTTAAAGGATCTTTTCCGCCTGTTACATAATGGTGAAATGCTGAATCTTCACTGTCAAGATGAGATGGTATAATAACTTGCTCTACCTTTGCAACACCTCTTTTAAATGCCCCACTTGCACCAAGTCCTTCTCTTGTAAAATAGAAAGATAAAAGAATAACTATCCCAAGAAGAACACCGGCTAAATACGGATTCATGTATTTTTTTGGTGGTTTTTGTAATTTTACTTCTTCCATTTTAATATATTTTTTATTTTAATATAAATATCTGATAACTTGTCCTGCATCAACCATAATAAACCTAAACATCATTCCTCCCCAAAGAATTAACAGGCCTGGTATTATAACCGGAATTTTTACATGTAAAAGTTCCATTGTTTCTAAAATTAAAGGAATAACTAAACCTAAAATAATTACATTTATCCAAAAAGTTACAGTAAATTCTCCGCCAAGGAAATAATGGGCAGCTTCTGCTTTTACCTCTGAACCTGCAAGGTATCCCATAAACATATGGGTAATAAAAAACAATTCAATAACAATTAATAAAATATCAATCTTACTAAAAGTAAATTTTTCTATATGTGTTTTTGAAAGTATCATTAACATTGCAGCCCCTGTTGAAAGACCTGATGTTAAGAATAAAGGTCCTAATAATGCAGTATTCCACAATGGTCTTGCATTAAATGCTGACAATAAAATGCCAGTATAAACGCCTAAAACAACTGAAAGCAATATCATTACCCACGCGATGGCACTTCTGTTTGTAATTGAAAATTTTTCAAAATTACGAAGCAATTTATATTTCCAATCCCAATTTAACTCTCCTTCAGATTGTTTTTCTTCAATAAAAATACTAACAACTTTTTTAAGAAAATTTTGTTTTAAATTAAATTTTGGAAATATCTTTTTTAAGAAAGTAAATATCCAGATAATATTTACAATTGAAACAATCATTAATGTCCATGCTCCCCAAGACATTGGAGATACAATTCTAACAGTTGTAAATAATTGCCAAGCATATAATGGGTGTTGTAAATCATATATTAATGCCATTAAACCCACAACTATTGCAACTAATGCAACAAAAGGTCCTATCATAATTGCTGTTGGGAAATCTTTTTCTTTGCCAGCTAGGTATTTATATGCAGCAAAAAATAATAAGCCGGCAGCAAGTCCTCCAACAAATAAATAAAAAGGAATTGGCCAATGCCATCCATGAAGCACAGGATCTATACCCGGGTTCATTCTTCCGCTTGTAATAAGTTCTTCTCTCATTTCTAAATGAATTTTATGAGGTTTTAAAATTATACTATATAAAAAATTTGTGGTTTTGTTCCTGCTTCTGGTGCCAAAACTTTAACTTTGTTTTTTGCAACAATTTTTGAGATTTCGCTGTTAGGGTCATCTAAATCGCCAAAATACATGCAATGTGTTGGACAAACAGAGACGCATGCAGGGTCTTGTCCATTTTTAACACGATGGTCGCAAAATGTACATTTATCAACATATCCTTCCGGATGAAAATATCTTGCATCATACGGACATGATTCAATACATGCTGCACAACCAATACACTCTTCGTGTGTAACTTTAACAATACCGCCTTCTATAACATGACTTGCTCCTGTTGGACAAGTTCTAACACAAGGTGTATTATCACAATGATTACATCTTTCAGAACGAATTTCTAATGCTAAATCTGGGTATATCCCTTCAACAGTTTCAGAAATCCAATCCCTTGTATATCCGTGAGGAACGTTATTTTCTGTTTGACATGCAACGACACAGTCGCTACATCCGACACATTTTCTAGTGTCTATTGCCATTCCATATCTCATAATTCTATATTTAAGTTTTCTCTTAAGAGATAATTAAGTTTTATACTGATTTTTGTTCTTTTTTGGGCTCTTCTAATAAAAAGCTTACAAAATTTCCTCTCATTCCTGTTGCTCCTGTTTCTTTGTCAATCATAACATTTGTAATTAACTCAGAATCTGATGCTCCTTTACCGTATGCTCTTGTCATTTTTTTATTATCACCACCAAAGCCATGTGGTAAGTAAACGGCATTGCTATTAATTCTTTGTGTAATTCTAACTTTAACGGGAAAATCTGTTTTTACGCCATCTTGATTTTCTAACCAAACTTCCTGACCACTTTTTATTCCCCAATCTTTTGCAACTTTTGGGTTTACCCAAAGATGATTTTCAGGACGTAAGCTATTTAAATATGGATTGTTAACAGTTCTTCCGAATGTGTGCATTGGAACTCTTCCGTATATTAGTCTGAAAAAGCCTGGAGGATTTTGTTGGTGCTCTGTAAATTTAGGCATTGCATCATAACCTTCTCCCGCTAAAAGATTTGAAAAAAGTTCAATTTTACCTGTTGGTGTATTAAATTCCCATTCTGCACCGTCAGGGATATAAAGATAATCTTCTTTATCGAATTCTTTAAGGCCAATTTTTTTCATTTCTTCTAAAGATGTTCCAACTTTTTTAAATTGCCAATCTAAAACATCTTCAATATTTTTCCATGGGAAGTATTTTTCCAAACCTAATTTAATACCAAGTTCTCTTGCAATCATCCAGCCAGGTTTTGCATCGCCCATAGGTTTATCAACAACCGGCATTCTTAAAGCAATATTTGGTTTTCTGTGCTGGCTTGCTCTTGCATAATCATATCTTTCTAAATAAACAGCTTCGGGCAAAACAATATCGGCATAACCTGTAATTTCTGTTGGCATAGTGTCAACAACAACAACAAGTTCCATGTTGTCTAAAGCTCTAATTGTTTTCTTTTGATCGGGTATTGATTTAACAATATTTGTGGCAGTAATAAAACAGCCTTTTATTTTTTTATCCGATTTGTTTTCGGGAAGAGCATAATCAATAAGCACGTTTGTAACACCAAGAATTGCAAGTTTATGTTTATCTCTTGTAATGTCTTTCCAAGTCCATTTTGGTTCAACATATTCTTCGTGAGGGTATTTTGGTAATCTTCTTTTTTCAGGAAAATAAATTCCTCCTTTTTTTCCATAAGACCCAAGCAATGTATTTAAAATTGCAATTGCTCTTGTTCTTTGAGTATCATCGCCATACCATACAGTATGTCTTCCTGGATGAACAACAACAGCGGGAGCAGCTCCTGCCATTTCATATGCAGTTTTGCGAATAACATTTGGTTTGATACCTGTTTTTGTATATGCCCATTCTGGGGTGTATGATTTTACATGGTTTTTTAATAGATCAAACCCATAAGTATATTTTTCAACATATTCTTTATCGTAAAGCTTTTCTTTAATAATAACATTCATCCAAGAAAGAAGAAGGGCTAAATCTGTTGCTGGTTTTATTGGTAACCAGTATTGCGATTTACTTGCTGCTGTAGAAAAACGAGGGTCAACAGTTATTATTGTTGCTCCGTTATCAATTGCTTCTGACATTTCTTGCACATGACCATTATGCATGTTTTCACCAATATGATTTCCTATTAAAACAAGGCATCTTGTATTTCTAATATCTGTTGGCTCCGGAGAAGATAAGCCTCTTCCAAAAGTTGCTTTAAAACCAACTTCACGAGGAACTAAACATTGTGCAATTGCAGGTTCGGCAATACAATCTGAGCCATATGCTTTAAAAAGATGTTCAAAATGAGGACCAGTTGTTCCATGGTGAAAAAGTGCCATACTTTCCTTTCCGTACTTATCTCCAATTTCTGTCATTTTCTTAGCTATGAAATCATATGCTTCATCCCATGAAACTTCTTTAAATGTTTGATTTCCCGGCTCTCCAACTCTCATAAGAGGTTTTGTTAAACGGTCTTCATCTTCCATCATTCCAAGTCCGCCTGTTCCTCTTGGGCAAAGTCTTCCGTTTGAGTGTTGGTCATCATCATTACCAATAATTTTAACAACCTTACCTTTATCGTTTACATATGCCCATGCAGCACATTTCCAAAAACAAACTTCACAATAAGTAGGAATTCTTTTTAATTTTGAATCATCGGGTATTTCAGAATCTTCTTTTAAAAAACCAGGAACCCAATTTAGAATTGGTGTTGTTGCAACAACTAATCCTCCAACTCCCATTGAAGAAATCTTTATAAAATCTCGTCTTGTTGTAGTTTTCATAT